>NZ_QNFZ01000872.1 GCF_003313395.1 Nonomuraea lactucae | reverse complement strand
CGCCGCACCACCGCCGGGCACCGCGGCACCACCGCCGGGCACCGCCGCACCACCGGGCGCCGCGGCACCACCGGGCACCGTGCCGGCAGCCCCAGTCGCCCCCTGCGCGCCGATCGCGCCGGTCAGCGCATCGGGAACACAGAACGTGGACAGCGGCCCCCCACCGCGCACGGCCTGCGCGACGACGAATCCGAGCGCGACCAGGATCCCGCCGAGCGCGACCAGCCCCAGCCCGGTCCTGTTCCGCGGGCGTGCGGGCATGAAGGCGTCGAGGAGCAGCACGAGCCCGGCCACGACCGCCAGCGTCAGCGGCGGGGCGATCACGAAGTAGTCGATCTGCTGGATCACGACAGGCCTCCCAGCAAGGTCTGTACGGCCGGCGTGGTGAGGGACAGCAGAAGCTTGGGCCAGAGCCCGAAGAGCAGGATCAGCACGATCAGCGGCACCCAGGCGACCAGCTCGTACCCCCGGACATCACGCAAGCCCGCCGCCCCCACGCCCGGCTCCACAGTTCCCACCCCAGTCCCCACCGCGGCGGCCGGCGCAGCGCCTACCCCAGTCCCCACCACGGAACCAGCCGCAGCGCCTACCCCAGTCCCCGGCCCGACCTCGGACGTCGTGACCTCCGTACCCTCCGCGACCGCGCCCGGCAACGCCTCGGGGGCTCGCGGACCGCCGTCAACGGCTTCCACCGGCCCAGGCGGCTCCGGCATCACCGGCCGCTCGTCAACCGCCTCGACCCCGTACGCCGCCGGGCCGACGCCCGCCCGTCCGGGAAGGCCGTGGGTGACGCGAGACAGCATGAGCAGGAAGTACGCCGCCGTCAGCACCGCCCCCAGCCCGCCGATCACCATGAACGTCAGGAACAGCTCGCGCGGCAACGCCTCGACTGGCTGGAACGCCCCCAGAAGCGACAGCATCTCCCCCCAGAACCCGGCCAGACCAGGCATGCCCAGCGAGGCGACGCACGCGAACGTCAGGATCGCGCCCAGGTGCGGCAGCGTGGCCAGCATGCCACCACCCAGCGATGGCATGTCGGCGGTACCGTACCGCTCCTTGATGGCCCCGGCGAGGAAGAACAGCAGGCCGGTGATCAACCCGTGGGCGATGTTCGCGAAGAGGGCGCCGTTGACGCCCACCGCGGTCAGCGTGGCGAACCCGAGCAGCACGAACCCCATGTGCCCGACGGAGGAGTAGGCGATCATGCGTTTGAGGTCACGCTGGGCCAGGCAGGCCAGGGCGCCGTACACGATGCCGACCACGGCCAGCGCTCCCAGCCAGGGCGCCGCCGCCACCGCCCCCTCCGGGAGGATGGGGATGGCGATCCTGGCGAAGCCGTACGTGCCCATCTTGAGGAGCACACCGGCCAGCAGCACCGAACCGACGGTCGGCGCCTCGGTGTGCGCGTCAGGGAGCCACGTGTGCAGCGGCCACATGGGCGTCTTGACCGCCAGCCCGATCCCGACCGCCACGAACGCGATGATCTGCACGGCGCGCGACATGCCGGCGCCGTGGGCCTGGCCGAGGGCGACGATGTCGAGCGTGCCGGTCTGGGCCCAGATGAGGAGCAGGCCGAGCAGCATCACGACCGAGCCGAGCAGCGTGTAGAGGATGAACTTGATCGCCGCCGCCCGCCGCCCCTTGCCGCCCCAGATGGCGATCAGGAAGTACATCGGGATCAGCACGATCTCGAAGAACACGAAGAAGAGCAGCAGGTCGAGGGCGAGGAACGTGCCGATCATGCCGACTTCGAGCACGAGCAGCGTGAACACCAGCGCCCTCGGCCTGGCCTCACCGGCCCGCGGCTCCAGGAGCTGGCCGGGAGCCCGGCCGTCGCCCCAGCTCAGGTAGGCGAAGCACAGGAACGTGAGCAGGGCCGTCAGGGCGATCAACGGCAGCGACACCCCGTCCACCCCCAGGTGGAAGCGGAGATCAAGACCAGGGATCCACGGCCGGTCCACGGTGAACTGCGGCCGGGCCGCCCGCGCGTAGTCGAACGTCGCCACCAGCACGACGGCCAGCGCCAGCGTGGCCCCGGACACGGCCAGCCCGTAACCGCGCAGCACGGGACGGAGCGCGTTCGGCGCGATCACCAGCAGCAAGGCCCCGAGCAGCGGCACGGTGAGCAACGCGACGGCGAGCCAGCCCATCATGCGAACACCACCGCCCCCACCGCGATCAACAGGACTCCGGCGAGCACACCGCTCACGTACAGCTGAACGTTGCCGTTCTGTGCGAGGCGCAGCACCCCGGACAGGCCGCGCGCCGCCCGGCCCGAGCCGCGCACGGCGCCGTCGACCACCGTGTCGTCCGTTCTGACCACCAGCCCGGCCAGCGCCAGCACCGGCCGGGCGAACACGGCGGCGTAGAGGTCGTCGACGTAGAACGCCCGCTCACACGGCACTCTCAGCGGTCCGAGCACCCGGGCCGGGTCGGTGACGGGGTCGCCGCGCCAGAACGCGTAGATCACTCCGGCGCCGAGCAGGGCGAGCACGACGCTGACAGCCGCCACCCCGAGGTCGAGGTGGACCCCGCCGACGAATCCGAGCAACAAGGCGGGAACCGCCAGCAGCACGACGGGCAGCAGCATCGTCCTCGGCGCCTCGCGGACGTCGACGACATGGGCCGTGCCGGGCTCGGGTTCGGGCAGGGCCACGGCTCTCGCCGGGCCGAAGAACGTGCGCAGCCAGGCTCTGGCGGCGTAGGCCCCGGTGACGGCGACGGTCGCGAGCGCGCAGCCGTACAGGAGCAGAGCGGCCGCGTCCGTCAAGACTCCGCCTGCCAGCGCTCGGTCCATGGCGAGCAGCAGCGCGTCCTTGCTGAAGAAACCGCTGGCCGGAGGGATGCCCATCAGGGCGGCGAACCCCACCGTCATCGCCACGAACGTCACCGGCAGTTGCCGCCGCAGCCCGCCCATCCGGCTCATCAGGTTGGTCCCGACGTAGTGGATCACGACGCCGGCACAGAGGAAGAGCAGGGCCTTGAACGCACCGTGCGTGAGCAGGTGGAAGATCGCGGCTCTGTCGGATCCCGCGGCGAGCCCTCCGGCCATGTACGCGAGCTGGCTGATGGTGGAGTAGGCGAGCACCCGTTTCAGGTCGTCCTGGGCGAGCGCGGCCAGGGCGGCGCCGAGCATGCCGAGCGCGGCCATGACGGCCAGCAGGTCCATCGTCGGCCGGGCGACCACGAACGCCGGGAAGAGCCTGGCCACGATGAAGATCCCGGCGGCGACCATGGTGGCGGCGTGGATCAGCGCGCTGATGGGGGTCGGACCGGCCATCGCGTCGGGCAGCCAGGTGTGCAGCGGCACCTGCGCGCTCTTGCCGGCCACACCGGCGAGCAGCAGCATCGTCGCGGCCACCAGCGTCCCCATGGACATCTCGGGCACCTTGGCGAGCACGTCCGCGATGCGGAAACTCCCCGCGGCGACGCCGAGCACGAAGATGCCGAACAGGAACCCGACGTCACCCAGCCGGGTGACCAGGAACGCCTTGACCGCCGCCCGGGAGTTGCCCCGGTCCTCCCACCAGTGGCCGATGAGGAGGTAGGAGCAGAGCCCCATGATCTCCCAGCCCACGTAGAGGACCAGGAGGTCGCCGGAGTACACGACGAGCAGCATCGCGCTGGTGAACAGGCTGACGAAGGCGCTGTAGGACGGGTAGCGCGGGTCGTCGTGGAGATAGCCGACCGAGTAGACCTGCACGGCCAGCGCCACGAGCGTCACCAGGACGCCGAGAATGGCGGACAGGTCGTCGGCCTGGAGGGTCAGCGAGATCGGGATGCCACCGGTGATGATCGACCCGTAGGTGCTGCCGACGGGCTCGGACGGGGCGGCTCCCACGATGTACGCGAAGCCGGGTGCCCAGGCCAGCCAGAGGGCGAGCACAACGGACACGGCCGTCGGAACGACCGCGATCCACGCGGCACGCGCATGCGCCCGCCTCCGCCGCTCGTCCGCTTCGCCGCCCGTCCAGGACGCATCGCCACCCGTCCCGAACACATCGCCACCCGCCGCGGACGTATCGCCACTCCTCGCGGGTGCGTCTGCTTTGGCCCCAGCCACGCCCGGACGCGAGCGGCGCCCGAGCAGAAGGTACGGCCGGCGCGACAGCAGCAGGCCCGCGAAGGCGGCCACGAAGGGCAGGAGCACTGCCAGCAACGGAAAGTTCGTCACAGGTTGCCCCTTCGCTCAGCGGCCTGCTCATCGCCCCGCCCGTTCCCGGACCCGCCAGGAGCAGCGGGCGCGTCGGCGGGGAGGGCGGAGGACAGAGTGGGCGCTCCCGCCGAGCCCCACGGCCGGTTCGGCGACTGCTGCTGCCCGACCTGATCGTTGGAGTGGACGGCGGCACCGGGCAAGCGGCCTGATGTCTCCGTGGAGGCGGGCGCCTCGTCACCGGGCTCGGCCAGGTCGCGCAGGTGGTCGATGTCGACGGTCTTGCGGTTGCGGTAAAGGGCGAGCACGATGGCCAGCCCCACACCCACCTCCGCGGCGGCGATCACGATGACGAACAACGTGAGCACCTGGCCGCTGTGCAACCGGTCGCGCAGCCACACGTCGAACGCCACCAGGTTGAGGTTGACGGCGTTGAGCATCAGCTCCACCGACATGAGCACGAGGATCGTGTTGCGGCGCGCGAGCACGCCGTACACCCCGATGGAGAAGAGGAGCGCGGAGACGACCGCCGGGTAGACGATGTGCACTTAGTGCCCCCCGGACTCGTCAGATGGCGCTCCCTTGGCTTGCTGAGAGGAGCCGTCGGTCTGGTCGGAACGCGTATCCCTCGCTCCACCACGTCCCCGGGCCGCCGAACCGGCTTCCTCACCAACGGACCCACGATCCTCAGCCGCCGAACCGCCTGCCTCAGTAGGCGAACCACCGGCCGCCTGAGCTGCCGAATCGCCTTTCTCGCCCGGCGGGGCGTCATCCCCAGCCTCCGCGTCCCTTGTCGTTGGCGCGGGGGAACCAGCAGGAGCGTGGGCCGGAGGGGCACCGGGCTGGGGCGAAGGACCTGCGGAGGGAGCGGGGACGCCGTCCGGTTGGCCAGGAGATGCGCCGTCAACCTCTGGGGAACCACCGGGTATATCCGTGCGGGACAGGACGATCGCACCGATCAGGGCGGCCAGCAGCAGCACGGACAGCGCCTCGAAAGGCAGCACCCACGTGCTGAACACGCTGGCACCCAGCTCCTTCGCCGCCCCGGGGCCCGGAGTGAGCGGCGCATAGGCCGTACGGAAGCCGTCGATCACCACCGTGACCAGGATGGCCGCCGTCGCCACGGCCACCACCGCAGCCACCACCCGGTTGCCGCTGTCGAGGTCGGCGGAGCGGCCTATCGGGGCACGAGTGAGCATGATGCCGAACAGCATCAGCACCACCACCGCGCCCACGTAGATGAGCACCTGGACCCAGGCCACGAACTCCGCCGTCAGTACGAGATAGCAGCCTGCGAGCGCACCGAAGCAGACGACCAGCCACAGAGCGGCGTGGACGAGCTGTCGGGTCGTGACGACGAGCAGCGCGGAGCCGACCGCCACCGCGCCCAGCAGCAGAAAGACGATTTCCTGGCCGGTGGGTGACAGGTAGGAGGGCACCGCTTCGGTCACGACTCCTCCTCGTGCTCCCTTGTCTCGTCAGGACCGAGCCGCCCGGGCGGGCGGATGGATCGGGGGTCGGCCATCCTGCGCCTGCGCGGTCTCGCGCCAGAATTCTGCTCCTCCGGGCCGGGGCTCGGTTGCGGCTCGCCTTCAGCTGTGGACAACTCTTCGCGGGACGAGTCGCCTGTGGATGCCGTTCCGGCGGGAGACTCCCCTGGAGGCGGGGCCGCGTCCGGAGGACGCGTCGGGACGGCCCTCGCCCCCGAAGAGCGCCCCTCCTCGGCGGAAGAGCCCGCCCCAGCAACAGTCTCCGGCGGAGACTCCGACTCCGCCGGAGACGGAGTCGCAGGTTGCCCGGCGGATGCCGTCGGCTGCGCCGTAGGTTGCCCGGTGGACGCCGTAGGTTGCCCGGTGGATGACGGCGTGCCGGTTGTCGGTCGACCGGGGGACCGGTGCGTTTCGGCTGGGGGCTGCTCCGCGGACGGTTGCGGGGGCGGCTCTGTGGATGAGGTGCCGTCTGGCTGGGCGGCTGTGGACAACTCCGCGTCGGGATCGGCGGCTGTGGATGAGCGTCCTGCCCCTGGCAGCGGGCTCTCGGCAGCCACCGCGCCGGTTGTCTGGCTGTCGGTGTTCGGCGTTCCGCCTGACCGGCTCCGGGCGTCCGACGTTCCGGCTGACCGGTTCGACGTTCCGGCTGACCGGCTTCGGGTCTCCGGCGTTTCCGCTGCTCTGCCCTCGGGGGCCGACGGCTCCGGTCGGTGCTCTCCGCTCGGGGTGGCGGGCGGCTGGACGTCGGTGGACGCGGCGCCGGACGTGCCGTCTGCGCGCCTCTCGGCGGCGGCTCCTGGGCCGGGCCTGCCAGTAGGGGGGCGTTCGGGAGCGGCGGACGAACTGGACGGGCCCCCCTCGGCGGCGGACGTACGGGGCGGGCGGCCCTCGGCGGCAGCCGTGCGGGGCGGGCGGCCCTCGGCGGTGGACGTACTGGACGGGCGGCCCTCGGCGGCAGCCGTACCCCTGGCTCCGGCTTGTCCCCTGACCGCAGCCGTACCCCGGGCCGGGGTCTCTTCCCCGGTGCCCGGGGCGGGGCGGGCGGTGGCGCCCTGGCCCGCACCTGGGCCGGCGGGGCGGCGAG
>NZ_QNFZ01000873.1 GCF_003313395.1 Nonomuraea lactucae | reverse complement strand
CTGCGCGCGCACCGCACGGGCGCTCGCGGGCGCGGCGGGCTCCGCGGCGTCGCACACCGTGGTGAGCAGCGCCAGCAGGCGCCAGCCGAGCATCGCCTTGGGCGACTGCGCATGCCGGGCCAGCGTCCGCTCCGCGACGGCCAGCGCCGCGTCGGGCTCCCCCTTGAGCAGGTGCCAGCCGATGTGCAGCCGCATGCTGTTGGTGATGTCCTGGAGGAAGTCCTCAGGCCGCTCCTTCAGCACGCCGGTCTCGCTCAGGATGGCCTCGACCAGCCCCAGCTCGCCCCTGCCCAGGGCCACGTCGGCGCGTACGCGCAGCAGGTGCTTGCGGTTGCGCAGCACGGGACCGAGGTTGAGCGCGCGCTCGATGGTCTCGATGGCGTCGTCCCAGCGGCCGATCGCCTCGAGGATCTCGGCCATGTTGTTGAGGATGAACAGGCCGGTGACCCGGATCCGCCCGTACTTCTTGGCCAGCAGCCAGCCCTCCTCCGCCAGGGCGAGGGCCTCCTCCCAGCGGCCGAGGTCGTTCAGCGTGTCGATGTTGTTGCCGATCGCGCGGGTGATCAGGCGGCCGGAGCCCTCCTGGCGTCCCAGCTCCAGGGCGCGCAGGTTGGTGGCGAGCGTGGCCTCGGTGTCTCCCGCGATCGAGTGGCCGAGCGCCAGGTTGAGCAGGAGCTCGCCTTCGATGTATCTGTCGCCCAGCTCCCTGGCCAGGCTCAGGCCCTCCTCGACGAGCGCGGCGCCCTCCTCGATCTCGCCGCTGAGCATGAGGTGCTGGGCCATCGACGTGGCGATCTCGGCACGGGCCAGGTTGGGCTCGGGGACGAGGCGCAGCGCGTGGCGCAGGTCGTCGACGATCCCCATCTTGCCCTTGTAGGACTTGAACGAGGCCCATCGCACGATCAGCTTGGCGACCCGGTCGGGCTCGCGCGTCTCGTCCAGCTCGGCCAGCGCCGCCTTGACGAACTTGACGCCCCTGTCCAGCTCGCCGCCGGCGTGGGCGGCCTCGCTGGCCCGTTCGAGCACCGCGGCGTGGTCGGCGCCGATGCGTTCGGCCGCGTCGGGCACCCGGTCCCACAGCGTGAGCACGCGCTCGAGGAGTGGCACCGCCTCGGTGTACGCGAACGCGTGGAACGACTTCTGGGCCGCCTCCCAGGCCGAGATCAGCGCCCACAGGTCGTTGCGCGCGCCGTACCAGTGGTGGGCCAGCTCGACGGCGGCGCGGCCGGGCGGGACGAGCCTGCGGTCGCGGGAGATCTCCTCCGCATAGCGGGAGTGCAGCCGCTGGTGCTCCCCGGGCAGCAGCTCCTCGTGGACGGCCTCGCGGATCAGCGAGTGGCGGAACACGTAGGCGCGGTTGTCGGCGATCTGCAGCACGTTGCCGGCGATGGCGGGGCGCAGCGCGCCCTCCAGCTCCACGTCGGAAAGGCCGCTCACGGCGGCGAGCAGCGCGTGGCCGACCCGGGTGCCGCCCGCGGCGGCGATCCGCAGCACCCGCTGCGTCTCCTCGGGCAGCCGCTCGACCGTGCCGAGGATCAGGTCCTGCATGGAAGCCGGGAACGCGCACTCGTCGCCGCTGTCGAGCAGGGCCTCGACGAACAGCGGGATGCCCTCGCTGCGGTCGTAGACCTTCTGCACCTTGGCGTACTCGGGGACGGTGCCGAGGATGCCGGCCATCTGCTGGGCGACCTCGTCCCTCGACAGCCGGGACAGGTCCACCCTGAGCACCCCGTTGACCCTGCTCAGCTCGGCGAGCACCGGCCGGACCGGGTGCTGCCTGTGCAGGTCGTCGGAGCGGTAGGTCATGAGGATCAGCACCTGCGGCGAGCGCAGGTTGCGGCTGAGGAACGCGATCAGGTCGCGGCTGGACCTGTCGGCCCAGTGGATGTCCTCGATGAGCAGGATCGTCGGCCGGGTGTCGGCCAGCCGTTCGAGCAGCGTGAGGAACTGCTCGAAGAGCCGCGCCCGGCCGGTCTCCGTCTCGCCGTCGCCGCTCGGCTCGCCGAACTCGGGCAGCAGCCGGGCCAGGTCGCGCTCGGCGCCCTCGGGCAGCAGCGCGGCCACCTTCGCCGGGCCCTGCTCCCTGACCAGTTGCCTCAGCGCGGCGGTGAACGGCGCGTAGGCCAGGCCCTCGGTGGACAGCTCGACGCATCCGCCGTACAGGACGAGGGCGTCGCTCTGTCCGGCGGCCTGCTCGGCGAAGCGCTGCACGAGCCTGGTCTTGCCGACCCCCGCCTCGCCCCCGAGCAGGACGGCCGTCACGGTGCCGTTGCGGGCCTCCTCGAACGCCTCCGAGAGTGTCGCGAGCTCCTCTTCTCGCCCCACGAACACGGGACTCACCGAACGGCCCAGCATGTGATCCAGCATGGCATGCCCTATATGAAGCTTTCGACGGGTTTAAAAGGGCCGGATGGCTCACCAAGGTACTGAAGCCCGGCCGCGAGGGAGGATGCGGCCGGGCTCTCGTAGGGTGATCATGAGGAACGGCGCTTGCCGAAGACCGAGCGACGCTCGGACTTGTTGGCCCGCTCCGCCTCCCGTACGCGCCGGTGCCTCGCTGCGGCCTCGCGCAGCTCCTTCGCCTGGCTCTTCATGAGTTCGTACTCGATCTCAGGGTTCACGATGTCTCCTGACATATCCCGTTTCCTGCTGACAGCTATAAGCCTCGTGCTAAGGCCCACCCCGGCACATCGGGCGGATGTCCTATCTCCGGCCGGGCTCAGGCCCCGGGATACCTAGGACACCCTCAGACCGCCTTAGGCGCCGCTCAGCGCGGAGACCGGAAGCGCTGGTCGCGGCGTCGGCGTAGCGGCGGGCCAGGTGCGCGAAGGCGTCCTTGAGCTCGGCCGGGCCGACGACCTCGACGTCGGCGTCGAACCTGCCGATGGCGGCGGCCAGGCCGGGCCATGACCACGAGCCCAGGACGAGCCGGCAGCGGTTCGGACCGAGTTCCTCGACGATTCCCTCGCGGGTGTAGGGCGACACGGCGGCGGCAGGTAGATGGAGGATCACCTCGCCGCGGCAGGGCCAGTCGCGCGAGCCGTCGGAGCCGCGGAACCTGGCGGACACGAAGGCGGCCGGGTCCCCCGCCGGCAGCTCACGCGGGGTGAAGCGAGGCCCTGTCGGGGTGCGGGGGACGATGCGATCGGCGCGGAAGGTGCGCCAGTCCTCGCGGTCGAGGTCCCACGCGACGAGATACCAGCGCCCGCCCCGGGCGAGGAGGTGATGGGGCTGCACCCGCCGGGGCTCCCCGCCGGCGTAGTCGAAGCGCAGCTCTTCGCGGCCGTGGACGGCGGCGCCGAGTGCGACGAGCACGCCGCTGTCGACCTGCGGCTCAGGCCGGGACGCGGGCGGCTCGACGGCGGTGACCTGGAGGGTGTCGATGCGGTGGCGCAGTCGTGCGGGCATGACCTGCCGGACGGTGTTCAACGCGCGCGCCGCGGCCTCCTCGATGCCCACCCCGGAGATGGTGGCGATCTGGAGGGCGACGGCCAGGGCGACGGCCTGCTCGTCGTCGAACAGCAACGGGGGCAGTTGTGTCCCCGCGTCCAGCCGGTAGCCGCCGTCGGGGCCCTTGGTGGCCAGGATGGGATAGCCGAGCTCGCGCAGGCGGTCGACGTCCCGGCGCACGGTGCGGGGGCTCACCTCCAGCCGCTCGGCCAGCAGCGCCCCCGGCCAGTCCCGGCGCGCCTGGAGCAGCGAGAGCAACGCCAGCAGTCGCGATGAGGTTTTCTGCACGATTCCCATGGTGCCGCAAGAAGCGGCCACACCCTGTCCGCTACTCCTGCGACGGTGGCCACCGAGGAAACCGAGCGACAAGGAGCAGTTCATGTCCGTCAAGTCCGTGACCCACCTGAACTTCCGCGGTGACGCCCGTGCGGCGCTCACCTTCTACCAGTCCGTGTTCGGCGGGGACGTGGCCATGGTCACCTACAAGGACGCCGGTGACGTCCAGGACCCGGCCGAGGCCGACCAGGTGATGTGGGGCCAGGTGACCGCCGGCAGCGGTTTCCACGTGATGGCCTACGACGTGCCCGCGCGCCTGCCGTACAACCGGGGCGAGACCGCGTTCTTCATCTCGCTCCGCGGCGACGCGGCCGAGGAGATCACCGGCTACTGGGACAAGCTCGCCGCCGGCGCGACCGTCGTGCAGCCGCTGGGGCCCGCCCAGTGGGCACCCCTGTACGGCATGCTGACCGACCGGTTCGGCGTCACCTGGGTCGTGGACGTCGTCAGCGACTACAGCGCCTCCTGACCATCGCGAGTCCGGGTGGCGGGCAGCCGCCACCCGGACCGCGTACTGCCTGGGCATCGCCGTGCTGGCACAATGTGCCATATTGGCGTGGCGTGCTATATGGTCATGGCATGACAACAAGAGACCTGCGGGCGCGCAATCACGATCGCGTGCGGGAGGATCTGGGCCGGGCCGCGATCGCGCTCCTCCTGGAGGAGGGTTACGCGCACGTGACGGCCGACGCGATCGCCGCCCGCGCCGGGATGTCGCTGCGCACCCTCTACCGCCACTTCCCCAGCAAGGAGGACGTCGCCGCCGCGTACTTCCATCGTTCGGACAGCGCGCGGGTCGACCGGCTCCGGGAGCTCGGCGCCTCGCTCGGCCCGCTGGACGCGTTGCTCGCGGCGGTGGAGCACGGCTGGGAGCTGGACGCCGGCTGGCTGACCTCCGACACCCTCACCCACCTGTCGAAGATCATTCTGAACGAGCCCGCCCTACGTGCGGCGAACCTGCGCCTCATCGCCCAGCACCAGGCCGACCTGGCCGACGCGCTGGCCGCACGGCCCGACTTCGGCCCGGAGCGGCGCGTCAAGGCCGAGCTCACGGTCGCCGCCTTCTACGGAGCCCTGCAGGTGGCCGAGCGGCGTTGGCTGTCGGAGGACGGGACGACCTTGGACGACTTCGTCATGCTGGTCAGGCGGTATGTGGAGCTGCTGCCGGAGGCGCTGCGCGAGGCGACGGGAGCCAGGGCGTGACGGCCGGATCGCTGGCGGGCCCGAGCGCCGCCTCCGAGGCCGGGCGTCCCCAGTCGCCCTGGGGGTCGCTGCTGGCCGTCTGCCTGGGCGTCTTCGTGGTCGCGATCGGCATCACCGTCACCTCGGTGGGCAACCCGGTGCTGGCCCAGGATCTCGGCGCGACGCTGAGCCAGCTCCAATGGGTGACCAACGGCTACCTGCTCGCCCTCGCCTCCACCCTCGTGCTGGCCGGCCGGATCGGTGACCGGTTCGACCGCCGCAAACTGTTCCTGCTCGGCATCGCCGGGTTCGGCCTGACCACCACGGTCATCACGTTCGCTCCGACCGTCGGCGTCGTCATCGGCGCCCGCGCTCTGCAGGGCGTGTTCGGTGCGCTGATCCTGACCAACGCGCTCACCCTCCTGCGCACGACGTTCCCCGTCGAGCGGCTGCCCGTCGCCCTCGGGGTGTTCACGGCCGTGCTGGAGGGCGCCTCGGCGTCGGGCCCGATCATCGGCGGATGGCTGATCGGGAGCTTCGGCTGGCGCTCCGGGTTCGCCATCGGCATCCCCATCGCCGTGATCAGCCTGGTCGTGGCCGCTCTGGTGATCCGGCGTCAGCCCGTCCAGCGGGCCGGGCGGTTCGACTTCGCCGGCACGGCTCTGCTGGTGCTCACGCTCGTCTGCCTGACGTACGCCGTCATCCAGGCGCCGGAGGCCGGGTGGGGCAGTCCGATCATCGTCGCCGCGCTGGCCGCGAGCGCGATCCTCGGCACCGCCTTCGTCCTGGCCGAGACGCGGGTGGCCGACCCGCTCGTGCCGCTGCGGCTGTTCCGCGACCGGTCGGTGACCATCGGGCTGACGCTCACCCTGATGACCAACTTCGCGCTGCTCGGCGCGATGTTCTTCGTCATCCTCCACCTGCAGAACGTCCTGGGACGCTCGCCGCTGGAGGCGGGCCTGCAGACCACGCCGCTCAGCGTGGCCACCATGGTGGCGGCGATGGGTTCGAGCGCTCTCATCCGCAGGGCCGGCACGCGCGGTCCCCTCGTGGGCGCCTTCCTGGTGGCCGGCATCGCGTTCCTGCTCTTCACCGGTCTCGGAGCGGACGCCTCCTACCTGGACGTGGGCATACCGTTCGCGCTTCTCGGCGCCGGTCTGGGGGTGACGATGACCGCCTCGATGCACGCCATCCTCGCGAACACCCCCGCGGAGCTCGCCGCTCCGACGGCCGGAATCCACCAGATGGTCTTCCACCTCGGAGGGCTCGTCGGGACCGCCGTGCTGGGCGCGGTCGTCGCGGCCCGCTCCACCGCCGTATGGCCGTCGAACCTGGCCCAGGCGGGCGTGCCCGGCGAGGTCGCGGCCCGGATCGAGCGGTCGGGAGGGGCGCTGGTCTCGCAGGGGGTGGCGCCCGTGCCGGAAGGTCTCAGCGGCCAGGTCGGCGAACTCGTCACGCGGGCCGCGCACCTCAGCTTCGCCTCGGGGATGCACGCCGCCCTGTGGGTGGGGGCGGTCACCATGCTGCTCTGCGCCGTTCTCGGCCTCTTCGTCGGCAACCGCGCCGCCGGCACCGCATCCTGAGGCGGAAGATCCGGTTTGGAAGTAGTGCGCCGGGTCGGCGATGCTGTGGAGGTGTCAACCACGACTACCTCGCTCGCGGACGTGACGTCCTCCGAGACGACGTTGAGAGCGTTTCTGCATGGCCTGCCCGGTGTGGATCGGGTGGGTGCGGATCAGCGGGCGGCGATGCTGGGC
>NZ_QNFZ01000870.1 GCF_003313395.1 Nonomuraea lactucae | reverse complement strand
GCCCGTGCCGTTCGCCGCGCCGGACGCCGCCGCGGGCCCCGACCGGTCGCCCGACCGGGTGCGCTCCATGCTGAACGACTTCCGATCGGGCGCGCGGCGGGGCCCGCGCCCCCATGAGAACCAGGAGAGCTGACCATGCACGTGACCACCGAAGCGCAGAACTTCAACTGGCTTCTCGCCAACTTCGTCCGATCCACCGACGGCGTCACGCACGCGGTGGCCGTCTCCTCCGACGGCCTGCTCATGGCCATGTCCGAAGGGCTGTCCCGGGAGGGCGGCGAGCAGTTGTCCGCCATCGTCGCGGGCATCGCCAGCCTGTCCAAGTCGGCCTCCCGCAGGTACGGGATGGACGGGCTCAAGCTGGTGATGATCGAGATGCGGCGCGGGTTCGTGCTCGTGTCCGCCATCTCCGACGGGAGCTGCCTCGGCGTGCTCGCCGGCTCCGACTGCGACCTCGGCCTGATCGGTCACGAGATGACCGTGCTGTGCGACCGGGTCGGCGGGCTGCTCACGCCGCAGATGATCACGGAGCTGAAGAGCGCGCTGCCATGGTGAACCCGCACCGGGACGACTCCGGTCTCCGCCTGCCCGACCCCCGGATGATCGAGGTACGGCAGGCCGTGCGGAATCCCCGGGAATCGGACAACGTCCCGCATCGCCCTCACCTGGACGTCGACGACGACGTCGTACGTCCCTTCGTCATCACGGGCGGGCGTACCCGTCCCGTGGACGACAGGCTCCGCATGGAGACCCTCGTGACCGCGACGCCGGGCGCGGCCTCCGCGCCGCTCGGCTTCGAACGCCGCCACATCGTCCAGATCTGCCGCACCCCCCTCTCGGTCGCCGAGGTGTCGGTCAGCCTCAAGGTCCCGCTCGGGGTCGCCCGCGTGCTCATCGCGGATCTCGTCGTCGAGCGGCTCCTCGTCGTCCACGCCCAGATCGATCTCGGTGCGCAACCCTCGCGCGAACTGCTGGAAAGGATCCGTGATGGCGTCCGCGCCCTCTGACCCGAGCTCGATGCTCTCCGCGAAGATCGTCGTCGCGGGCGGCTTCGGCGTGGGCAAGACCACCTTCGTCGGGACGATCTCCGAGATCGAGCCGCTCACCACCGAGGCCGCCCTGACCGAGGTGTCCGCCGACGTCGACGACCTCTACGGGGTGGAGGAGAAGACGTCGACGACCGTTGCGTTCGACTTCGGCCGTGTCACGTTGAAGAACGAGATCATCCTCTACCTGTTCGGCACGCCCGGGCAGGAACGGTTCGCCTTTCTCTGGGACGACCTGGTCGACGGCGCCATCGGGGCCATCGTCATGGTCGACACCCGCCGCATCGACCAGTGCTATCCCGCAGTCGACTACTTCGAGGAGCGCCGGATCCCCTTCACGGTGGCGGTCAACAACTTCGACGGCGCCGGGCGGTTCGATCTGGAGGAGGTGCGCGACGCGTTCGGCGTCTCCGCCGCCGTGCCGTTCGTCAACTGCGACGCCCGCGAGCGCGAGTCGGTCAAGGAGGCCATCGTCGCCCTGCTCGACGACGTCATAGCCCGCTGAGTCCGGGCCGGGGCCGCGCGGGTATGAGCCCGGCTCGTGGACGAGGTTCACCGGGCGGATGCCTCGCTGCCCCCGGTGGGAGAGGCCGCCGTCATTTCGCCATGTCGACATGGTCGCGAACGCCCCCATGGAAGGACGCGCGCTCATGACGATCTCTCTGGACATCGCCCGCTACTCGGTCGGCCTGGCCACCGGCGCCGCCGACGTGCGGGCCGCGCAGCGGCTGCGGTACGAGGTCTTCGCCGAGGAGATGGGGGCGCGGCTCGACAGCCCGGTCTCCGGCCTCGACGTGGACGAGTTCGACGCCTACTGCGACCATCTCCTGGTCCGCGACGGCGACACGGTGGTCGGCGCGTACCGGCTGCTGCCTCCGGGACGCACGGACCGGCTCTACTCCGATGCTGAGTTCGACCTCCGCAACCTGGCGGGCCTCAGGAAGGGGCTGGTCGAGGTGGGGCGTACCTGCGTGCACCCCGATCATCGGGACGGCGCGGTGGTGGGCCTGCTGTGGGCGGGCATCGCCCGGTACATGGTGGCCGGCGGCCATCAGTGGCTCGCGGGCTGCTGCTCGGTGCCCCTGGACGACGGCGGCGCGCTCGCGGCCGGCGTCGCCGAGCGGGTGCCCCTGGGCCCGGCTGAGTACCGCGTCACCCCTCGCCGGGCGTGGCGGGGCGGTCAGGGCGCGGCCGGGTCCGGCCGGTTCGTGCCGCCTTCCCTGCTCCGCGGCTACCTGCGGCTGGGGGCCTGGGTGTGCGGGGCGCCCGCGCACGACCGGGACTTCGGCACGGCCGACTTCTTCGTGCTGCTGTCGATGGACCGGGTGAACGTCCGATACCTGCGGTACTTCCTCGACGAGTCGCGGTGAGCGCCGTCACCGGGCTCCGCCCGGCCGGGGCCGGTCGGGTGGAGATCCATCCCTGGCTGCGCATGGGGCCGTGCACTCCCGAGGCGTGCGTGGAGGCCCCGGTCGCCGCCGCGGGGCCCGTCCGGCGGGTGGCGCGGCTCGTCGCCGCGGCCCTGGTGCTGTTCGCGGGCGTTCCGTTCGCCCTGGTGACCGCACGGCTGCACCCGGTACGGCGGGCGGCGGTCACGATGGTGTGGGCGAGGCTGCTCCTGCGCGCCCTCGGCGTCAGGGTCGAGGCCACGGGCACCCATACGGCGCCGGCCGCCGGGATGGGGGGCCTGCTCGTGGCCAACCACGTCTCCTGGCTCGATCCGCTGGTCATGGCCGCGACGGTGCCCTCGCGCCCGCTGGCCAAGCGGGAGATCGGCGAGTGGCCGCTCATCCGCACCCTGGCGGCCGGGTCCGGGGCGCTGTTCATCGACAGGGAGCGGCTGTCCACGCTGCCGTCGGCGGTCGCGGCGGTCACCGGCGCGCTCAGGGCGGGTCACACGGTGGTCGCCTTCCCCGAGGGGACCACGTGGTGCGGGCGCGGGATGGGAGAGTTCCGCCCGGCGGTCTTCCAGGCCGCGATCGACGCGGGCGCCGCCGTGCGCCCGGCGACGCTGCGCTACTGCGAAGGGGGACCGGCGGCTTCGACCCGCGCCTGCTACGTCGGGAACGACTCGCTGCTCGCCTCACTCCTGCGGGTGGTCGCGACCCGCCGCCTGGCCGTCGAGGTGACCGTCCACCCTCCCGTACGGTCCGCGCCCGCCGGGAGAAGGCGCGAGGCGCGCGCCGCCCTGGCCAGGACGGCCGAGGCCCAGGTACGCGCAGACGTCCGTGGGACGGCCGGGCCGTCGAGGGCGGCGGCCCATTCCGCCCCCGGGACGTGATCCGCCCCCGGCGTTCCTCCATCACCAGGCGGACCCCGGTCACCCCGCTGGCGCAAGGCGACCGCGCGAGGGGCGGAGGCGCCGACTCCTCCGCCCCTCTCGGCCCCTGGGAGTGAGGACCGGCGCCGGTGAGGCGAGTGCGGGAATCGTGGGTGACCTCGCCGGCGTCCCCGACGCTAGCCCCGCCACGCCGCCGGGTCTGCGGACGATTACGCAGAACGCGCACCCCTCGGCCGGTTCGCCCCCGGCTCGCTAGATCCGGACCGAGACCGTCGACGGCAGCGGCGGCATCATGTGCACCCTGGCCGACCCGATGTCGAAGTACAGCCCGACCAGCTCCAGCCGCCCCTCCCGCACCTGCTCGTCGACCTTCCTGTACGTGCGCAGGTTCTCCAGCTGCTGCTGCACGTTCACCCGGCAGAGCTGGTCGAGCGCCCGCGAGTCCAGCGGCCCCTCCGCGCTCTCGATGAACCTCGCCAGGCTGTGGTGCCCATGCCGCAGCCAGCGGCGCATCCCCGGCAGGCTGCCCGCCTTCACCCCGCCGCTGAGCAGCCCCGCCATCGCCCCGCAGCCCGAATGCCCGCAGACCGTGATCGTGTGCACGCCCAGCACCTGGGTCGCGTACTCGATCGCGGCCACCACCGAGTCGTCGTGCGGTTCGGCGCCCTTGCGGGGCACCAGGTTGCCGATGTTGCGCACCGTGAACAGGTCACCCGGGCCGCTCGCGGTGATGAGGCTCGGCACCACCCGGGAGTCCGCGCAGGTGATGAACAGGTGCGTCGGCTGCTGCTTGCGGGCCAGCTCGGTGAGGATCGGCCGCACCAGCGGAGCCGTCCGCCGGTGGAACTCCCTCGCGCCGGCCGTAAGCTGGCACTCCGCCGGGGCGGGCGCCTCCTGCTGCGGGACGGCCTGCCAGGCGGGACGGCGACGCCGGTGCGCCCACGGCAGCCACCAGCGCTCGGGCGTCGCGGGCGGGGTCTTGGCCGGGAACATGCGGGCGCCGCTGGCCGCGAGCGCGTACCACTCGTCGTGGAGCTCGTCGATGTCGACCGTGCCGCCGAGCCGTTCGTGGCCGAGCCGCCAGGAGTGGATGGCCTCGAAGGCGGCGTTGTCCATGAAGTCGATGTTCAGGTCGAGGTCCACGGCCGCCCCCCCGGGGATCGCCCGCAGCTCGTGGGTGAGCCGCGGCACACCGAGGAACGTCAGCGAGCCGCAGATCGACGCGTGCCAGCGCCGGTCCGGCATCTCCCGGATCTTGACCGTGACCCAGGTCAGCCGCCGCAACGCGAGCAGCGCGGCCAGCGCCAGCCCGGCCAGCACCCCTTCGGCCAGGCCCAGGAAGACCACGGCCGCCATGGTCACCATGTACACGGGCACCTCCCCGTGGCCGTGCACCTTCCGCACGTGGCCGAGGTTCACCATCTGCACGCCGATGAAGACCAGCAGCGCCGCCAGCGCCTCCATCGGGATCAGCTTGATCGTCCAGCCGAAGCCGAGCGCGAACACCAGCACCCACACCCCGTGCAGGATCGCCGACACGCGCGTGCGCGCCCCCGCCTGCGCGTTCGCGGTGCTGCGCACGATCACCCCGGCGACCGGCAGGCCGCCCAGCGCCCCCGCGACCATGTTGGCGGCGCCCTGCCCGGTGAGCTCCTGGTCGAGGTCCGCGCGCCTGCCGGTGTGCATCGAGTCGACCGCGACCGAGCACAGCAGCGACTCGACCCCCGCCAGCAGCGCCACCAGCAGCACCGCGGCGACGATCTGGTGCCAGTCGCCGTTCGGCAGCACCGGGAACGCCAGCTCGCCCAGGCTGCCCGACAGGTCCACGCGGGTGACGTCCCACCGGAACACCCACGCGGTCACCGCGGCCGCGAGCAGCGCGGCGAGCGGGGCGGGCACCGCCTTGACCTGCTTGGGCAGGCGCGTCCAGAGGGTCAGCACCACGATCGTGAGCAGCCCCACCGCGACCGTGTGGCCGTGCATCGCGGCGACCTGCGCGGGCAGCTCCATGACGTTGGCCAGGGCGGAACGCTGGGGGCTGCCGCCGAGCACGATGTGAAGCTGGGAGAGCGCGATGACCACGCCCACCCCGGCCAGCATGCCGTGGATCACGGCGGGGGAGACGGCCAGCGCGGCCCTGGCCGCCCGGAACAGGCCCAGCAGGAGCTGTACGGCCCCGGCCAGCAGTGTGATCATGCACGTGGCCCGCCAGCCGTACGTCTGGACGAGGTCCGCGACCACCAGGGACAGGCCCGCGGCCGGGCCGCTGACCTGGATGGCGGAGCCGCCGAGCGAGCCCGCCACGATGCCGCCGACCACGGCGGCGATCAGGCCCGCGGCGAGGGGGGCACCCGAGGCCATCGCGATGCCCAGTGAGAGGGGCACCGCGACGAGGAAGACCACGAGGGAGGCAGGCACATCATACCTGAGAGTCCTCAGGAGATTACGGTGAGTGTCGCCGGTCATGCGGCAAACCCTAGTGCCCTGCCGGGCCTCCCCTCGGGGGGTCATGAAGGGGTTTTACGCAATCCATGGCCTGGTGAGGGCCTGGCGTGTCACCGGTAGTAGTCGGGGAAGTCGTGCTCCGGGCCGTGGCGGTGACCGCCGCCGTTGCCCTGCCGGGCGCGGCTCTGATCGGGCGTGCCGTACATCTCGCTGTAGCTGGGCCAGCCCGAGTCGCTCGCCGGCGGCTCCGGCCAGGCGGCCTGTGACTGCGGGACGGCGGTGTAGTCGCCGGTCTCGTACGCCATGGACGACGGAGCGGGCGGCACCGGGATGGAAGGCGCCGACAGCACGTCGTCGTGGGCGGAGACCGCCCTGGCCGGCGCGGTCGGCGTGCCGGTGGCACGCGACGGACCCGTCAGCGGGTCGGTGTCGTCGGCCACCGCCCAGCCGGTGCGCACCTCGTAGGACGCCGGGTAGGGGGAGGCGGCGGGCCGCTGCGGCTCGAACGCGGGCCACGACCCCCCGGCGCTGGGGGCGGCGTCGTCGAGGATGTCGGCCGAGGGCGTCGCGGGCCAGGACCCCGAGGCCGCGGAGGGGCGAGGGGTGGTCCAGGTGGTGTCGAGCGGGTCGGCCGTGCCGTTGTAGGCGGGGAACGGGTCGCTGGTCGGCGCGCCGTGGACGGGGGCGACGGGCGTGGCGGGGAAGGAGCCGCTGGAGGTCGGGGAGAACGAGCCCCCGGCCGGGAGGTGGCCGGAACCCGAGGAGGAGGGGGAGCCGCCGGAGCGGGTGGCGGAGCGCGAGCCGCCGGTCGCGGAGCGGGAGCCGTTGCCGCCGGCGGCCGGGAAGGAGCCGCTGGACGAGAGGGGGTCGGGGCGGGTGGCGGGCACCGGCTGGGCCCCCGCGCCGAGAATGCTCATCACATCGGGC
>NZ_QNFZ01000869.1 GCF_003313395.1 Nonomuraea lactucae | reverse complement strand
CCTCGCCCGCCTGGCGCGGCGCGCGCTCGGCACCGGCACGAGCGCGAACCCGCCGCCCGCCGGATGGCCGGACTCGACGGCCCGGGCCACCGTGAACGCCAGCGCGTCCGCCAACGGGACGGCCAGGGCGAGCTGGGCGCGTTCCTTGTACGCGATCACCGCCCGCCGTACAGGGCCCGCGTACTCCGCCGCGGACCAGCAGTCGGGCAGGCCCGCCGGGCACGGAACGGGCAGCCGCCGCGCCGGGTCGGCGACACCGCCGAGGCAGGCCCCGCAGAACGGGTCACCGGCCGCGCCGCAGCCGACGCAGGGCCGAGGCAGGACCAGGTCGAGTAGCGCGCTCAGCACACCGCCCAGCATCCCGCTTCCCACCGACATTCCTGACGGACGGCCCCCGCTCCCGTCCACGCCCCGCACCCGGGGGCGTCGGGGGCGCGTGAGGTCAGCCCAAGGGGAAGAAGGGCTTGCCTTGGTCGGCTGTCACGAGCCGGCTCCATGCCTGCTTGTCCTTGCTGAACTCCAGGATCTCGTTGCTATCCTCAGTGGCCGCCAGGATGCGGTCGCCCGCGGAGCCCGCCCGGAGGGCGGTGATGCTCTTGAGGCGCTTGCCCGTGGGGAGTTGCGTGGTCTCGCCGTCTCCGATGTTGATCTCGCGGACGCTCTGCACCTTCTCGTCCTTGCTCTGCACGAGCACGAGGAGGCGTTCGCCGTCGAGCCAGGCGATGTCGGTGATCCGCTCGTCCACGACCGTGGTGAGCGTCTGGAAGTTGCCCAGCATCGGCGCGCCGGCGCCGCCGGTGATGGCGCCGACCCTGACCTCCGAGTCGCCGATCGTCACCGCGACGCGTACGCCGTCCCTGGCCACCCTGAGGCTGGTGACGTCGAGGCCGTCCAGGCCGGGGGCGGCGACGCGCTCGGGGCCTCGCCCGGCCGCCGGGTCGCACCTGATCACCGCGGCGTTCGCCAGGTCGTACGTCCACAGCGTGCCGTCGCGCCGCCAGGACGGGGCCGTCAGGCGCGCGCCCTGGATCCACTGCTCCCACTGGCCGTCGGGGGCGATCCTGGTGACCCAGATGCCGCCCACGCCGTCCCTGCCCCTGGCCGCGACGAGGTCGCCGCTCTCGGCCATCGCCATGTCGCGGTGCTCGCTCGGCTGCCCCGCGGGCCCCTGGACGGCGTTGCCGGGCTCGTCCTTGTTCAGCGAGTAGACGGCGCCCCTGCTGGTGAAGTACGCGGGCTTGACGGTGTTGTCGAGCCATTCCTCGCGCCAGTTGGCGGGGACGGTGAGCGAGTCGGAGGAGAAGAACGGCTCTCCGTCGAGCTGCACCTCGATCGTCCGGCCGTTGGCCATGTTGTTGCTGTTGAGGCTCCACTTGAGCTGTGCCTTGAGCCCGTCGGCGAAGACGCCTTCGGGGTCGATGGGCCCGGCGAGGTCCACGACCACGCGGTCGTCGCCCGACCTGACGGACCTGACGCTCATGCCCTGCGGGAAGACGCTGCCCACCGCGCCGTGCAGCGCCTTGCTGGGGCCGCCGAGCAGCCGCCTGACGATGGTCTGCGCGAAGTTCTCGGTCGGCCGGAGGCGCAGCCAGACCCGGTCGACGACCAGCCGCCTGTCGGGCATGACGCCGCCCGCGGCGGGCGGGCCGGCGAGGAAGTAGAGGTTGGTCGGGCGGTAGGCGCGCTCCAGGTCGTCCACGGTGAGCAGCAGGCCGAGGCCGCTCCCGATCGTCTTGACCTTGTAGGCGCCCTGCTGGTCGCGCACCAGCGTGAAGTAGATCTCCATCTCCTGCGCGGCGCTGGAGGCGGGCACGTACGTGTCGTCGGCCTCGATGCGTGCCACGGGGGTGCCGACCAGCTTGATGACCACCTCCTTGCCGCCGGCCTTGCTCTCGTACGAGAACTGGGGCGCGTTGCCGATCACCGTGACCGGCCCGTCGGGCCTCCAGGCCCGGGCGGCCTCGGGCGTCAGGTAGGCGGGCAGCACCGTGGGATCGTCGGCGTAGGCGGCCATCGCGGCCTGTAGTCCCTTGACCACCTGCACCGGGTCCCAGTCCCGCTGCGGCGGGACGGCGATCATCCGCTGGAACGGCTTGCTCAGCTCCTCGCCGCCGCCCGCCCCCTCCATGGGGAACGGCCCGCCGACGGGGATCACCGCGCAGCCCGTGCCCGCGAACATCGTCATCACGATCGCCAAGGCGGCGCCGAGCCGCCTAGACCTCGTCATGGACGGCCCCGTCACCCGATGCCGGCAGCAGCACCGGTGTCATGTGGCCTCGCCAGGTGCGGCGCATCTCGATCTCGGGTGGCACCAGCGACAGCGGCGACCCCTTCAGGGCGACCCCGGCCGCCCTGGGCAGGGTCAGCCTGAACTGCGATCCCTCGCCCGACTGGCCCCAGGCCTGCAGCCAGCCGCCGTGCAGCGTGGCGTCCTCGCGCGAGATCGCCAGGCCGAGCCCGGTGCCGCCGATGGTCCGGGCCCGCGAGGGGTCGGCGCGCCAGAACCTGTCGAACACCATGGTCTCCTCGCCGGCCTTGAGGCCGATGCCGTGGTCGCGGACGGCCACGGCGACGGCGTCGCGGTCGGCGCCGACGGTCACCACGACGTCCCTGCCCTCGCCGTGCTCGATGGCGTTGAACAGCAGGTTGCGGAGGATGCGCTCGACCCGCCGGGTGTCGATCTCGGCCATGCACGGGTCGTTGGGCAGCCTGAGCTCGAAGCGGGTGCTGTGGCGTTCGGCCAGCGCCTCGGAGTCGGCGATGGCGCGCAGCACCACGTCGCGGATGTCGACCGAGTCGAGGTCGAGGGTGGCGGCGCCGGCGTCGTAGCGGCTGATCTCAAGGAGGTCGGCGAGCATCGACTCGAAGCGTTCGAGCTGGGCCTGCATGAGCTCGGCCGAGCGGGCGGCCATCGGCTCGAAGTCCTCGCGCGAGTCGTACAGGAGGTCGGCGGCCATCCGCACGGTCGTGAGCGGGGTGCGCAGCTCGTGGGAGACGTCGGAGACGAACTGCCGCTGGACCTGCGAGAGCTCCTCCAGCTGGTGGATCTTGAGGGCGAGGTTGCCGGCCATCTCGTTGAACGAGGTCGCCAGGCGGGCCAGGTCGTCCTCGCCGCGTACCTTGAGCCGCTCGTCGAGCTTGCCCGCGGCCAGGCGTTCGGCGGCCTGCCTGGCCAGCCGTACCGGGGTGACGACCTGGCGCGCCACCAGGTAGGCGATGGCGGCGAGCAGCAGCACGAGCCCGAAGCCGACCACGACGATGGCGAGCCGGACGTTCGACAGCATCTGCTCTTCCTCGTTGAGCGGGAAGAAGTGGTAGACCTGGTAGACCCCGCCGCTGTCGGGGCTGACCAGGCCGCCTATCACAAGCGTGAGCCGCGGCTGGGCCTCGCCGGTGAAGCGGATGAGCGCCTGCTGGCGCTGCGGCTTGTCGTAGGGGAGCTTGTCTATCTGGCGGCGCATGCCCTGGCGGAGCGCCTCGGGGACGTTCTTGGGCGTGACGTTGCCCGACGCTCGTGACGCGCCGGGCTCGGCCGGGTTGAGGACGAGCACCTCATAGCGCTTCTTCGAGCCGTCCTCGACGGAGCCGGTGATGGTGTCCATCACGCCGTCGAGCGGGTTGGCGGGCACGTTCTTGCCCGAGTCGGACGGTTTGGCCTGCTCGTCCGGCTGCTGGCTGAGCGCGTCGGCGATCTGGACGCGGTCGGCGAACGCCTCGCTGGCGGCCGACGCCTGGCGGCTGGCGATGACCGACTTGTTGATCTGGTCGGACAGGAACACGCCGAGCACGACCACCACGGTCACGGAGATCACCAGCGTGCTGGTGACGACCTGCAGCTGGAGGGAGCGTCGCCAGACGCGCCGCACCGTGCCGGCGGCACGCCGCGCCCGCCGGCGAACGCCGCCGAGGATCTGGCGGAGCGTTCGTCGGCGAAGCCGCTTCTTCCGTGTCGCAGGCATGACCGGCAGGGCGGACGTTAGGCGGGCCCGGCTTTGTAACCCACGCCGCGGACCGTCACCACGATCTCGGGATGCTCGGGATCCTTCTCGATCTTGGCGCGGAGCCGCTGCACGTGCACGTTGACCAGCCGGGTGTCGGCGGCGTGACGGTAGCCCCAGACCTGCTCCAGCAGGACCTCGCGGGTGAAGACCTGGCGTGGCTTGCGCGCCAGCGCCACCAGCAGGTCGAACTCGAGCGGCGTGAGGTTGATGGTCTCCTCCCCCCGCTTGACCGAGTGACCGGCCACGTCGATCGTGATGTCGCCGATCTGCAGGATCTCGGGGGTGGGCTCGTCCGTGCGGCGCAGCCGCGCCCGCACCCTGGCCACCAGCTCCTTCGGTTTGAACGGCTTGACGATGTAGTCGTCGGCGCCCGACTCCAGACCCAGCACGACGTCGATCGTGTCGCTCTTGGCGGTGAGCATGACGATCGGCACGCCCGACTCCGCCCTGATCCTGCGCGCGACGTCGATGCCGTCGGCGCCCGGCAGCATCAGGTCGAGCAGGACGAGATCCGGGCGAGTGTCCCGGAACGCGTCGAGGGCCTTGTCGCCGTCGGAGACAAAGGACGGTTCGAAGCCCTCTCCGCGCAACACGATGCCGAGCATCTCGGCAAGTGCGGCATCGTCGTCGACGACCAGCACGCGACCTTTCATGGCCCCTCATCCCGTTCTACGCATTGTGGGACATACCCGCACGACCGCTGAAGGTTACCCTTGGTGTGCCCATGTCTGAGACACGAGACCTTCAAAAGGCGAATTTTAGACTGGCAGCACGATCGCAACCTCAGTCTGCGGTAACCAACCGACTTTCGGCCATCCCCCGTTGACTACCTTGACCCGCTTCCTCCGGGAAAGTTGGGGACTGTGTGTCGAATCGGCCGCTCGACACCATGCCCTCCTCCACCGTGCCAGGATTGGGATATGTCAGACGGTCACGGTCCCACGCCCGAGACGCCACCAGGCTGGTCGGTCGAGCAGCCCCCGCCCTACGGCGCCCCGCAGACCTCGCCGTGGACCGCCCCCGGCCCGCACCCGCAGGCTCCGGCCGGTCCCGGCCAGCCGCCGCCTCACCAGCACGGGGCCCCATGGCAGGCCCACGGGCAGGCCCACGGGCAGGTCCACGGGCAGGTCCAGCCGGGCTACGGTCACATGCCGCCGCCCGCGCTGCGCCCGGGCATCATCCCGCTGCGCCCCCTCGGCCTCGGCGACATCCTCGACGGCACCATCAAGCTGATCCGGTCCCACCCCAAGGCGGTGCTGGGGCTGTCGGCGCTCGCCGCGCTGCTGGCCGCCGTGCCGGTAGCGGTCGGGCAGGCGTTGTTGTTCCGGAACGCCAGGGAGGCCGTCGCCGATCCGACCGCCGCCCCGCCCGACCCCACGGACATCTACGGCGGCTTCCTCGCCCAGTTCGGCGGACCGCTCGTCTCGGCGGCGATCAGCTTCGTGGTCGTGACGGTGCTGACCGGCGTGCTGACGCGGATCCTCGGCCGAGCCGTCTTCGGCGGCAACATCACGGCGGCCGAGGCGTGGCGGCTGACCAAGGGCCGTGTCCCCGCCCTCTTCGGCGTGGTGGGGTTGATGGCCGTCATCCTGCTGGCGCCGCTGGTCGTCATCGGCCTGCTCGTGTGGGCGCTGATCGCCTCCGGCACACCCGACCCCTCGTCGGGCGCCGTCGGCGGCATCCTGGCGATCTCCCTGGTCCTGGTCCTCCTCTACCTCGCCTACGTGCTGTTCTTCCGCACGCGCTTCGCGCTCGCGGCGCCGGCCGTGGTGCTCGAAGGAAGGGGTCCGCTGGACGCGATGCGTCGCTCCTGGCAGCTGGTGACCGGCGACTTCTGGCGGGTGCTCGGCATCCTGCTGCTCACCTCGGTGCTGGTCGGGTTCGTCGGCGCCATCCTGCAGGTCCCGTTCACCATCGCGGGCACGCTCTTCGGCCTGCTCGGCGGGAGCGACGTCGCCGCGGCGATCGTCGGGGCGGTCCTGCTGGCCATCGGCGCCACGCTGGGCGCGATGATCACCTACCCGTTCGAGGCGGGCGTCGCCGGCCTGCTGTACGCCGACCGGCGGATGCGGAGCGAGGCCTTCGACCTCGTGCTGCAGACGGCCGCGATCGAGCAGCAGCGCCAGGGCTGGGTGCACTCCTCGGCCGACGAGCTCTGGCACCCGTCCAACTCCGCCGGATCGTGACCCCGATCGGCAGGGAGGAGGCCGCGCGGCAGGCCGCGGAGGAGCTCCTCAGGGCCGAGTACGACAGGGAGCCCCTGCTCGACCGGCTCTACCGCTATGTCCAGCAGTTCATCGGCGACCTCATGGACGCGGCCACCGGCGGCGGCGCCACGGGCGGTGTCATCGCCTCCGCGGTCATCGTGGCGATCATCATCGGCATGGTCGTGCTGGTCGCGTGGCAGCTCCGCCGTACCTCCCGGCGCAACGCCGCGGCGGCGACCGCCCTGTTCGGCGAGCGGAGGATGACCGCGGCGGAGCACCGCCAGGCCGCCGAGCGGCTCGCCACCGAAGGGCGCTACACCGAGGCCGTCCAGGAACGGCTCCGCGCCATCGCCCGCGATCTGGAGGAGCGCGCGCTGGTCGACGGGCTGCCCGGCCGCACGGCCGACGAGCTGAGCGCCGAGGCGGCGCGCGCGCT
>NZ_QNFZ01000868.1 GCF_003313395.1 Nonomuraea lactucae | reverse complement strand
CCGGCCATGGCCGCGCTGCCCTCGCACGCCCGCCGTACCGCGCTGACCGGCGCGCGCGACGCGCTCGCGGCGCGGCGGGAGGAGTTCGAGCACCTGCTCGTGCTGGAGACCGGTAAGCCGCTGGCCGACTGCCGGGTCGAGGTGGCGCGCACCCTGGTCACGCTGGGCGCGGCGGCCGAGGAGGTGGCCAGGCTGCACGGCGAGACCGTGCCGCTGGATCTGCTGCCGTCGGGGGAGGGGCTGGTCGGGTTCTGGACGAGGCGGCCGATCGGCGTGGTGGTCGGCATCACCGGCTACAACTACCCCCTCCTGCTGGCCACCCACAAGATCGCCCCGGCGGTCGCGGCCGGCTGCCCGGTGATCGTCAAGCCCGCCCCCGCGACCCCGCTGGCCACCCTGTGGCTGGTGCACCTGCTGCGGACGGCCGGATCCGGTGGTCCCGCTCCGCTCCCGCCCGCGGGGGTGCAACTCGTGACCGGGGACGTCGAGGTGGGGCGGGCGCTCGTGGAGGACCGGCGGATCGGCGCGGTGTCGTTCACCGGCTCGGCCGCCGCCGGGCACGCCATCGCCCGCGCCGCCGCCCCCACCAAGGTGCTGCTGGAGCTCGGCTCCAACGCCGCCCTCGTCGTCGCGGCGGACGCCGACCTGGAGGCCGCCGCCGACGCCGTCGTACGCGGCGGCTACTACGCCTCCGGCCAGGCGTGCATCTCCGTCCAGCGGGTGCTCGTGGCGGAGCCCGTGCACGACGCGTTCGTGTCGCTGCTGGCCGGGCGGATGAAGGACGTCGTCGTCGGTGACCCGCGCTCGCCCGGGACCCGCGTCGCCCCGCTCATCGACCCGGCCGCCACCGAACGGGTCCTCGCCTGGGTCCGCGAGTCGGGCGGCACGCTCGTCACCGGCGGCGTGCCCGTCGGGCGGGCCATCGCGCCGACCGTGCTGTCCGGCGTGCCGGACGGGTCCCCCGCCTGGGACGAGGAGATCTTCGGGCCCGTCGTGTGCGTCCGCCCGGTGCCCGACCTCGACACCGCCTTCGCCACGGTCAACGCCTCCCGGTACGGCCTGCACGCCGCCGTCTTCACCCGCTCCCTGGCCACGGCCTTCGCCGCGATCGAGCGCATCGAGGCCGGCGGCGTGGTGGTCAACGACGTGCCGGGCTTCCGCGCGGACAACATGCCGTACGGCGGTGTCAAGGACAGCGGCGCCGGCCGCGAGGGCCCCAGGTTCGCCATCGAGGAGCTCACCGTCACCCGCATGGCGATCATCCGCCCCTGACCCGGCCGACGGACGCCGTCGGGCCGCAAGCGGACTGGTGGGTCTACAAGCCCATGGTCACGGTCTGTAGTCTTTGTGGATGGTGATTACGTCTGGGCCAGGGCGGCCATAGTTGGTGTAACTGTGCTCGTACTTCACGTGCGGCTTGTCGTCAGGGCTGGTGTAGCGCTTGAACCTCTCTCCTGGTGCGAGCCGAAAGCTCGCCGAGCACTTACCGGTCCATACGATGTCCGACCTGAGGTTGTTCTGTTTCGGGAACACCAGCCACGCGTGATACCGCTCTGAGTGGTTGCACAACATGATGGACGAGGCAGCGGACGCGGTGGTGGCGGAAGCCGCGCTCACGGGGGCGGCGATGACGGCCGTGGCGAGTGTCGTGGCCGCGAGAAGTGCGCTCACTCGGGACGAGTACATGTGCTCTCCAAATGATCAGTGGCTTCGACGAGACCTGTGCTCGCGCCATGGTCCTCATCGCAGGTTGCCGATCGACAGGCCAATCGTTGTCCATTTCTTGTCCACCAGCTCCCCGCAGGGCCCCGGCGAGTTTGTGATTCGGTCAGCGTGATCCGTTCGGTCCGATGTCGACCAGGTCCAGAATGCGCTGCTGGTCGTAGCCGTGGTGGCGTCGGGCGTGGGCGATGTTGACGTAGCCCGCTCGGCGAAGGGTGCCGATGGCCAGAGTTGTGCCGCTCCGGCCTGATCGGCGGTCAGGCCGGTGATGCCGTAGACGACTTCCTTGCGGTGCCGGACTCCGTCCAGGCCGCCGCCGTCGGCACAGGTCAGCACGACCTGTTCAAGACCGGCTCACCAGGACCCGCCGGGGTGGCCGGTCCTCGTGCGGGCCGACAGCGCTAGTTGGGCGGGTCGAAGCGGCCGTCCACCGCGGTCCAGCCGCCGTCCACGTACAGCACGGAGCCGGTGACGAAGCTGGCCGCGTCGCCCGCCAGGTAGACCACGGCCCCGGCCATCTCCTCGGGCCGGGCCCACCGGCCGAGCGCGCTCTTGGCGGCGTACGCGTCGTACCAGGCGGGATCGTCCTTGATCTGCTTGGTGAGCGGCGTCTCGACCACCCCCGGCGCGACCGCGTTGACCCGCACCCCGTGCGGGCCGAACTCGGCGGCGGCCGTGCGCAGCAACTGGACCAGGCCCGCCTTCGTGGCCGAGTAGACGCCCTGTCCCGGCTCGGTCACCGAGGCGCGGATCGAGGCGAACCCGATGATCGACCCGCGCCCCCGCTTCACCATCGCCGCGCCGAACGCCCGGATCACGTCGAACGAGGCCCGCAGGTTGAGGTCCACGACCCGGCCGAACTCCTCGTGGGAGTAGTCGAGCAGCCGCTTGCGCACGTTGGTGGCGGCGGTGAACACCAGCACGTCCGCCGGCTCCCGCGCGGCGAGATCCCGCACCGCCTCGCCGTCGAGCACGTCCAGCAGCCGCGCCGTGCCGCCGGACCGCTCGGCCGTCTCCCCGGCCGCGGCCAGGTCGCGGTCGGCGCACACCACCCCGGCGCCGTGGGCGGCGAGCGCCATTGCCGACTCCCGTCCGATGCCGCTCCCGGCCCCGATCACCACAGCCCGCCGCCCGTCGAGGCGGAACAGCGCGTCGTATCCCGTCATACCCCGCACCCTACCTACTGGTCCGACCAGTGCACCAGGTTGGCGCGCGGCCTCGGCGTCAGGCCGGGTGACCGGCCGCCCAGTCGCCGCGGAGCAGCTCGTACTCCACCTCACCCTGCTCCGAGCCCTCGATGACGTCCGGCCAGTCCTCGAAGAACGTGCGCACGTGACGCAGGCCGCACTTCTCCATGACGCGGCGGGAGCCGAGGTTCACGGCCATCGTCCGCGCGAAGACGCGGCGGGCGCCCAGCTCGCGGAAGGCCCTGTCGATGAGGGCGAGCGAGCCCTCCGTGGCGTACCCCATCCCCCAGAACGCCTTGTGCAGGCGGTATCCCAGCTCCGGCTCGTCGGGCGCGCCGCCCTCGGGCACCCTGAGGTGGAACCAGCCGGCGAAACCGCCCGCGGACCGCTCGACGGCGGCGAAGAAGCCCGAGCGGACGAACGCGGGCAGCGTGTCGCGCACGATCACCTCGCGCGGAATGGGCCGGCCGCCGTTGAGGTAGCGCATCACGTCGGGGTCGTTGTGCAGCGCGAACAGGTCGTCGGCCTCGTCCCCGGTGAAGCGGCGCAGGACGAGGCGCCCGGTCGTCAGGCAGGTCTCCACGGGAGCCAACCGTAACCAGCGCGGCGGCTCCCGCTCGACGAGTTTTCCGCGCGGGGCCTATTCGAGGACGAACGTGATCAGCATGTTCACCTTGTAGCCGGTGATCCCGCCGCTCTTGTCCAGCTGGACCTCCTGCTCCTTGATCCACGCCGACTGGAGGCCGCGCAGGGTCTGGCCCGCCCTCTCGATGCCCACTCTGACGGCGTCCTCGAAGCTCTTCTCCGATATCGCGCTGATCTCGGTGACGCGGGCGACCGATGACATGATCTCGCTCCCTCCGTAGGCGGATTCCGTCTCCTCCCGCTACCCGGCCGTCCGCCGATCAGACGCGAACGAGAGGGAGGCTCGTTTCCGCGGGCGGCCCAGGGTGTGGTTGAGTGCGGGCAGCGACGTGACGTGGGAGGTGAACGTGGGCCGTCGGACGCAGGCCGAGCGCACGCGGGCGACGACCGGCGAGCTGATCGAGACGGCGCGTCGCCTGTTCGGCCGTGACGGTTACGCGGCGACCTCGATCGACGACATCGCCCGGGAGAGCGGCCTCACCAAGGGCGCCGTCTATCACCATTTCTCCGGCAAGGCCGATGTGTTCCGTGCGGTGTTCGTCCGCCAGGAGGAGCGACTGGCGGAGGTGATCGCCGCCGCGGCCGCCGGCGCCGGCGATCCGTGGGAGGGCGTGCGGCTCGGCGTCCGGGCGTTCCTGCGCGCCTGCGCCGGAGCCGCCACGCGGCAGATCGTCCTCCTGGACGGGCCCGCGGTGCTGGGCTGGGAGGGGGTGCGGGAGATCGAGTACGAGCACACGCTCAACCTGCTGCACCAGGGGCTCGCCGCGGCGGCGGCCCGGGGCGACATCGCGCCGGGAGACGTGACGGTCCGGGCCCATCTGATCTTCGGTGCGCTGTGCGAGGGGGGCATGCTCATCGCCCGCGCCGACGATCCGGACGAGACTCTCGCGGCGGTTCTGGAGCAGGCGGAGGCCCTGCTCGCCGCGCTGTCCCGGCCGTCGGCGATCTAGAGGTTGGAGTCCCATGTCGACTCCAAATTGACGAACAGTGAGCAAGTATGGTCGGGTCGTGACCAATGTTCTTGCTGTGATGGTTGATACCGCTTCGGGGGTAAGCGTTCCATGCCGCGGCTTCCACGGCATGCGCTTTTGCGCGTGCTCGCTTCCGCGTCCCTGGCCAGTGCCGCGCTGACGGCCGGTCCCGTCCCGGCGCACGCCGCCCCTGACGCCACAACGGCCCTCCAAGCCATGAGGGCCCTCGATGCCGCACCAGCCCTCGATGCCGCAACAGCCCTCAAGGCCGCAACAGCCCTTGAAGCCGCCCGGCGGGAGGGTGGCCGGCCCGCGGTCCGGCCGGTGCCCGCTGTGCGGGTGCCCGCGCCCGCCGTCGTCAGCGTCCCCCTGGAGCCGTCGCTGGCCCTGCGGGAGAGCGGCGACCAGAAGGTCGGCCCCGCCGCCCCCGACATCACGACCCCCGCGGGCCCGGGCCTCGCCGACGCGATCGAGCGCGAGGCCGCAGGACGGACCGGCGAGGGCGGCCCCTCCGTACGGGAGCTCCTCCCCGACACCGGCGGGGCACGGCCCCTCGCCCTGAAGAACCCCGCCAAGGGCGTGCTGGGCGAGCTGCGCCTGACCAAGCCCATGAAGGGGAGCGGCTCAGCCCTGGCCTACCGCCTGTGCGTGGAGAGCGCCGACGTGCCGGTCTCCTGCTCCGCCACCCGCCCGGTGGCGACGCCGGCCGCCGCCGACGTCACGGGCGACGGCGCCCCCGACCTCGCCGCCGACCTCGTGCCCACCGCCAGCCCCCAGGACTCCTCCGCCGGGCTCGCCTTCGCCGTCCGGCGGCTGCCCGGCGCGCGCGCGAACCTCAGGGCGCGGGTCTGGGCCGAGTACGGCGGCCGCGTGGCGGTCGGCTTCGACGGGCTGCGGAAGGGGGCGTCCCTGTCGGAGGCGGACCGGGGGACGTTCACGGTCGACCTGACCGGCAGGCGCGTCAAGGCGAACGTGAAGCGGAAGGGCCCCGGCGCCTCGGTGGCCGTGGTGGCGGGCCTGATCGGCCGCAGCGCGGTCAGCCTGCGCCAGACGCCCGCCACCGAGAGGCTCACGGTCGACGCCACCCTGGACTCGCCCGTGCTGGACGTCAGCGCCTCCGCGCCCGCCAGGATCGAGGCGGTCGCCGTCCGGCACGGCCAGTACACCCGGGCGGTGCTCGACCGGATGCCCGCCCGTGCCCACGTGGAGCTCACCCGCGGCGCGGACGCGGCCACACGGGTGCGGTTCACCGGCCCGAGCGCCATCGGCCGCGCCGAGCTGCGCACGTACCTCTACCGTGACGGGCGCCTGTCCAGGGCGGCGAGTGTCGAGGCGCGCGACGTGCCGCCGTCGCTGACCGCCGAGTACGACCCGCGGGACGGCAAGCAGGTGCTCACCGTCGACTCCGGCCGGTCGCGGGCGGGATCGGCGAAGGTGCTCTACTACGACAGGGCGGCGGCCGAGACCGTGCTCCGGGCCGAGCTCGCGGGCGTCCCCGCCAAGCTCCGCCTGGTGCACGACCCGGCGGCGCAGCGGGTCACGCACACGAGCAGCTCACCCGTCGGCAGGTTCGCCGTGGTGCTGCAGCGTGACGGGGGCGCGATCTCCAGTCCGCGCGGCGACCACCTGACCATGATCAAGAATGGCGCAGCGGTCGGCGTGTCCGGGCTGGTGACCGGTCTGTCGGGGTTCGACATCGCGTACGGCGCCAAGCCGCGCGCCCGCCTGGAGGCCCGCGCGAGCGGCCGCTCCTTCGTCGGCGCGGCCTCGGTCGACGGCGCGCACCTGGCGCGGCTGGAGATCTCCAACATCCCGTCCACGGTCGACCTGGCCCTCGACCCGGCTGCCGGGAAGGCCGCCTACCGGGCCGATGGCGTGATCCGCGAGGCGCGGGCCGCCTACACCGGTCTGAAGTCGGGGCCCACGATCGACGGCACGGTGTTCGGGGTGCGGGGCGAGGTCGAGGCGTCCTGGGAGCTTGGGCGGCGCTCGACGGCCGAGGTAACCGCCTCCACCTCCGCCTCAGCCTCCACCTCGGCCTCCGCCCAGCCCGGGAACGCCCGCGCCGACCGGCGCGCCCGGTCCGCCGGGCGGGCCGGAGCCGTCGAGCGCGTCCGG
>NZ_QNFZ01000871.1 GCF_003313395.1 Nonomuraea lactucae | reverse complement strand
CGTTCTGGGGGCGGTTGGTGTAGTACTGCCATTCCTCGTTGCCCCACTGCGGCTCGCCGCCGGTGTTGTGGACCCACTTGGCCGAACTCGGCCTGGTGCCCGCGGCACTGTCGAACTCGTCCTGCCAGGCCAGATTCCACGTGGACGACTGCTGTGCTGCGCCATACACTTCGAATTCCCACAGGGAGTATCCCCACTCGGTGCCCCGCCGCGTGCCGGTCATCCGAACATAACGGCCGCTACCGCTGATGGCCAGGTCGTCGGTCGCGCCGTTGCCGGTGGTCGTGCTGTAGGCGGGGGTCCAAGTCTGCTTGTCGTTAGAGAGTTCGATCTTGTACGCCTTGCCGTAGGCGGTCTCCCACTTCAGGACCACACGGGAGAGCGTGGTGGTCGCGCCCAGGTCGATGGTGATCGATTCGGGATCGTGCCCTTCGACACTGGCCCAGCGGGTGGACAGGTCGCCGTCCACGGCCAGGGCGCCGCCGTTGGAGGCCCCCTCGATCGACGAGACGGTGACGGGCTTGCCGCTCGACAGCAGGGTGTCGGCCGCATGCGCCGGGACCGTGAGCGCGGTGGGGACTGTCAACGCCGTCGCGAGCAGTGCGGTGAGGGTCGCCGACGTTCGCTTCATGCTTCCTCCAGGGGTCGGGGGGTTGCCGGTGACCCTCCCACAGTGGTTCATAAGTGGTCAACCAGAATCCAGCAACTCCCCTTAACTGTCTTGACATCGCCGAAATCCCCACCTCAGACTATGGATTCAATGGTATAAGAGTGGTCAATATCGAGACCGCGTTGACAGGAGCAAAGGTTGAAACTTGCTATCGTCGGGGGCGGCTCGACGTACACACCCGAGCTGATCGACGGGTTCATACGGCTGCGTGACGCGTTGCCGCTCACCGAGATCACCTTGATCGATCCCGATGCCGAGCGGCTGGGCCTGGTGGGCGACATGGCCCGCCGGATGCTCGCCCACGCTGGACATCCGGCCACCGTCGAGGCCACCGCCTCGCTTGACGGGGGCGTGGCCGGAGCCCAGGCGGTGCTGCTGCAGCTGCGGGTCGGTGGCCAGGCCGCGCGCAACGTGGACGAGACCTTCCCGCTCGAATGCGGCTGCGTCGGCCAGGAGACCACCGGAGCCGGTGGCCTGGCGAAGGCGCTGCGCACGGTGCCCGTGGTGCTCGACATCGCCGAGACGATCCGCCGGTCCGCGCCCGAGGCGTGGATCGTGAACTTCACCAACCCGGTCGGCATCGTGACCAAGGCGCTGCTGGACGCGGGGCACCGGGCCATCGGCCTGTGCAACGTGGCCATCGGCTTCCAGCGCCGCTTCGCCGCCCTGCTGGGCGTCCCGCCCACGCGGCTCACCCTGGGGCACGTCGGGCTCAACCACCTGACCTGGGAGCGGTCGGTCCACCTGGACGGGCGCGACGTGCTGCCACGGCTGCTCGCCGAGCACGGCGAGCAGCTCGCCGGCCCCCTCGGCGTGCCCGCCGGCCTGCTGCGCCGTCTGGGCGTGGTGCCCTCCTACTACCTGCGTTTCTTCTACGCTCACGACCTGGTGGTGGAGGAGCAGAGGACCAAGCCGTCGCGCGCGGCCGAGGTGGCCGAGATGGAGTCGGCTCTGCTGGAGATGTACGCCGACCCGTCGGTGACCACCAAGCCCGAGCTGCTGGACCAGCGCGGCGGCGCCTACTACTCCGAGGCGGCGGTCGCGTTGATCACCTCCCTGCTCGGTGACCGGGACGAGGTCCAGGTGGTCAACGTGCGCAACGGCGGCGCCCTGCCGTTCCTGGCCGACGACGCCGTCATCGAGGTGCCGGCCACCGTCACCGCCGGCGGTGCCGTGCCGCTGCCCGTGGACCCCGTGGAGCCGATGTTCGCCGGTCTCATCGCGCACGTCTCGGCCTACGAGGCCCTCGCGCTGGAGGCAGCGCTCCACGGCGGCGCCGATCGCGTGGCCGACGCCCTGCTGGCCCACCCCCTGATCGGCCAGTACCACCTGTCGCGGGACCTCGCCGACCTGCTGGTCGATGCCAACCGCGGCCATCTCCCCTGGGCGCGGGTGTACGGGTGAGAACCGTCCTGGCCATCGACGGCGGCAACAGCAAGACCGATGTCGCGCTGGTGAGCGAGGACGGTTCCGTCCTGGCCACCGGCCGGGGCGCGGGCTTCCGGCCGCAGACCACGGGAATGCACGTCGCGCTGGACGTGGTCCGCGACGTCGTGCGCGGCGCACTGGGCTCCGCCGCGGCCCCGCCGTACGCGGACCATGTCGCCGCCTACCTGGCCGGCGCCGACCTCCCCGTGGAGGAGGACGCGTTGCGCGATGAGCTGCTCGCCCGCCGCTACGGGCGGGACGCGGTGGTGGGCAACGACACCTTCGCGCTGCTGCGCGCGGGCACGTCGAAGCCATGGGGCGTGGCCGTGGTGTGCGGTGCCGGAATGAACGCCGTCGGCGTCTCACCTACCGGTGAGGTGGCGAGATTTCCCGCCTTGGGCAGGCTGAGCGGCGACTGGGGCGGCGGGCTCGGGCTCGGCGAGGAGACGCTGTGGCATGCCGTACGCGCCGAGGACGGCCGGGGCCCGGCGACCGCGCTGGCACGCGCCGTGTGCGACCACTTCGGCGCCCGCACCGTCGAAGAGGTCGTCCTCGGCGTCCACTTCGGCGACCTGTCCCACGCCGTACTGCTCGACCTGGTCCCGGTGCTGCTGTCGGTGGCCACGGCGCGCGACCCGGTGGCGCGTTCCATCGTGGTGCGGCTGGCCGACGAGGTCACCACGATGGCCGTGGTCGCCCTGGACCGGCTGAGGCTCCTCGACACGCCCGTCGAGGTCATCCTGGGCGGGGGAGTGCTGACGGCCCGCGACCCCTTGCTGGGCGGCCTGATCGAGCAGCGCTTCACCGAGCGGGCTCCCAGGGCCGAACTGATCGTCGCCGACACGCCGCCCATCGTGGGCGCCGCCCTGCTCGGCCTCGAACAGCTGGGCGCCTCGGAGGCCGCCATGAGCCGCCTGCACTCGGGCTGCCGTACGTGGTGACCCGGCCGACCTGGACTGAAGCCCATGCGGGATCTCCCACATGGGCTTCCCTCGTCATGTCAACCCTTTACCCCTGTCAGGGTGACGCCCTCGATGAAGGCCTTCTGGGCGAGGAAGAAGGTGATGATGAGCGGCGCCATGACGATCAGGGTGGCGGCCATCGTGAGGTTCCACTGCACGGCGTGGACGGTCTTGAACGAGGCCAGACCGAGTGAGAGCGTCCAGTTCTCAGGCCGTTCGCTGACGTAGATCAGCGGGCCGTAGTAGTCGTTCCAGGCGTAGAAGAACGTGAACAGGCCGACCGCCGCGATGGCCGGGCGCATCAACGGCAGGATGACCTTGAGCAGCACCCGCAGCTCGCCGCAGCCGTCGATGCGGGCCGCGTTGGCGTACTCCTGCGGGATGGTCAGCAGGAACTGCCGCAGCAGGAAGATCGCGAAGGCGTCGCCGAAGAGCATGGGCAGCACCAGCGGCCAGATCGTGCCCGTGAGCTTCATGTCGGCCCAGACGAGGTACATGGGGATGACCAGCACCTGCGGCGGCAGCAGCATGATCGCCACCACGAGGAGCAGCGCGGCGTTCCTGCCCCTGAACCTGTAGCGGGCGAGCGCGTACGCGGCCGGCACCGATGACAGCAGGGTGAGTGCGGTGGCCAGCGTGGCGTACACGACGGTGTTGACCAGCCACGTCAGCACCGGAGCCCGGTCGAAGACGGTCAGCAGGTTCGACCATTCCCACGAGGCCGGCCACAGGGCGGACGTCATCGCCTGCTGGTCGGGCATGAGGGCCGTGAGCGCGATGAACGCCATCGGCAGGACGAACGCCACGGCCAGCGCGATGGCGATGCAGTGACGGGCGATCCAGACGAGCGTCCGCTTCATGCCGCACTCCCCGCGAACCCGGAACGCCTGCGCAGCAGCACCGCGATGAAGGCGAGGGAGACCAGGAAGAGCATGACGGCCAGGGCGCACGCGTAGCCCATGTTGAACCGCTGGAAGCCCTGGACGAACAGCCAGTACGGCAGGGTGAGGGTCGAGCCTTCCGGCGGTCCGGGCGACTGGGCGGAGGGCGTGATGTCGGCGCTGCCGCTCGCGACCGAGCCGGCCACCACAGCCTGGGTGAAGTACTGCAGCGCGCCGATCACCCCGGTGACGACGGCGAACAGCAGGACCGGCGCGATGCTCGGGAGCGTCACGTGCACGAACCGCTGCCGGCTGCTCGCCCCGTCGATGGCGGCGGCCTCGTGCAGTTCGGCGGGCACGTCGAGCAGCGCGGCCAGCAGGATGACGATCAGGTTGCCGCTGCCCCACAGCGCCAGCAGCACCAGGCCGGGTTTGGCCCAGGCGGGGTCGGAGAACCACAGCGGCCCCTCCACGCCCACGGCGGCGAGCACCTGGTTGACCGGGCCGGTGGCCGGGTTGAACAGGAACACGAACGCGACCGTGGCGGCCACCGGCGGCGCCAGCGACGGCAGGTAGAACACGGTGCGGAAGAACCCCGCCCCCGACTTGATCCGGGTGAGGACCAGGGCGGCGCCGAGGGCGAAGAGCACCTGGGCTGGCACCATGACGGCGATGAACCAGCCGGTGTTGCCGACGGCCTGCCACAGCCTGGGGTCCTCGGTGAACATGTAGACGTAGTTGCGCAGGCCGACCGGCTCCGGCCGGTCCAGCATCGTGTAGCTGGTGAACGACAGGTAGACCGTCATGGCCAGCGGGTAGGCGAAGAAGAGCGTGATCCCGGCCAGCCAGGGGGCCAGGAAGAACAGGGGCGCGACCTTGGGGCCGCGCCACCGGGAGCGCGCCACCGCCCGGCGGTGGGTGGCGCGCGTCGTGACCACTGCCATCTACGACCCCAGCTTCAGTGCGGAGTCGTTCTGCCTGGCCAGCTCCTTGAGCCCCGCAGCCAGGTCGGGCACCTTGCCCTTCTGCCACTTGTCGGCGAACTCGCCGAAGTTGTTGAGGTAGGCGCCGCCGTCCGCGGTCGCCGGCAGCGAGGAGCTGGCCGGGTGCGCGAACACGTCGAGGAACGGCTTGAACAGCGGGTCCTTGGCCAGCTTGAGATCAGGTGAGCGCAGCGCGGCCAGCGTGGTGGGAACGTTGTGCAGCGCGTCGGCGAAGCTGACGAGGGCGGCGGTGTCGGTGGACAGGAACTTCACCAGCTTCCAGCCCGCCTCGGCGTGCTTGGCCCCCTTGGGCACTCCGATGATGTTGCCGCCGATGGCTCCGGCGCCGTACAGGTCGGGCCGGTCGTCGGCCGCGGGCATCGGGGCGGTGCCGTAGTCGACCTTGCCGCCGTTGTTCTTGATGAAGGAGGTGCGCCACTCACCGTCGACCATCATCGCGATCTTTCCGGTCTCGAACGCGTGCTGCGCGGACCACTCGTCGCCCAGCCCGGCCTGGAACCTGGTCAGCTTGTCGGCCCCGAACCAGTCGACCAGGCCCTTCTGCCAGTTGAGCATCGCGGAGAAGGCCGCGTCCTCGGCGAAGTTGGCCGTGCCGTCGGGCTTGAGCCACTTGGCGCCGAAACTCGGCGTGAAGTGCTCGGCCACCGACTGGTAGGTGCCGAGGAAGGGCACGAAACCGGCTACCTCGATCGCGCCGTCGGCCGATCGCTTCGTGAGTCTCTTGGTCATCTCGGCCAGCTCGCTCATGGTCTTCGGCGGCTTGTCATAGCCGGCCTGGGCCAGCAGCTTCTTGTTGTAGTACAGCGCGAAGGTGTCGGCGAGCAGCGGCATCGTGCAGCGCTTGCCGCGGAACTCGGTGTAGGCGCGGACCGCGGCCGGGATCTGTTCCAGATCGACCTTGTCCCGCTCGATCCATGGTCCGAGGTCCTGGAAGGCGCCGGTGGAGCACCAGGCGCCGACACTGTTGGCGTTGAACGACAGCGCCGCGTCCGGCGGGTTCCCGCCGCGGATCGACTGCGTGATCTTGTCGGCGTCCTGCGCGGGCACCGGCTTGACGGTGATGTCGGGGTGCGCGGCGTGGAACTTGTCGAGAACGCCCTGCACGGCCTTGACCTCGTTCGGGTCCTTCAGCGGATGCCAGAACGTGATCGTGACCGGCCCCTTCTGCTCCGGCGCCGGAGCGTCCCGGTCGGCGCCGCCGGGCGTGCACGCGACGGCCAGGAAGGCGGTGGAGAGGAAGGTGGCGAACATGACGGTGAAGCCGGGTCTGGAGAGTTTCATGAGACCTCGATATTTGACCACTCTTATACCATTGGGAGCACAGTGTGAGGTGCCATTTCCCGTGGTGTCAAGGGCGCGGCTGCGGGCGCATAGGCCATTTTGCCGAGATCGGTTGACCACTTATGGACCACTGTGAGAGGGTCCCCCAAACCCCCCAAGCCGTACCCATGGAGGTGCAATGAAGCGAACACTGCTCGCTCTCACCGCGCTCACACTGGCCCTTCCCGCCACGGCCACCGCCTCGGCGCACGCGGCAGGTAAGCCGGCCGCCTGGAAGCTGACCTGGCAGGACGAGTTCGACAGTGCCGCGGGCACCAGGCCGAGTTCGGCCAGGTGGGTCCACAACACCGGCGGCGAGCCGCAGTGGGGCAACGAGGAATGGCAGTACTACACCAACCGCCCCCAGAACG
>NZ_QNFZ01000866.1 GCF_003313395.1 Nonomuraea lactucae | reverse complement strand
CGCGCTCGCCCAGATCCCGCCCGCCCGCGAGTGGCTGGCGCGGCGCGTGCGGGCGGGCGACGGCCCGGGTCCGGAGCGGCGCGCGAAGAGCTGGTTCACGGTCACCTTCCTCGGCGAAGGCGGCGGCGAGCGGGTGGTCACCGAGGTGTCGGGTGGCGACCCCGGCTACGACGAGCCCGCCAAGATGCTCGCCGAGGCGGCCCTCTGCCTGGCCTTCGACGACGTCCCGCGGCGGGCGGGCCAGCTCACCACGGCGACGGCCATGGGGCGGCCCCTGATCGACCGGCTCGACAGGGCGGGCATCGCGTTCCGGATTCGCAGCGGTCCGCGCGCGGCCAGAAGGTGGCCGTAACTCCCTTTTAGTACGCCAGCGCGTACGTCTTGAACGTGGTGCGCAGGAACGGGTTCTTGAACTTGGGATAGGCCACCGTCGTCACGTCGCCGTCCGAGGTGTAGCGCATGTCCGGATTGCTCTTGAGCCAGTCGAGCCAGGCCGTCGAGCAGAACTGGGCGCAGTCGCCCTTCTTGTCCATGGCCTTGATCCGGGGGATGCCCAGCGGGTCGAAGGACCTGCTGAACGGCGAGGCCGCCGGGGTGTAGCCGGCCAGGAAGACGCCCTTGTGGTCGTAGGAGGCGTCGCCCAGCTTGCCGCGGGCGGCCCACTCCTTCTTGCTCGGCTGGTTGCCGTACGGCAGGGCGATCGTGACGGGCTTGGCGTAGGCCAGGGCGCCGATCTCCTTGGCGATGGAGCCGATCTGCTCCTCGACGTCGTTCTTCGGCCGCCCACGCAGGTTGAGGTGGTCGCGCGTGTGGTTGCCGAGGTCGAACCCGTTGTCCTTGAGCCAGAGCAGGATCTGGGCCTGCTCCTCCTTGACGGTCTTGCCGAACATGTCGCGCGTTACGTAGAACGTCGCCACCGGGCGGAAGCCAGGGTGCTTGGCCGCGGCCTCGCGCAGGATGGCGACTGCCGTGTCCGGCTTGGGCTGGCCGAGCTCGTCCAGCGTGAGCTGCGAGGGCGAGGAGTCGTCGAAGGTGAGGACGACGGGGTGCTTGCCCGCCGGGATGTCCATCTTCCCGGTGACGAACTCGGCGGCGGTGACCGGCACGTAGCCATCGCGGGCCAGCCGGTCGAGATCGGCGCGGAACTGCTCGGGCGTGCGGTCGTCCGTGGTCGCCGGGTTCTTGATGATCCGGTGGTACATGAGCACCGGCACCTGCCCGAGCTCGTTGGCCTTGACCTTGGCCGCGGCGGCGGCCTTGGCGGCCTTGGCCTGCTTCGACGCGGCGGCCGTGTCGGCCTTGGTGCTCTTGTTGACCTGTGGGGCGGGCTCGGAGCCGCAGCCGCTCACGATCGCGGCGACCGTGACCACACCCACCCCACTGATGACACGCAGTCGCATCCGAACCCCCCGAGACGCGTACGACTGTTACGGGTGGGTCCTACCCAACTGATCAACTACGCCACGCCCGCGGGATGCCAAGGGATGTCCCAGCGCAGCGAAAAGGGCCGCCCACGGGCGGCCCTTCCCAGCGCAATCGATCAGTTTCTTGAGACTCAGGCCATCTTCTTCTTCAGGTTCTCGTCCAGCGCGGCCAGGAAGTCCTGGGTGGTGAGCCACTGGGCGTCGCCGCCCACCAGCAGCGCGAGGTCCTTGGTCATCTGGCCGCCCTCGACGGTCTCGACGCAGACCCGCTCCAGTGTGTCGGCGAAGTCGATCACCGCGGGGGTGTTGTCGAGCTTGCCCCGGTGGGCCAGGCCGCGCGTCCACGCGAAGATCGAGGCGATCGGGTTGGTGGAGGTCGGCTTGCCCTGCTGGTGCTGGCGGTAGTGCCGGGTCACCGTGCCGTGCGCGGCCTCGGCCTCGACGGTGCGACCGTCGGGCGTCATGAGGACGGACGTCATCAGGCCGAGCGAGCCGAAGCCCTGCGCCACCGTGTCGGACTGGACGTCGCCGTCGTAGTTCTTGCACGCCCAGACGTAGCCGCCCTCCCACTTCAGGGAGGCGGCGACCATGTCGTCGATCAGGCGATGCTCGTAGGTGAGCCCGGCCTTCTCGAAGTCGTCCTTGAACTCGCTCTCGTAGACCTCGGCGAAGATGTCCTTGAAGCGGCCGTCGTACGCCTTGAGGATCGTGTTCTTCGTGGAGAGGTAGACCGGGTAGTCGCGGGCCAGGCCGTAGCGCATGGAGGCACGGGCGAAGTCGCGGATCGACTCGTCCAGGTTGTACATCGCCAGCGCGACGCCGGCGCCGGGGAAGTCGTAGACGTCCAGCTCGATCGGCTCGGAGCCGTCCTTCGGGGTGAAGGTGAGGGTGAGGGTGCCCTCGCCGGGAACCTTGAGGTCGGTGGCACGGTACTGGTCGCCGAACGCGTGACGGCCGACCACGATCGGCTTGGTCCAGCCGGGTACGAGCCGCGGCACGTTGGACATGATGATCGGCTCGCGGAAGATGACGCCGCCGAGGATGTTGCGGATGGTCCCGTTCGGGGACCTCCACATCTTCTTCAGACCGAACTCCTCGACCCGCGCCTCGTCCGGGGTGATGGTGGCGCACTTCACGCCCACGCCGTACTTCCGGATGGCGTTGGCGGCGTCGATCGTGACCTGGTCGTCGGTGGCGTCACGGTGCTCGATGCCGAGGTCGTAGTACTTCAGGTCGACGTCGAGGTAGGGAAGGATCAGCTGGTCCTTGATGAACTGCCAGATGATCCGGGTCATCTCGTCGCCGTCGAGTTCGACGACAGGACCCTCCACCTTGATCTTGGGCATGCGAATGGTTCCCCTTCAATGAATGGATGCGTTGAGGCTATCGGACGGCCGACTCAACGTGCGAAAAGGGACATGATGAACGCCTTGAGCTCGTTGTTTCCCAGAAGGAGCGAGGTAAGCACGAGCACGAAGCCGAACCCGGCCAGCGTGATGACGTCCGTCCTCTTGCTCCGCACCGCGAGCTGCCCGCCGTACCCCGCGAACCGCAACGCGGCGCCGACCATGACCACGCCCCCCAGCGCGAACCCGCCCCACCTGAGGTTCACCAGCATGGTCACGGCAACGGCGACGACCGCACCCGCCAAGATCAGCGGGTACGGTCCCCAACTCTCACCGGAACGGCTCACCGCTCCTCTATCGGCTTCCACTTCTGGTCACGCTCCCCGATGTATTCACTGTCGGGGCGGATCAGGCGGTTGTCGGCATGCTGCTCGATCACATGAGCCGTCCAACCCGACATACGGCTGATCGAGAAGACCGGCGTGAAGAGGTCGGTCGGAATGCCAAGGTAGTGGTAGACCGACGCGGCGTAGAAGTCGACGTTCGGATAGAGCCCCTTGGCCTCCAGGACGACCTCCTCCATCTCCTTCGACATCCGGTAATAGGTGTCGTCGCCGGACGCCTCGGCCAGTTCCCGCGACATCCTGCGCAGGTGGGTGGCGCGCGGGTCCTCGGTCTTGTAGACCCGGTGGCCGAACCCCATGATCTTCTCGTGCGCGGCCAGCCTGTCGCGTACGGTCTGCGCCACCCCGGACGGCGGGATCGACTCCAGGGTCTTCATGACCTGCTCGTTCGCGCCGCCGTGCAGCGGACCCTTGAGGGTGCCGATGGCGGCCACGATGGCGGAGTGCATGTCGGACAGCGTCGCGGCGCAGACCCGGGCGGCGAAGGTCGAGGCGTTCATGGTGTGGTCGGCGTGCAGCACCAGGCAGGCGTCGAAGATCTCGGCGGCGCGCCGCTCGGGGACGCGGCCGGTGACCTGCAGCAGGAAGTTGCCCGCGATGCTGAGCGAGGGGTCCGTCTCGGGAACCTCGCCTCCGGTGCGGGCCGCGTGGTAGCGGGCGACCAGCAGAGGCTGCTGGGCGGTGAGGCGGGCGGCCTTGCGCAGGTTGGCGTCGGGGGCGATGGAGTCCTTGTCGGGGTCGTCCGCGGCCGACAGGGAGACCAGGCTGCGCAGCGCCTCCATGGGTTTCTGCTTCTCGGCGATCTCCGCGATGTTCGCCGACACGAGCGCGCCCAGCTCCCGTCCGCGCACCAGCTCGGCGCCGTACTCCGCCAGCTCCTGCCTGTTGGGCAACTTGCCCCGCTGGAGCAGGTAGGCCGTCTCTTCGAACGTCGCTCGACCGGCGAGGTCATGGATGTCGTATCCACGGTAGAAGAGGCGACCGGCCGTCCCGTCGATGTCGCTCAGCGCAGTGGACGCGGCTACGACGTCGGCCAGGCCTTTCGTGGGCTTGTCCGCCATGAGTGTTTCCTCCGCTTATCTTCGCTGGAAGTCTACCCGTGAGCAGGTAAAACCGTCCGCAGAGGTCCAGACCAATTTCATGCGGGATTCTCCTTATGGCAAAGGCGATTCCGCATCCCCTCGGTTGGGTAAGCCGGAGCTGTAGTAATAGTTACGGCGGGCTACCTGGGGAGGAACTGCCGTGGAGGGGCCGTTCATACGCATCGAGGACACAGGCGAGGTGGTCCCGTTGCGCCCCGAGATCACGACCGTGGGGAGGGGCCGGGGTGTCGACATCCGGCTGACCGATCCGAGCGTGTCTCGACTCCATGCCGAGTTCGTCAGGCGAGGACCCTACCTGTACGTCGTTGACCTGGGCCTGTCCCGCAACGGCACGCGGGTGAATGGCAGGCCGATCGCCCGGAGGGTTCTCGACGACGGCGACGTCGTCTCCTTCGGCGCGGCGCGCGGTCGCATCGGCGGAGTCCCCCGTGAGGACTTCACCCCCGAGATCGAGCTCCGCAGGGCGGCGGCGCCCGAGCTGACCAGGCGCGAGGTCGACGTGCTGACCTCGCTCTGCCGGCCGGCGCTGTCGGATGAGGCGTTCGTCGCCCCGGCGACCGCACGCGAGATCGCCGACGACCTGGTCGTGACCGAGGCCGCGGTCAAGCAGCACCTGCTGCGGCTCTACCAGAAGTTCAGGATCCCGGAGGGCACCAACCGGCGCACGCGGCTGGCCAACGAGGTCGTCGCGCTGGGCCTGGTCCGCCCCACCCCTGTGGTGCCACCACAGCGGACGGGAGCCTCGGCCGACCAGCCGTCAGCGGCCGGTCGCAGGGCTTCATAGGGCACGACCCGCTACCCGTGGCGGGCCGCCGGACGCGACCCATCACACCAACCGGATCGCGACCGGGGCTTCGGCGAGGGGTTCCGGCAGCGTCAGCGGATCGGAACCCGGCGTCAGCGTGCCCAGCACACGCGCCCCCGTGGCGCCCGTGCAGCTGGGCACGGTAGCCGGCAGGCCGTGCGCGGTGAGCCAGCCGAAGAGCGAGAAGGCGATCGCCTCCTTCGCTCCGGCGGGCACGCCGAGCTCGTCGCTGGTCACCAGCCGTGCCTGCGGCGCGCGTACGCGCAGCATGCCCATGAGCGTGGGGTTGCGGGTGCCTCCGCCCGACACGACGACCGTGTCGAGCCGGTGCCCGCGCAGCTCCGCGGCGACGGTCTCGGCGGTCAGCGCCGTCAGCGTGGCCACCAGGTCCGTGAGCGGCAGGTCCGCCTTGGCACGACCCTTGACGTAGCCGGGCGTGAACAGCTCTTTGCCCGTGGATTTCGGCGGCTCCGTGGCGTAGTAGGGCTCCCCCAGCAGCTCGGCGAGCAGGCTCTCGTGCACCGTGCCCGCCGCGCCGAGCGCGCCGTCCTTGTCGTACGGCGGCGCGGCGGCGTCGATGAGCGCGCAGCCGGGCCCGGTGTCGTACGCGAGGGCGGGATCCGCCACGGTCAGGTTGGCGATGCCACCCAGGTTCAGCGCCCCGGCGCGACCGACCTCCAGCGCCCCGGCGCGGCCCGGCGCGAGAGCCCCGTCGCGGCCCGCCTCCACGGATGCGCTCAGGCCCGCCAGGAGCAGCAGGTCCAGGTAGGACACGAGTGGCGCGCCCTGCCCTCCGGCGGCGACGTCGCGCGCCCGCACGTCCGACACCACGGGCAGGCCCGTCCGCTCGGCGATCCAGGCGGGCTGGCCGAGCTGGAGCGTGCCCCTGACCCGGCCGCCCTCCACCCAGTGGAAGAGCGTCTGGCCGTGCGAGCAGATCAGGTCGGCCCGCGGGCAGCGTTCGGCGGCCGAGGCGAACGCCTGCCCGATGAGCGTGTCGAGCGCGCAGACCTCGCCCAGGTCCACCCTGGCGGGCGGCAGCGCGGCGACGATGCGGGCTCTCAGACCGGCGTCGTACGGCACCTCGCCGACGTGCTCGACCCTGCCGGTGAGCGTTCCGCCGTCGACTGACCAGTCGACGACCGCGCTGTCGATGCCGTCGTGCGACGTGCCGGAGATGAGACCGAGAACCCGCACCCTGCTCCCTGTCGCTAGAGGACCCTGAAGCCGTTGCTCGGCCTGCTCGTCCGGTTGGCCCGGTCGACCGCCACCACCTGGTAGTGGTCCCCGCGCCCGCCGTCCGGGTCCACCCAGCGGACCTGCCGGTCGCCGGGGACGACGGCCACGAGGTTGCGGGCGTCCCTGAACCCCTCCGACGGCGCCCGTCCCGGGAAGCGGAAGACCGCGAACAGGAACGGCTCGTCGCGGCCCGTGGCGACGGCGCGCAGCTCGACCCCGCCGGGCCGCCGCAGCGCGTACGCCAGGACGGGCCGCCGCGGCGGCT
>NZ_QNFZ01000867.1 GCF_003313395.1 Nonomuraea lactucae | reverse complement strand
TGATGTCGGCAGGCAAACGTCGACCTCGCGATCATGCTGTGACCAGCAGGCCACCGCCAAGGGATGAAAAGGGCTCAGGGTGTGCTCCACCGCAGGATCGGCGGAGCCGAAGTGATGCATGAGCAACTGGGCCATCTGCTGGAGATGACTCAGAGGCCCGTGTTTTCTTGCAGGTCGTCGATCCGGAATGCGTAGCTGGGCTGGCCGGTGCCTTTATGATCGCTGAGCTTCCCACGGGCAACCTGACGTTGTCAGTTCGGACTCACCGGCACAGGCATATATCACTACGGAGCGTGATATCGTGGCCTCGATTTGGCATCGCTATGAAGCGCTCAGGATGTGGGCATATCCTGAGCGGATATCCCTCCAGAAGATCGAGGAAGCGAGGCGCAGATGGACCTGAGTGACGCCGTGTGGCGGAAGTCATCGCGCTCTTCTGATAACGGCGGCCAGTGCGTGGAGGTTGCGACGAACCTTCCCGGGCTGATCGCCGTTTGTGACAGCAAGTACCCGGATGGGCCCAAGCTGCTGTTCACTCGCGATGAGTGGAAGGCGTTCATCGGCGGCGTCATGGATGGCGAATTCGATATTCGGGCCTAGTTCTCTCGTTTGCCCTCTATTTCGCCTCTCGCCGAATGGCGGGGACCATGACCAGGTGCGGGGATAAGTGTGGAGGCGAAGTTCTCCCCATCGACGAGAGGGGTTTCGAGACTTACGCCGGCCGCTGCCATGCGGTCATATTCCGTCAGGACGAGGTCCCTGGTTCGGTAGGTGCCGTACTTGGCAATTTCGTTGTTCTTGAGTCCACCGGTTTCTGACTGGAAGGACTCCAGAATATAGTTCACGTCTGAACGATTTATGCCATAGAGGTGAAAGAAGTAGGCGTCGAGTTCGGCCCGGATCTGGGCGCGACGCTCTTCGTTCCATTGGAACGGCTCGCCGGTGTCGCCAAGATCACGGGCGAGTCCGGCTATGTCGTAGGAGGTGTAGACGAGCTCCAGAATGCGAGGAACAATTAAGGCCTGGTGGAGTTCCAATGACTGAGGAGCGGGAACTGGAAGTTGCTTCCACATGAAGAGGCTCATGGTGATGCCGCCCACTTTTTGGCGGCTCACGAAGTCGAATACCAGCGAACTTTGAATGCCAATCAGTGAGGCCACAAGATCGGCGGGGTGGCGGGGAAGCATCAGCGGGAATTTATGGTTAACCGCTACACGTGGGAGAAAAGCGGGTATGGCTGTGCGCTCATCAGTGGCTCGGCATACGTCTCGCCAACCGCAGAGCCACTCTCGATGCCAATTCGCCTCATCAAGTCTTGCCGTGACGCCGGGGACATCAACCGCTTTATTCTTCCTGGTGGTTGTGGTAGGCCCTTCTGTGACCCAGTAGCGCGGCATGGCTACAGTATTCGGATCGCGCTTTTCCGCGAGAGGTAGGCGGCGCCGGTCTTCATTGCCAGTATTGTAAAAGGAATTCCAGCGGTGGTCGAAATGATGGGCCATCTTTGCTTCGTAGAGCGGCAGCATGCGCTCTTCGTTACGGATAAAGACGTTTTTGTGAAGCTCCCATCCCTCTTGTTCTAACTCGGCGCGAGAGCGAAAGAGGTCGCCGTCATTGGCATTACGGAACAGATATTTGAAGTCAATATTCCACGAATTGGAATCTCTCTGCCTGTCTCTTTGTAGAACGGGAAATGACCGATAGATTGCGATGGTGAGATCTGCTTCTCGACGAGTACGAAAAATCGGCAAAGTTCCCGTATTTGGATTTATGAGGGCGATCTCCTCTGGGGAGAGGGTGAAGACTTTGTCCGATCTATCGATATCTGCCGTATCTGTGAGAAAGAATGAAAATTGCGCCATTGGCTCACGGAGGCCGATGCCGGTGCCTGATAGTAGGCAAAATTTGTAGCTGGCGTGGACGCCAGGAAATAGTTTGTTGCTGTTCTCGAAGTCGTAGAAGAGCTTTAATCCACCACGCTGAGAGAGGTTGCTAAATAGGAACTGAGCGCCTGCGTTCGTGGCGATGGCGGTGGGTATGATGCAGCCGAAACGACTCTTGGGTGCCACTAGGCGGGTGAATTGTTCGGCGAAGAGCTGGTCTGCCTGCAGTTTGGTGACTCCTCCGGCTGTAAGGCCCTTGGCGCACAGGGGAAAGATGCCGGAGGATCCAGCGAAATGGGACGTCGACTTCAGCTTGTGACGTTCTGCTCGATATCGTGCTCCTGCGTCAGGATGTTCCTTTTCCCATGTAGAGATGCGCTCATGGCGCGCCGCTCCGGCTGTTTCGGCAATTCTCGGTTCGACGACGCTGAAATACTTCTTATCCTCGAACTCCAACCTATCCCATGGAGGATTGCCCAGCACGCAGGAGAAACCGCCAGCCCAGCCGTTGAAAGAGTCGATATCGGTGTCGGCGTGCTCCGAGACGGTGAAGATGTCGGGGAATGCGAGATGCCAGTGGAAGAACCGGTACTCATCGCGCAGTCGCGCGATCTCATCATGAGTGTTCTGGGAGGCGGCAGTCTGCTTTGGATCTTGCAGAGCGCGAAAGACGTCATGTGTGATGGGGGGCGGGGCGTCCTTGGTCTTGTGCCACATGAACGCCGCACACCAGGCGTCGGCCAGATGCCGGGCCTGGACATACTCGGGTGACGACTCCCACTCCTGATAGGCCGCTTCCTGGCGGTGAACCTGGGCGAGCGTGCCTGAAGGCGCGCCGACGATGGCGCGTAGACCGGAGGCGAGCGCCGTGTTGGTCACCTTTGTTTCGGTGCCCAGATCGAATAGGCCGCCCTGCCCGGAACGCTCCTGCTCGTTCTGCTTCTCCAGGAACGCCGCGAACTTGACGTCGTCACCCTCGACGGCTCTGAAAGCCTTGCTTGGAATGCCGTCCCGCATGAGTGCGGGCGTCGCGCCGATGAGGGCATTGCCTTGCTTGATGTGCGCATCCAAAAAGCCAAGCGGCTTGCCGGGCTCCAACGCTTCGAGCCAGAGTGACACCTTGGCCAACTCGACCGCCATCGGGTTGAGGTCCACCCCGTACACGCACCGCGCGATCACCTCGTGTAGCGCGTGCCGTACTGCATCCAGCGTTGGCTCGGGGTTGCCCTCGCGGACGGCGGCCACCCGCTTGGCGAGGCGGCGAGCGGCGGCGACCAGGAAGTGGCCGGAACCACAGGCTGGGTCGCAGACGGTCAGGGAGAGCAGCTCGGTGACGATGCGATCGGAAGCGTCCGGCTCGCCCGACGCCTTGACCTCGCCACGCTTCTGCACGTCGTCGATGACGGGGTCGAGGGTGGAGTCCAGCAAGGTTTCGATCAGTGCGCTGGGCGTGTAGTAGGAGCCGGTCTTCTTGCGGTCGTTGCCCAGGCGGTTGACGAGCTCGAAGGTACGGTCCACCTCGCTGTGCTTGGGGATCAACTCAAGCAGGGACTCGTAGATGGAGCCCAGCTCCTCCGCGCCCATGTTGCGGTAGTCGATGGTCCGCCACCGGGACGTGCCCTCGTCCTTGACCCGGGCCAGGTGCCGCACGGCCTCCAGCAGGTGGGCGTTTGAGATCAGCGCGCCGTGCAGCGGGGCGTCCGTCTCGATGTCGTCGAAGAGGCCGCCCAGGCCGGGGAGGCCGAGTTCCGGCCGACCGTTCTCGTCGCCCAGAGCGTCCAGGACGATTCTCAGCGCCTGGTAGAGGTCGGCGTGGGAGGTGCCGCGACGGCGGAGAGCGTGGCCGCGGAGGCGGGCGGAGGAGAAGTACTTCTCGTAGCGGTCGCGGGTCTTCTGGTCCGTGCCCGGCGGGTGCAGGGCGTCGCGGTCCTCGGCGACGAACAGGAAGATCAGCCGGTAGACGAGCCGGAGCAGTGCGGCGTGGAACTTGTCCACGTCCAGCTCGGCCCGGAGCCGTTCGTTGGCCGGGTGCTTGAGGAAGCCGGTGCCCAGCGCGGTGATCGCTTTCTGAACGCCGTCACGGTGGCCCTCCAAGGCGCGGACGCCGGAGACGATGGCCTCGACTCGCCACTTCTCCAGCCAGCAGGCCGACGGCGCCTCATTGTCTTCGATCTTGAAGCGGGTGTAGTGCAGCAGCCGGTAGAGCAGCACGAACTCGCTGAACAGCTCGCCGTCGAGGATGGCCTCAAGGTTGAACTCGACGTACGAGGCCGTTGCCAGCGCGCTGGAGTCGCGCAGCAGGCGCAGTCGCCGCCCGTTGGTGATAACACCCCACAGGTGAGCCTCGGTCCGGTTCAGGAACTCCTGGACGAGTGACTGCGGCGGGACCTGGCCCCTGCGGTGCTTGTCCAGGTCGGTGTTCCACGCGACCAGGTGCATCGGGACGTGCTGCCAGTGATGGCTGATCGCGAACGTGCGACTACCGTCATCGGACGGAATACCCGTGGCACCTACGGTGGAGAGCTCGCCGAAGCCGAGCTCGGCGAAGAGCGGCACCAGCCACTGCGAGATCGCCAGGCCGGTCGGGTCGGCCGGCGTCTCGGACTCGGGCGCGACCGGTAGCTTCTCCCGCAGCTCCTTCCAGACCGACTTGAGGTACTCCCAGTGCCGCTCGGCGTCGTCCCGCACCGTACGGGAGCCGATGGCCTTGTAGTCGGCGGGGAGGCAGCCGGGGACGCCCTTGCCCTCCGAGAGACGCAGCAGCATGTCGGCCGGGAGGAGGCCGCCGACCGTGTGGACGGCGGAGAAGACCTGGTCGCGGGTGACTGCGGACATCAGGCGACCCCTCCGGCGGGCAGGTAGACGTAGACGCCGAGGATGTCGGCGGGTTCTTGCACGGTGACGTCCAGACCTCGGACGATCTCCCCGGACGCGCTGCGCACCCGGCGGTGGGAGTCCTCCAGCTCGGCTTCGAGCTGCTTGCCGTACTCGCTCAGCTGACCGGCGACAGCGGGCAGGCCGTCGAGGACGCGGGTCATCGTGCGCTCGCCGAAGACCGGGTCGGTGTTGGCGTCGGCGGTCGCGTCGACGAGCCCGAGCGCCTCCTCCGGCGCCAGCCAGACCGCGGCGGCGGGCGAACCCTGGAAGGCCAGGAGGCGGGCGTCCTCGGCGACGATCTGCTTCTCACCCGAGCGGGACGGCAGCGTGAGGTGGAAGCGGTAGCGGACCAGCAGCAGTGTGGTACGGGTTTGCACGGCGTCGGTGCGGATCACCCCGCAGCGCCTGGCCGGGCGCCTGCCCTCCGTCTCCAGCGCGGTGTTGAGCACGAACCCCGCCAGAGCCCCGACCACGGGATCGGTGCGGACGAGAGCGGCCTCGCCGCGGGCCACCGCCGCCGTGGTCCGGAACGGGATCGGGCGGCCCAACTCGCCGCCGATGACCGGGGCCACGGCGTCGCGGAGGCCGGTGGGGGTGCCGCTGATGTCGGCGGTGAAGTCGCCGGGAATGCCGTTCTCGCGGATCACGCCGTCCAGCGCGTCGAGCGCGTTCCGTACGAAATGTTGCACCTCGTCGGAGCGGCCCAGGGTGTCGCGGATGGCGGCGGCCTCGCGGGCCACCTCCTCCGGGTGGATAGAGCGCTGGGCGAAGCGGGAGCGGGAGGTGCGCTCGCGCTCGGCGGCCGAGTTCCACTCTGCTTCCAGGGTCTCGGCCTTGCGGTCGAGCTCCTCCAGCTCGAACAGCGCCTCCTGGTCCGGCCGCTGCTTACGCATGAGGAGCCATTCGACGATGGCGTCGGTGACGCCGGTGGAGGCGGCGTCCGGGACGGAGACGGAGATGCCGAGGTCCTTGCGGATCTGGCGGTGCTTCTTGATGAGGACTTCGAGGACCTTGCCGTCGATGCCGTTGTCGTTGCCGTACAGGGTGATGACCTTGACGACATCGCGCTTCTGGCCGTAGCGGTCGACGCGGCCCTCGCGCTGGTCGTGGCGGGTCGGGTTCCAGGCCAGGTCGTAGTGGACGACGGCGTCGAAGTGATGCTGGAGGTTGACGCCCTCCGACAGGCAGTCCGTGGCGACCAGGACACGCGGTGCGCTGGCGCTCTCGTCGGCCAGTTCCTCAATGCGCTGCAGGCGCTGCTGCGGGGAGAGGGTGCCGGTGACGTGCCGGATGACGGTTTTCTTGCCGAGTTTGCCGTCGAGGTGCTCGGCGACGTACTCGGCGGTGGGGATGTAGCGGCAGAAGACGATCGGGTTGTAGCCCTCGCGGATCAGTGCCTTGAGATGCTTGACCAGGGCGGCCAGCTTCAGGTCCTCGTCGGGGCCCTCCAGCTTAGCGGCGCGCTCGGCGAGCTGGGCCAGCCGCGCTTTCGCCCCATCGGTCTCCGCGCCCGGCGCGACGTCGAGGCCCTCCATGACGTCGCTGTCGGAGGCGTCGCTGGTCAGCGGGGCGCCGAGCCGGTCTGCCTCCTCCGGGCTCGCGGCCACGGCGGCGGCCGAGCGGGTCTGCAAGGTCTGGGCGGCGGCGCGGGGGGAGGAGACCATGGAGCGCAGCAGCGCGATCGCCGACCACCAGGCGATGCGGGATTCCCGCTTGGTATCCATTCAGGCCTGCCGCTGAGCTGGGCGTCTGGTTTGAGGTAGACCCGCCGGTTTCCGCTGAATACGTAGAT
>NZ_QNFZ01000865.1 GCF_003313395.1 Nonomuraea lactucae | reverse complement strand
CGGCCGGCTCGCCGGACCTGGGGGCCGCGGTCCCGGCCGCGGCCCTCGACGCGCGTGCCCGTGACCCGCTCGCCTGGTGGGCGGCGTACGTCTCGGCCGTGGCGCCGCCCGTGCTGGAGCTCTACTTCACGCACGGCGTGATCCTGGAGCCCCACCTGCAGAACGTCCTGGTCGGGCTGGACGGCACCGGCACGCCCCGGGAGGCGGTCTTCCGCGACCTGGAGGGCGCCAAGCTCGTCGCGGGCCGCCACGACCTCGCCGGCGTGGAGCCGCGGGTGGCGCGGGCGCTGACATATGACGCCGAGCGCGGCTGGGCCCGGGTCGTCTACTGCCTGCTCGTCAACCACCTCACCGAGATCGCGGCCACCGTCGCCGGGCCCGGCGGTGACGGGCTGCTGCGCGAGCTGTGGCAGGCGGCGCGGGAGATCCTGGCCGGGCAGGCCCGCGACCTCGGCGGGCCGGCCGCCCTCTCCGACCTGCTGGCCGGGGCGCCGCTTCCCGCCAAGGCCAACCTGGGTGTCCGCTGGGCCCGCGCCGCCGACCGAGCGGCCGGCTACGTGCCGATCGCGAACCCGCTCGCATGATCACCGCGAGCATCCGCGAGGCCGCCACCCGGCTGGGCGACGCCCCCGCCTACCTCTACGACCTGCCCGCCCTTGACGCCCACGCCGAGGCGGTCCGGCGGGCGCTGCCCGGCGTCGAGCTCTACTACGCGGTCAAGGCCAACCCCGATCCCGAGCTGCTGCGCGTGCTGGACCGGCACGTGGACGGGTTCGAGGTGTCGTCGGCCGGCGAGCACGCCCACGTCGCCGCCCTGCTCCCCGGCCGGCCGCTGGCGCTCGGAGGTCCCGGCAAGACCGACGCCGAGCTGCGCCTGCCCCACCACCGCATCCACGTGGAGTCGCCGAACGAGCTGCGCCGCCTGCTCGCCACCGGCCTGGAGGCCGACGTGCTGCTGCGGATCAGCCCGGACCTGCCCGTCGAGGGGGCGGCGCTGACGATGAGCGGCCCGTTCGGCATGGACGAGGCGGGCGTCGAGGAGTGCCTGCCGCTCTTCACCGACCGCGTACGGCTGCGCGGCCTGCACGCCCACCTGGCCAGCGGCCTGGACGCCGCAGAGCTCCTCCGCCTGGCCGGGCGGCTGCTGGACACCCACCACACCGAGGTCAACCTGGGCGGCGGCATGGCCGTCTCCTACACCTCACCGATGGAGAGGTTCGACTGGGCCGCGTACGGCAGGGGCCTGGCCGGGCTGCGCCGCGACGGCAGGCGGGTGCGGATCGAGCCGGGCCGGGCGCTGACCGCGTACTGCGGCTTCTACGCGACCCGCGTCGTGGACGTGAAGCGGGTGCGCGGCGAGACGTACGCGATCGTGCTCGGCGGCACCCACCACCTGCGGACGCCGGTCACCAAGGGGCACGACCAGCCGTTCGCCGTGCTGCCCACCGGCGGCGGGCCGGGCGTGGCGGCGGAGCCGGTCACGTTCGTCGGCCAGCTCTGCACCCCAAAAGACGTTTTCGCCCGAAATATCGTCACTTCGGTGCGAGTGGGGGACACGGTGGTGTTCGCGATGGCCGGTGCCTACGCCTGGAACATCTCCCACCACGACTTCCTCATGCACCCCCACCCCGGCTTCCACTACCTGCGGAGCTGACCGGCACCGACTCGACGAGCGCGAAGAGGCCGGCGGCGTCGAGCAGGTCGACCGGCCGGACCGTGCGGTTCGCGCGCACGTAGTGGAAGGCCGCGCTCACCTGGTCGAGGGGCACCCCCGCGAGGTGCGACCAGGCCAGCCGGTAGGCCGCGAGCTGCACCGACGCGGCACGGGCCGCCTTCCCCTTCGGCGGCTCGCCGGTCTTCCAGTCGACCACCTCGTAGCGCCCGCCGGGCAGCTCGAACACGGCGTCCATCCGGCCGCGCACCAGCCGGTCGGCGATCATGGTCTCGAACGGCACCTCCAGGTCGAGCGGCCGGCGCTCGGCCCACTCGCTCCGCTCGAAGCTCTCCTGGAGCTCCGCCAGCCGCACGTCCGACTCCTCCACCTCGTCGACCAGGTCCAGGTCGAAGTCGTCGAGCAGCCGCTGCTGGTCCCAGCGCGTCTCCAGCCACCTGTGGAACGAGGTGCCGCGGCGCGCCAGCGGGGCGGGCTTGACGGGGACCGGGCGGCGGATCCTGCGGGCCAGCTCGCGGGCGTCGGCGGCCAGCGTCACCAGCGACGACACGGTCAGCTTCGACGGCAGCTCGACCGTCGTGGCGCCGCGCCGCCGGCGCAGCTCGCGCTCGCGGAGCAGCAGGTCCGTGTCGCGTTCCCAGGCGCGTACGCGCTCCTCCTCGAACGAGCGCACCGGCCCGTCCTCCGCGGGCGCCAGCGTGCCCGCCAGCGCGTCCTCCACCAGGCGGGCGCCGTCGAGCACCGACTCGTAGCGCAGGCCCTCGGGCGTGAGCGGCCAGACGGCCTCGGCGGGCTCGGCCAGCAGCGGGTTCGTCGCGCCGTCGGCGAGCTCGGGCGCCCAGAACGCCACCTTGTCGGCGGTGTCGCGGATCTCCAGCAGGAAGCCGGACGGCTCCAGCGGCTTGGAGGCGCTCCCCCAGCGGTAACCGGAGGCGATCAGGTGGTAGTGGGCCCGGGTGACCGCCACGTACGCCAGCCGCCGCTCCTCCATCAGGTCACGCTCGCGGCAGCTCTCGTCGAACACGGCCAGCTCCTCCTTGCCGAGGCCGGTCAGCCGGGGCAGATCGGCGGCGTCGCCGCGCAGCGGGTAGGGGAGCTTGCGCGGGTTCTCGGTCCAGCGGCTGTTGGTGACCGGCGTGGCGGGGAACACGCTGCCGGTCGCGATCGTCCCCTTGGAGCTGACGAGCTGCGACAGGCCCGGCACGACCACGATCGGCCACTCCAGGCCCTTGGACGCGTGCACGGTCATGAGCTTGACGCTGTTGCTCTCGCCGACCCGGCCCGCCTCCAGCCCGAACTCCTCGCTCTCGGCCGCCTGCAGGTAGGCGAGGAACGCCCCCAGCGTCGGATCCTCGGAGTCGCCCGCGAACCGTGACGCCGCGTCGAGGAACGCGTCGAGGTCGGCCCTGGCCGCGAACGCGCTGACCGTGCCGCCCCGCGCGGCCACCTCGATGTCGAGCCCCAGCCTCCGCTCCACCTCGGTGATCAGATCGGGCAGCGGCTGCGCGGTGTGCGCCCGGAGCTGCCGCAGCTCCTGCGCCAGCGCCACCAGCCTGGTCCTGGCCAGCGGCGAGAACGACTCCAGCCACTCCTCGCGGTCCGGCAGCTCGTCCAGCGCGTCCACCAGGCTGCCGCGCTCCTCCGCCAGGTCGGCCACCACCTGGTCGAGCGGGTCGCGCTCGCGACGGCCGTCGCGCGCCTCGCGGGTCAGCTCCCTGGCGTACTCGCCCAGCACCCGAAGGTCCGCCGGCCCGATCCGCCAGCGCGGCCCGGCCAGCAGCCTGGCCAGGGCGTCGCCCGCCGTGGCGTCGTACAGCACCCGGAGCGTGGCCACGATGTCGTTGACCTCGGGCACGGTCAGCAGGCCGCCCAGGCCCACCACCTCCACCGGGATGTCGCGCTCCTCCAGCGCCCTGCGCAGCGCGGGGAACTGCGAGCGCTTGCGCGCCAGGATCGCCACGTCCTGGGGCTGCACGGCGGGCGTCTTCTTGCGCTCGCCCTCGCCCCACGGCAGGCCGTCGGGGGCCACCTCCTGGCCGAGGATCCGCGCCAGACCGTCGGCGATCCAGCGCGCCTCGTCCTCGGCCGTCTCGTGGAAGGCGCAGGTGACGCGGCCCCGGTCGACCCGGTTGGGGCCGGGTACGAGCACCGGCACCTCGCGGGCCTCCATGCGGAGCGGGAGCTGGACGCGGGCGGCGACGTCGAGCACCCGGTCCCCGTTGCGGAAGCTGACGCTGAGCTGCCGCACCTGGGCCGGGTCGCCGGAGCTCGTCCGGAAGTCCGCCGGGAAGCGGCGCAGGTTGCCGGCCGAGGCGCCGCGCCAGCCGTAGATCGACTGGCAGGGGTCGCCCACGGCGGTCACCGGATGGCCGTCGCCGTACAGGCTCCTGAGGAGGACGAGCTGGGCGTGGCTGGTGTCCTGGTACTCGTCGAGCAGCACCACCGAGAAGCGGGATCGCTCGATCTCGCCCACCTCCTTGTGGTTGGCGGCGATCCTCGCGGCCAGCGACATCTGGTCGCCGTAGTCGATGACCTCCCGGCCGCGCTTGAGCCGCTCGTACGCCTCGACCAGCGGCAGCAGCTGCTCCCTCGCCGCCTGGACGCTCACCGGGCGGCGCTGGGCCAGCGTCGGCCTGCCGGGGAGCCCGCCGTACCGGCCGTCGAGCCACTCGCCCACGCGGCGCACGTCGGCGGCGCCGCGCAGGTGCTCCGACAGCTCACCGGCGAGCTCCAGCACGGCGGCGGTGACGGACGGCGGGCCGAGCTCGATCCGGTCCATCGGCCCGTCGTACATGGCCACCACCCTGGAGGCGAGCTGCCACGAGACGGCCGGCGTGACCAGCCGCATGGTGGGCTCCAGCGCCTCGCGCAGCGCGTGGTCGGTGACGAGCCGGGCGGCGTAGGCGTGGTAGGTGGAGACCGTCGGCTCGTTGTCGAGCAGCTCGGGCTCGACCAGGCCGGCCTCGGCCAGGCCGTTCAGCCGTTCCCTGACCCGGGTGGCCAGCTCGGCGGCGGCCTTGCGGGTGAACGTCAGGCCGAGCACGTTCTCGGGCCTGACCAGGCCGCCCGCGACCAGCCAGACGACCCTGCCGGCCATGGTCTCGCTCTTGCCGGAGCCGGCGCCAGCCATGACGACCATGGGTTCGAGGGGGGCCTGGACGACCTCGGCCTGCTCGGCCGTCGGCGGCAGGATGCCGAGCTTGCCTGCCAGTTCGGCGGGGCTCAGCACACCTGCCCCCCGTTGTCGTTGACCGGGCAGCTCGCGCGGGCCGCGCAGGTGCGGCAGCCGTCGTTGACCTTGGCCTGGAAGTACGGGCCTGACATGCCGATCGCGACGGTGTCGACCAGGTCCCTGGCCCAGCCGGGGTCCGGGTCGTCGGCGAGCGCGCCCTGCCTCTGCTCCACGGCGTCGTTGCGGCCCGCCGCCTTGCCGAGCTGGACGAGGGCGGCGCCGCCAGGCTCCGTCATGCCGTGCCTGGCGAACGCGCCGAGCAGTGCGGCGAGCTGGTAGACGCCGAGCTGCGGGTGGCGGTCGAGCTCACCCGGCCTGGGCTTGGAGCCGCCGGTCTTGAGGTCGATGATCACAGCTCGGCCCTCTGAGTCGCGCTCGACCCGGTCGACGCGGCCCTTGATCTGGACGCCGTCGCCGACGTTCGCCGTGAACGCCTCCTCCAGGGCGACCAGCTCGCGGGGGTTCTCCTTGTGCCAGCGGAGGAACTTGGCGATCATCTGCTCGGCCACCTGGCGCTGCTTGCGGTTGAACCAGACGCCGCCGAAGTCGAGCTCGTTCCAGATCTCGTCCAGGCGCCTGCCCAGGAGGTCCTCGCTCGGCACGTCGGTGGCGGCGAGCACGGCGAGGGCGTGGATGATCGTGCCGAGTCCCTGCGCGGTGCTGGTGCCCGCCGCGCCGACCGCCGTCTCCAGCAGCCAGCGCAGACCGCACTTGGTGAAGCTCTCGACGGCCGACGGGGAGATGCGGACGGTGTCGTCGGGCCAGCTCAGCGGGCGGTCGTCGGTCATCGTGGTCAGGGCGTACCAGTCGTTGGGGTGGGCGCCCTGGACGCCCGCGGCGGCCAGCCTGGCGAGCTGCTGCGCGGCCTTGCGGCGCACCTTGGCCGGTCTGGTGGGGTCGGTCACCGCGCTCCTGAGGTCGGCCACGAGGGCCGGCATGTTCAGCCAGCGCGCCCGGTCGTCCACCGTGGCCGCCTCGACCGCGCCCGGCATCAGCTCGGCCAGGAACCTGGAAGGCCGCTCGTCGGTGTCCTCCCCGCCGACCGCCGTGACCACCAGCCTGCGCCGGGCGCGGGTGGCGGCCACGTAGAACAGCCTGCGCTCCTCCGCGAGCAGCTTGGAGGCCAGCGAAGCCGCGTCGGGCCGGGTGCCCTCGACCAGCTCGACGAGGTCCTCCACGCCGAGCATCGAACCGCGCAGCCGCAGGTCGGGCCAGACGCCCTCCTGGACGCCCGCCACCACGGCCACGTCCCACTCCAGGCCCTTGGACCGGTGGGCGGTGAGCACCCGCACCGCGTCCCCGTCGGGCGCCCGCTCGGCCAGCGTGTCACCCGGGATCTCCTGGGACGCCAGGTCGTCCAGGAACACCTCGGGCCCCGCCTTCGGCATCCGGTCCACGAACCGCGCCGCGTGGTCGAACAGCGCCACCACGGCGTCGAGGTCCCTGTCGGCCTGCGCCCCCCTCGCCCCTCCGGCGAGGCTCAGCTCCGTCCACCGCTCGGCCAGGCCGCTCGCCTGCCAGACGGCCCACAGGACGTCCTCGGCGCTGCCCTGGGCCCGCACCGCCTCGCGGGCGGCGGCGAGCAGCCCGGCCACCCGCTCGGCGGGCAGCGCGACGTGCGGCT
>NZ_QNFZ01000864.1 GCF_003313395.1 Nonomuraea lactucae | reverse complement strand
GCTCGACCGGCTCGCCGACGCCGACCCCGGCTCCGCCGACGAGGCGGCGGCGCACAGCCGCGACTGGAACACCGCGGGCTCCCCACGCGCGGACCGGATCGCGAGCGACCTGGCGGCCAGATCGCCTGGGCCCGACAACGCCCTGCGCGCGGGCTTCTACGGCGTCGCCGCCCAGGAGATCGCCGACCGCCTCGCCGCCCTCGGCACGCCCCCGGGCGGCACGTCCACGAGCGGCACGTCCCCGGGCGGCACGTCCACTACCGGGCCGAACGGGACGGCCCCCGACGGGGCGGGCCGCCCGCGCACCGTCCCCGCCCAGCAGATCCGCAACTCGCTGTTCGAGCCGGGCCGCAGGCGCCCCGCGCACCACTCCCCCGTGACGGTGGCGGAGGTTCAGGCGGCGGTGACGTCCGACCTCGACCTGTCGGACTTCGGCGGCGAGGTGCTCAGCCTGAGCTGGCCGGACCCGTCGTCCCTGATGGTGGTCGAGACGCGCGCCCACGGACCGCTGCACTACCGGATCGAGATCGGCCGCGTCAGTCCCGGCAACGTGGCCGAGTCGGAGATCCGCACCGGCTCCAGCGGCGACCCGATCGTCATGCGGATCGCGCCGCGCACCGCGAACGAGTCCCTCTACCGGGCGGTCGTGCACGACATCTCGCACGGCGGCCAGACCCGGGCGGCCGCGGCGGCGGGCTCGGCGCAGGGGGTGCTGCGGCGGTGGGTGTCTCGCACGCGTCCCATCGAGGGCCGGGACGAGTGCGTGGTGCCGCGGCTCAACGAGTTCCGCTTCCTGTCCAGGAAGTGGCGCGCGGCCTCGTCGATGGACGAGAAGAACCGCTGGGCCCACGAGATCGAGCGGTTACTTGCTGACCTGAGCGAGCGGGGTCAGACACCGCCGCTGCCCCCGTGGTCGGGCGGCCAGCACCTGGCGGCCGTGGCGCCGAGCGCGCCGGGCACGCCGCTCTCCGACCTGACCTCGTACATCCAGCACACGATCGACTCGCTGTCCAGGACCGAGGGCGGCCTGCACCTGCGCATGGGAGCCAAGCTGGCGACCGCCGCCGCCGCGGAGCGGCAGGCGGAGGAGAGGTTGGAGGACTACGACAAGGCCATGGGCCAGCGGGACCGGGGCGCGAAGGAGCGTGCCAGGAAGGCGATGGCCGAGGCGGAGAAGTCGCTGGCGACGCAGGAGCGGCACCTGCGCATCGCTCGGGCGTACGAGGACGCGCACGGCTACGCCGGGCACGCGCGAGAGGCGTACGAGGAGCTGCTCGCCGCGCTCCGGCAGGGCACGACGCCCGACCCGGGCGCGCTCGACGCGCTGGCGGACCAGGCGAGGAGCTGGCTGACGGACTTCCAGGAGGCCCTGCGGCTGGCGCTGCCCGCGCTGGCCGCCCAGCCCAGCTTCGTGCCGGCGGACCGGCTGCCGCATCTGAACAGGCTCACGCTCACCCTCAACGACCTGATGGAGGAGCGCGGGATCGACCACACTTTCACGGCCGACGCGCTGGACCGCACGCTGCGCGCCGAGTTCAGCCGGGTCGTCTCCGGCGAGGGCGCGCTGCTGGGCGTGGGCCAGCGCAAGCCGGGCGAGGTGCTGGTCCAGCTCTCGGTCACCGACCTGGTCGAGGTGCTCGACTCCACCAAGGTCGCCTCCGAGATCATGAACGGCGTCCTCCCCCAGGGCGGCCGGACCGTCGGCGCCACCGCGAACTTCCGCCGCGGCGGGACGGCCGGCGTCAAGCTGCACAGGTGGTTCGCGGCGCTGCCACCCGGCGAGTTGACCGAGTTCCTCAAGCAGTTCGAGCTGAGCGTCTCGTTCGACGCCGAAATGAGACGGTCGCTGACCGGCAACGCCGGCAGGGCCGGGCTGGACGGCGGCGTCGAGGACAACCGCGGCGAGTCCACGCCGTTCGACGCGCAGGCCACCTGGAAGGTACGCGTCCGCACGTCCGTCGGGCAGGGCTGGTCGCCCGAGGTGACCGTGGCCTACGGGACCCACGACGACGCCGCGAGCCTGCGGACGTACGTCTCCCACGCGTACATGGAGCCCCCACCGCTCCGCGAGGCGCGGCTCCCCGAGGACGAGCGGGGCAGGACGCCCTTCCCCGAGCACGTGGTCCTCGGCCTGACCGGGTTGATCAAGCTGGCCGACGACACGGCGCGCGCCCTGGGCGACAGGCACTTCCCGCCTGGCAGCGTCGCCCGCCGCCAGCTCTACACGGCCATGATCGACGACCTGTACAGCCGCATGCGGCAGGCGGTCGACGACCCGCGTGGCGTGCGGCGCATCATCAACGTCGGCGGGCGCCCGTTCGCCCACCTGCAGATCAAGGCCGTGCCGCGGCTGCGGACGGCGACGCGGGTCGGCCCGGCCAGCCGTTACCACTGGCAGGAACGGCTGCGCGTCGACGTCAGCAGCGCCACGGGCGGCGAGTCGTCCGGCCGTTCCCGTGGCGTGTCCGTCTCGACGGGCTACGTCGGCTTCGCGCCGTTCGACGCCGTCCCGGGGGAGGACGAGTACGCCGCGAAGGCCGGCCCGAACGGCAGGGCAGGCACCGGCGCCGCCGCCTCGGACGGGCTGAGCGTCAACGGCGTCACCTACCACCCGAGCGTCCAGCGCTACACGGGCCACACCCAGGGCGTGGAGTTGGAGTTCGACTTCGAGGTCACGGCCCGGCTGATCGACGACGACGAGGTGCTCGCCCCGATCAAGGGCTCCGGCAAGGGCCTGTTCAGGTTCCCCGAGTCCGACGCCCACAAGTACGGCCTGCCCGTCGACGCCCAGGCGCTGACCTTCGACCCCGACGGCCGGCCCGTGTTCCGCGACGACCCCGATCCCGATCCGCCGGAGGGCCGCAGGGGCGAGCTGCCGTCCTTCTACGGCAACGAGCCGGGCAGGCTGCGCGGCGCCGGACCCGCGCTGGTGCAGGGCATCGAGGAGGCGGAGAAGCTCCGCGCGGCCACCGAGGCGAAGCTCCGCGAGAAGGGCATCCTGGCGCCGCTCGTCAACGGCGAGCCCGCCTACTCCTCCGACCCGCTGGAGCGGCTGAGCCAGCTGGTCAACGAGCGGGAGATCGCCGAGCAGCTGTCCGCCCAGCGCCTGCAGTCGGGCTACGACCAGGCGGTGCAGGGCGGCCTCCTGGTGGACCTGGTGGTCCGGCGCCACGGTCGCGCGCCGCGGCACGTCACCCTCCGCATCACGCTCGACCAGCACTTCACGGACGGCGAGGGCAACCCCCGGTCCACGTTCGCGGGCACCACCGACGCGCAGGCCGTGGTCAACCTGGACATCGGCTCCGACACGAACGTCTGGTCGCACAGCCGTACCGAGAACCTCGGCTACGGCGGCGGAGCCGGGATCAAGCACCACCTGCCGGAGAACACCGAAGGGATCAGCCCCAATCTCGGCGTGGGCGGCGGCAGGGACGGCTCGCGCACGCTCTCCCACACGACCGGCCTCACGATCAACGGGGTGAAGCTCACCGAGAGCACCTCACCCGTGGCGATCTTCGACATCCCACACACCGCCCGCGTGGACCTGCTGGACGGCGACGGGAACACCGAGCCGCTCGCGGAGCTGGAAGGAAGCGCCCGCGTCCTCATCTCCAGCGACCTGCTGCCGGAGATCGACGCGCCACCGCCCGGCACCTGGAGCCCGACCCCGGACGAGGTCATGCGGTACGCGACCGTCCAGCACCTGGACTCCCGCAACCTCCAGGACGTCGCCCGGGCGATGCTGCCCACGCTGTCGAGCGCGGACTCGCCCGCCTTCCACCACCTCGCCGAGTTCCTGAACGTCCGAAGCCTCGTCGCGCACCCGGAGCTGTTCCGCACCCCGTACGGCACGGACCTCGCGGTCCGGCCACAGGGCGCCTCACCCAGGACGGGCTCCATCGCCGTCAGGGGCACGCCGGGCCAGTCGATGCTCGTCGGCGTCACCGACGACGTGGGCGGCATCATCAACCTCACCCTGTCGAGCATGGGCGTCACCTCGGAGAGGTCGTCCGGCGGGAAGGTGGAGGCATCGCTCGGCACGGCCGCCCAGCACGCGGACGGCGCGGGCGAGGGTGGCAAGGCGGGCGGCAACCACTCGGGAGGGGGGTCGCGCTCGCGGAACGACCTGTCCATCTGGGGCAGGGAACGGCTGGCGATCGAGACGGGCAAGAAGTACGTCTTCCTGGCCTCGGTCGGCTTCGACGTCACCGGCGGCGAGTCGGGGGCGCTGCCGGTCCAGAGGACGGCCGACGGCACCATGCTCTACACCGTGCCCGAGCGCCACGCCCTGCGCCTGTACGCCGAGGGCACCCTCGACCTGCCGGTGCACCAGGTGGCCGACGCGGTCGAGCGGTTCCTCGACGGCAACCTCAAGCTCGACCGCGGAGTGGCCGTACCGCTCGCCAAGCGCTACCTCTCGGAGCTGCCGCAGGCCACCGCGCCCGTGCCGAACGCGGACAGGCACACGCCGATGGCGCTGATCAACGCGCTGAAGCCGCTCGTGGACGCGGGCTCGGCCCTCACCCGGGTGGACGACTTCCTGACCAGGGCGGCCGAGCTGGTGACGGCGGCGCGCGAGGTCGAGTTGCCGTCGTTCTTCATGCACGCGATGGGCGTCACCCTCGTCGACGACATCCGGCTCCAGCGGGACGGCGAGGACGTCGAACTGCTCGACGCGGTACGCGACGCCGTCGCGTCGGCCGCTCCGGCGGCGCTCGCCGACCCGGCCATACCGGACAGCCTCCGCAAGATCTTCGCGGAGAACCGCTGGTGGGGGCTGATCGACAACATCATCAGCGATGAAGGCGCGCGGCTGCGCTACCACACGCCCTTCGACGAGCTGGGCAGGCGCGAGCAGATCGTCGTCAGCGTACGGGCCGAGTTCACCGACGAGCCCGCGGTCCTCCTGGAGAGCACCGACGAGGTCGGGTCGATCGTCCAGGACTACACCTACGAGGAGCACGGCAGGTCGGAGACCCGGTCCGCCACCAACGCGGTGAGCACCGCCGGCGACGCCGCCGCCGAAGGGCACGGCGACAACGGCGGCGTCGGCACCGACCGGGCCCGATCCGCGACCGGCTCGTCGAGCGAGCAGGAGACCCGCCTCCAGCGTTTCGCCAGGTTCAGGGGCATGGACCGGGTCCGCCAGGGCGTCAGGCTCGTGATCGAGGTGGAGCGGACGCCCCAGCGGGCCCGCGCGTCCGGACTGGACACCAAGGCGGGCCCCGCGACGACGGCCCCGGTGGAGCTCACCGGCCACATGGTGCGGCTGGTGCCCTCCGGATTCACCCGGCCCGCCGGGACGCTGCCCGCCGAACCGGCCAGGACCCTCGACCCGCGGCAGGTCCCGCTGGTGCACAGCTATTTCGTCAGCTCGGTCAGGGCGAACCTGTACCGGGCGGTCGTGGACGCCCTGTCGAAGCGGAAGCTGCTCGGCGACGACGTCCACCTGGTGGAGACCGAGCTGCTGAACCTGCTGTCGGCGACGGCCGCCACCACCCTGTTCGAGCGGATGACCGGCGAGCAGGGGCACACCATGCGGCTGCCGGTCGACGGGCTGCGCAACCGCGTGGTGGACCTGCGGATCAAGGCGTCGCAGTTCGGCCTCCAGGTCCTGGCGCGCGGCATCGAGGGCGTCGAGATCGGCCAGGTCTGGCGGATCCAGCGCACAACCGGCTCGGCCACCGGCGGCGGGATGGCCTTCCCGATCGGCGGCGGCACCGGCGTCGACGACGCCTCCACCGGCCTCGGCCTCGGCGTCTCGGGCGGCGAGCAGTCCTCGGCCGGCGTGACGGACGCGGGCGGCAACCGCAGGGAGATGAGCCTGTTCGAGACGGACAGCGCCGTCATCGTCCAGCTCACCGCCGGCTACGACCTCACGGTCGTCAGGCAGGCGCTCACCCCCGAGGGGCCGAAGAGGCAGGGCGACCCCGTCCACCTGCCCGGCGCGGCGACGGGCGAGGTGATCGCCGTCATGTCCGAGAGCGACTTCGAGGCGATGGTCGCCGTCATCGAGTCCGGAGGGAACCTCGGGCCCGAGTGGCAGCTCGTGGGCCCGTCCCAGGCCGCCGCCCGGCCGTCCCGTACGGAGCGGGCGGACCCCGCCAGGCCGTGGGGCTCGCTCATGGACGCCCGCGTCCGGTCGCGCCTGCTCGGCGAGCACGTCCGCGTGGAGGTCCGCGAACCGGACGGCGCGACGCACGTCTACCACGCCTCACCGGACGGGACGCTGCGCTGCGAGAACGACGACCTCGGGTTCGCCGCGGCGTTCGCCACCCTCTCCCCCGAACTGGCCGGGCTCGCCGACCGGAGCGGCCTGCACCTGCGGCAGGTGTTCGAGAACCCGCGCACCCAGGTCGGCTTCCCCGACCGGGTGCGCACCGAGCTGAGCGCACAGGGCGTGGACGTGTCCACGGCCGATGCCACGGTCTGGCCGGTGCGGCGGCCCGGCGGCGAGAGCGCGAGCGGCACGCCGTCGAGCGGCGGCCGGGCCCAGGGCTCG
>NZ_QNFZ01000863.1 GCF_003313395.1 Nonomuraea lactucae | reverse complement strand
GTCGTGGCCACCTCCGCCGCGGGCACGGCGACCACGGCGGAGGCCGCGGCGGCCAACCCGCTGCGCGACCCGCGCGACAAGCGGCTCCCCCGGGTGGCGGGACCGTGCGTGCTGGTGCTGTTCGGCGTGACGGGAGACCTGGCCAAGCGCAAGCTGCTGCCGGCGATCTACGACCTGGGCAACCGGGGGCTGCTGCCGCCGGGCTTCTCCCTGGTGGGGTTCGCCCGGCGCGACTGGAAGAACCAGGACTTCGCCCAGCTCACGCACGACGCCGTCAAGGCGCACGCGCGGACGCCCTTCCGCGAGGAGGTCTGGCGGCAGATCTGCGAGGGCATCCACTTCGTGCCCGGGGAGTTCTCCGACGACGGCGCGTTCGACGCGCTGGCGATGGCGCTGAAGGAGATCGACGAGACGCGGGGCACGGGCGGCAACTACGCGTTCTACCTGTCCGTGCCGCCGAAGTTCTTCCCCAAGGTGGTGGAGCAGCTCAAGCGCACCAGTCTGGCCGACTCCCCGCCCGGGTCGTGGCGGCGGGTGGTCATCGAGAAGCCGTTCGGGCACGACCTGAAGTCGGCGCACGAGCTGAACGAGATCACCACCTCGGCCTTCCCGGAGAGCTCGATCTTCCGGATCGACCACTACCTGGGCAAGGAGACCGTCCAGAACATCATGGCGCTCCGGTTCGCCAACAACCTCTACGAGCCGATCTGGAACCGCAGCTACGTCGACCACGTGCAGATCACGATGGCCGAGGACATCGGCATCGGCGGCCGGGCCGGCTACTACGACGGCATCGGCGCGGCCCGCGACGTGATCCAGAACCACCTGCTCCAGTTGCTCGCGCTGGTGGCCATGGAGGACCCGACCTCCTTCGAGGCGTCGTCGCTGCGGCGGGAGAAGGAGAAGGTGCTCAAGGCCCTGCGGCTGCCGGCCGACCTCGCGGCCTACACGGCGCGCGGCCAGTACGCCGCCGGCTGGCAGGGCGGCGAGAAGGTCGTCGGCTACCTGGAGGAGGACGGCATCCCGCCCGACTCGAAGACCGAGACGTACGCGGCCATCAAGCTGGAGATCGCCAACCGGCGCTGGGCGGGCGTGCCGTTCTACCTGCGCACCGGCAAGCGGCTGGGCCGCCGGGTGACCGAGGTGGCCGTGGTGTTCCAGCGGGCGCCGCACCTGCCGTTCTCCAAGGACGACACCGAGATCCTCGGCCAGAACGCCCTGGTCATCCGGGTGCAGCCGGACGAGGGCATCACGGTGCGGTTCGGCTCCAAGGTGCCCGGCACGGCGATGGAGGTGCGCGACGTCTCGATGGACTTCGCGTACGGCGAGTCGTTCATGGAGTCCTCCCCCGAGGCGTACGAGCGGCTGCTGCTCGACGTGATGATCGGCGATCCGCCGCTCTTCCCGCACCAGCGGGAGGTCGAGCTGTCGTGGATGATCCTCGATCCGATCGAGGAGTTCTGGGCCACGCAGGGCCAGCCCGAGCCCTACCCGGCGGGGTCGTGGGGTCCGCCGTCGGCCGACGCCATGATGGCGCGTGACGGCCGCGTGTGGAGGAGGCTCTGATGACCACGTTCATGCTGAGTGACACGACGGCCGGGAAGATCTCCAGCCAGCTGATGATGCTGCGCCACCAGATGGGCGCGCCCGCCATCGGCATGGTGCTGACCCTGGTGGTGGTGTGCGACGAGCGCGAGCAGTACGACGCGCTGCGCGCGGCCACCGAGGCCGCGCGCGAGCACCCGTCCCGCATCCTCGTGATGATCAACCGGGAGACCGACGAGGCGACCCGGCTCGACGCGGAGCTGCGCATCGGCGAGTCGACGCCGGGCGAGGTGGTGGTGCTGCGGCTGTACGGCGAGCTGACCGAGCACGCCGACTCGGTGGTCAGCCCGCTGCTGCTGCCCGACACGCCCGTCGTTGCGTGGTGGCCGGGCGAGGCGCCCGCCGTGGTCTCCCAGGACCCGATCGGGATGCTGGCACAGCGGCGCATCACCGACGCCCGGTCGGCGGGCGACGACGGCGTCAAGTGCCTGGTGGCCAGGGCCAAGGGTTACGCCCCCGGCGACACCGACCTTTCGTGGACCCGGCTGACGCCGTGGCGCAGCCTGCTGGCCGCGGCCTTCGACCAGCCCGTCGGCGAGGTGCGCAAGGGCCACGTGGCGGCGGCCGCCACCAACCCGAGCGCCCCGCTGCTCGCCGCGTGGCTGTCCGAGCGGCTGGGCGCACCTGTCAGGGTGGGCGCCTCCGGCGGTCCGGGGCTCACCACCGTACGGCTCACCACGGGCGACGGGGATCTGTCGATCTCCAGGAACGACGCGCGGCTCGCCACGCTGTCCCGTCCCGGGGCGCCGGACCGGAACGTGGCGCTGGCCCGGCGGCGCACCCCCGAGTTGCTGGCGGAGGAGCTGCGACGGCTCGACCCGGACGAGACCTACGAGTCGGCCGTCAAGCATCTCGCCCGCACGCACAGGTCCTAGCCCGGACCGAGGAGGTCCCTGGCCGGACTCGCGGCCGGGCGCTCTCGTGGCGCCCGGCCCCGCGGGGCCGTGAAAGACTGGCCACCGTGAGCGTTCCCACCATTGTCGTCCACCGCGACGCCGACATCCTGGCCAAGGCCGTGGCGGCGCGGATCATCACCCGGCTCGTCGACGCGCAGTCCGCCAAGGGCTCGGCGTCGCTGGTGCTGACCGGAGGCACGGTCGGCATCGCGACGCTGGCCGCCATCGCCGGCACGCCCGCCCGCGACGCGGTCGACTGGCGGCGTCTCGACATCTGGTGGGGCGACGAGCGCTTCCTCCCCGACGGCGACCCCGAGCGCAACGAGACCGGCGCCCGCCAGGCCCTGCTGGACCACGTGGACGTCGACCCGGAGCGGGTGCGCGTCATGCTCGGCCCCGACTCGGGCCTGACCGCGGAGGAGGCCGCCGACGCCTACGCCACCGAGCTGCGCAAGGCGGCCCGGCCCGAGGACCACGGCCCCGCGCCGTCGTTCGACGTGACGCTGCTCGGCATGGGTCCCGACGCGCACGTGGCGTCGCTGTTCCCGGGGATGCCCGCGCTCTACGACACGCGGCCCGTGGTGGCGGTGCACGGCTCACCGAAGCCGCCGCCCACCCGCATCTCGCTGACGCTGCCGACGATCCAGGCCTCGCGCGAGGTGTGGGTGGTGGCGGCGGGCGCCGAGAAGGCGGGGGCCGTCCGGCTGGCGCTGTCGGAGTCGGGGCCCGTGCAGGTGCCGGCGGCGGGAGCGCGGGGCCGGAGCCGGACGCTGTTCCTGCTGGACCGGGCCGCCGCCGCCAAGATCCCCCCGGAGCTCGGCCGCATCGCCTCCCCCTGACGGCCCCCTCGCCCGCCGGCTCAGCGCAGGCCCAGGACCTTCAGCACAGGCTCAGGACCTTCAGCACAGGCTCAGTCCTTTCAGCGCAGGCAGGACCGTCAGCGGAGGCTCAGGGCCTTCGGCGCAGGCTCGGGGCCGGTTCAGCAGGCTGCGGACACCAGCGCGTCGATCTCGGCGAGGAGCTCCTTCTTGCGCCCGGGCGGGAGGTAGGAGGCGGTCACGCCGTTGCGGGCGAGCTGGGCGAGCCGTTCCCGCCCGAACCCGAAGACGCGGGCCGCCACCCGATACTCGCCGGCCAGCGTCGTGGCGAACATGGGCGGGTCATCGCTGCTGAGCGTCACGAACAGGCCCTCCTCCAGCAGGCGTGGCAGCGGGTGGTCCTCGATGCGAGCCACCTGGCCGGTGCACACGTTCGACGTGGGGCAGACGTCCAGCGGGATCCGCGTCTCGCGCAGGTGCGCCACGAGCCTGTCGTCCTGGAGGCAGGAGATGCCGTGGCCGATCCGCTCGGCGCCGAGGCCGTCGATGACCTCCCAGATCGTCTCGGGGCCCGACATCTCGCCGCCGTGCGGGACGCTGTGGAGCCCGGCGTTGCGGGCGGCGGCGAACGCGTCCCGGAAGGCGTCGCGGTGGGCGGAACGCTCCTGCTCGATCCCGCCCAGGCCGAAACCTACCAGCGCCGCGGGAGGTTCCTCCAGGGCGTGGGCCACGGTGACGGCCGCCGCCTCGGCGCCGTACTCGCCGGGTATGTCGAAGATGTACGCCATCTGGACACCGTGGTCGGTCGCGGACCGGCGGGCCGCATGGTCGAGCGCCTCGGTCACCTCGCGCATCGGCATCCCCACCACGTGATGGGCGTACGGGGTGACCTGCAGCTCGACGTACCGGGCACCCTGCGCGGACAGGTCGCGGGCCAGTCCGGTCACCAGGGTCGCCACGTCCTCGGGCTCGCGCACCAGCGCGTTGACGGCCTTGTAGACCCGGGCGAAGTGCGGGAAGTCGGTGAAGGTGTAGAAGGCGCGCAGCTCCTCCTCGCCGGTGGGCACCCCGCCGCCCGGGTGGCGGCGGGCCAGCTCCAGCACCGTGGGCAGGGAGGCGGAGCCGACGAGGTGCACGTGCAGCTCCACCTTGGGCAGCGCGTCAATGAACGCCGCTACGGAGTCGTCAAGGGTGGCGTCGGGACTCATGTCTGCGACGATAAGCCCGGCGTTCCGCGGAGGAACAGCGCGTGAGGGTGAATCTCACGCGAAGTTGTAAGGTTCCGCCGACGAGGCGTCCGCGGGGACGGCAGCCGCGAGGACGGGGCCAGACATCCCCGGAGGTCGGGTGGCTCCCATCAGGCGGGGGCGAACCAGTCGGCGGCCTCGGTGCCGAGGTTCCACGACTTCTCCAGAAAAGGCGTGGTGGATATCGACGCCGCGGTGCGGGAATTGGCGGCGCGTACGGCGTCCGCGTGGTCGTGGAGAATGCTGCCGCTGGAAACGTCCAGGAGCCAGAGTGGCCTGAGTTCGGCGCCGCGCAGCGCCTTCGCCTCGGTCGACTCGATTCCGGCGTGCATCCAGCGCAGGCCAGCCTCCAGGGCCCGCCGCAAGGGCAGGTAGAACACGACGTTGAAATACTCGGCGGCGTCGCGCAGCCGCGAATAGTCGAATCCCGCCGAGCGCACGTAGAGCGTGTCACCGTGAACGTAATAGAGCACGTGCCCGACCGGCCGCTCCCCCGGCGGGGCGCACAGGATGACGCGGCCAGCCGTGCCCAGGTGCTTGACCTGGGCGGTGAGCAGCGTGAGGTAGAACGAGGCGGGGTGGCCGTGCCCGTACTTGGCCTCGGTGCCCGCCAGCAGGTCGGCGGCCGAGCCGGTCCATTCGGCCAGCGGGGCGTCGATGATCTCGTAGCCCGCCGCTTCGAACCGCCTGATGTCGCTCCTGACCGTCTGCCGCCGGTTGCGCCCGAGCGAGTGCAGCCAGGCGTCCCAGCCCCCCGCGGGGATCCGCAGCCAGGCGTCGGCCTTCAACAGCACGGGAACGGCCTTCACCCCGGCCTGGCGTAACGCCGCCGCGTCGGCGGTGCCGAGGTACATCGCCACGGCGGGCAGGCCCACCTCGTCGAGCGCGGCGCGCAGGCCCTTCGCCGCCTCGTCCCGATCGGCGCCCGGAGAGAAGAGGAGGTGCGTCTGGTAGCCGTGCCGTGGCCCGGCCAGCAGCCCGGTGGGCGCGAGCGCGGGCAGCCCCCGCGCGGCGAGGATCGCGGTCCAGTCGTAGAGGGGATTGGGCAGGCCGCCCGCGAGGGAGACCGGGAGCGCGGCGGTGCGGCCACCGGAAAGCGTCGCGGTGACGGCGCCCGCGGGCATGGGTGACGTTTCCGCGCAGAAAGCGAGCCAGCGGCGCGACGAATACAGGCGATTCGCGGTCATCGAATCCCAGACCGCCGACGACATGCCGCTCAACGGGTCGACAAAGGGAAGCACCGGGACGGCCCCCGTTCGATCGCGGCGGAATTCCCCGGACACGCGCCGATGCGCGGTGCGACATTCTCGTGCCCAGGTGCGGCCCGACAGTCTCGGACATTCGCGAGATTCGCATGCTGAAAGATCGCTGTCAAGGAATCACCGCAGCGGCGGCGGCCTGCCGGCGAGTCCGGCATGCGAGTCCGGCATGCGAGTCCGGCATGCGAGTCCGGCATGCGAGTCCGGCATGCGATGCCGCCCGCGGTGACTAACGCGGCGCCTAGCTCCCCAGGCGGTGCAGCGCCTAGCCCTCCAGGCGGTGCCTGGCGTGGCGCTCCTCCCGGCGGGCCACCTCCAGGCGCTGCCGGCTCTCGTCCAGCCGCTTGCGCGCCTTGGCCAGCTTCCCCTCCAGCCCGGCGACCCTCTCGGCGCGTTCTTCGTGCTCGTGTACGGCTGCCGCCAGCGCCTCCTGCCACTCGCGGTGGACCGCCTCGGCCTCCCGCCGCTCCCTGGCCTTGCGTTCCTCGGCCTCCTGCCTGGCGCGCTCCCGTGCGGCCTCGGCCTCCTGCCTGGCGCGGGCACGAGCGGCCGCGTCCTGCCCGGCACGGGCACGAGTCGCCTCGCCCTCCCGCCTGGCGCCGACCCGGGTGGCCCCCTCCGCCTCGTCCTC
>NZ_QNFZ01000862.1 GCF_003313395.1 Nonomuraea lactucae | reverse complement strand
GGCGCGGTGGCCGGGGCCTGGCCCGTGGCGGGGGCCTGGCCGGTGGCGCGGTCGGGCGCGCACGAGGCGGCGGAGGGCACGGCCAGGAGGAGGGCGGACAGCAGCGCCGCTGCGGGGCCACGCATGTCCGCAGTCTGTCCGCCCGTGCCCGGCTTGTCACCCCACCGACGGCACGTTCTCCAGATGCCCCTCAGGCGTCTTCCAGGCGGAAGCCGACCTTCATGCCCACCTGGATGTGCGCGACCTCGCCCGCGTCGATGTGCCCGCGGATCTCCGTCACCTCGAACCAGTCGAGGTGCCGCAGCGTCTGCGCGGCCCGCCTGACGCCGTTGCGGATGGCCTGGTCAACGCTCTCCCCGGAGGTCCCGACTATCTCGGTGACCCGGTACGTTCGGTCCGTCATCTCCAGATCCTCCTTACTCGAAGGCCATGATCGCATGACTCGTCCCACCTGGCCGGGGGGCCGTCGCACTCCGCACGTCCGAGGTCTAACGTGGAAGGCATGAAGGGGTGGCGCAGGAAGCGTGACGTCCACCAGGTCACCGATGCGAGACCGTCGCTGAGCGCGGACATCCAGCGCCGGGAGATCAGCTACCTCATCAAGATGGGCGTCCGAACGATCTGCCTGATCCTGGCGGTCGTGCTGCCCCTGCCCTGGCCGTACAGGCTGCTCTTCATCGCGGGCGCAGTGTTTTTGCCATACATAGCCGTAATCGGGGCCAATGAGAGGGGAAGGGATGCCCCACCTCCCACCTTTCACAGCCCTGAGGCTAACCAAACCGAGATACCACGGCACCGACGCGAGATCGGGTCGTGACTAAGTCTTGACGCATCCCATGGGTTGTAGGTGTACGCTTTAGCCAAGCACTCCGGTCCCCCGTCGGAGTGCTGGTGCCGGCGTTCCGGGCCCCCGTCGGAACGCCGATGAAGCGACGCCGGGTGGTTTGCCCCCGTAACCACCCGGCGTCGCCCCTTTTCTGGGTAGATCTTTTCTGGCTGGACGATCAGTCCGCGCGCGCGGGGCCTCCGTTGGATAGGGCTGCTTTCCCGAAATCGTTTACCTCCACTCCCCTGGCAAATTGCCAGGAAACTTTCAGGTTAGTAGGGCTTGACTTCAAGAGTTCGTTCGAGTGTCAGTCGCCAGTCAGGGCCTGGGCGGTGGCCTCACCCCAGTTCCTCGCCAGAGTCGTCAGCCGGGCCACGGCGTCCTCGGGCGCGGTGCCCGAGCCCTCGGCGAGCCCCAGCAGGTAGGCGGTCAGCGGCGCGGCGGGCCGTGCCACGCCGTGCGCGACCTCCTTGGTGAGCTCCAGGATCACGTCGCGGTCGACGCGGGCCGGATCGACGCCCAACTCCTTGCAGGCCAGCGCGGTCCACTCGTTCAGCACGTTCATCGGGGTGTCGGCGCGCGACCCGACCCGTCACGGCCCGGGGGATGCGCCTCCTCCTGTCGTTGGGAAGGGACACGGGATGTGTCGTTGACGCGGGCTTCCTTCAGGTCGTCCATTGTGTCGCAGTCGAACCACGCGCGCCCGGGGAGCGCCACGCGCGCCGCGACGAGCGGGGCGAGCAGGCCGTGCAGCGACCGGCCCGCGTAACCGTCCAGGGCCGCCCGCAGCACGCCGGCGTCCCACGCGCCGAGCAGCCACTGCTCACGCCCGTCCCCGTCGACGGCCACGGCCCCGCCCTCGTCGACGGCCCCGCCCCCGGACGCCTCCAGCAGGGCGGCCACGTGGGAGGGCCCCAGGAACGGCAGGTCTCCCGCGAGGAGCACCAGCCACGGTGCGGTGACCTCGCGCAGCCCGGCCCGCAGAGCCGGCACCGGCCCACCGCCAGGCGGGTCCTCGCGGGTGAACACGACGCCGGGCATCTCCCGCTCGGGGCCGACCACCACGACCCGGCCCGCGCCCGGCACGGCCCTCACGACGCGCTCCAGCAGTGTCCGTCCGCCCACGGCCAGGCCCGGCTTGTCCACCCCGCCCAGCCGTCGCGCCTCTCCCCCGGCCAGGATCACCGCGTCGTACCCGCCGCCGCCCATACCTCAACCGTACGTGCCCCGAACGGCGAGCGTGGCGGGCACCGCCTCGACGGACACCGGGCCCCGCAGCCCGCCCGCCTCGGCGTGCACGGTGAGCGAGCCGAGCATGGCGGCGGGCTCGATGCGGTACGCACCCGGAGCGGGTCGGAACTGAGGGAGGGTGGACGGGACCGGCCCTGTCCGGGGATCGGCCGGGCAAGGGCCGACCCGACGGCCCCGTTCGGAGGGGCGAGCCGCGTTCAGAGGGACCACCCTGCTCGGAGGGACCACCCTGCTCGAAGGGACCACCCTGCTCGGAAGGAGGGGCCCTCTCGGAGGGACGGGCCCCGTTGGGAGGACCGCCCTGCTCGGAGGGGCAGGTCGCGTAGCGGGGGCGGCCCGGCCGGGCAGGCGCCGGGCAGGCGCCGGGCAGGCGCCGGTCAGCCGCCGATGGCCGACATCGGGCGGGAGGGCTGGAGGAAGGAGGGGTCGTCGATGCCGTGGCCCGCGCGCTTGCCGGCCACCGCGGCGATCCAGCGCTCGGACAGCTCGGCGTCCGAGGCGCCCGCGCGCAGGGCCGCCCTGAGGTCGGACTCCTCGTTGGCGAACAGGCAGTTGCGCACCTGCCCGTCGGCGGTGAGGCGGACACGGTCGCAGGCGCCGCAGAACGGACGGGTCACCGACCCGATCACGCCCACGCGGGCGGGCCCGCCGTCGACCAGGAAGCGCTCGGCGGGGGCGCTGCCGCGCTCCTCCAGGTCGTCCGGCGTGAGGTCGAACGAGCCGGTCAGCAGGCCGAGGATCTCGTCGGCCGTCACCATGTCGGCCCGGCTCCAGCCGTGCTGGGCGTCGAGCGGCATCTGCTCGATGAAGCGCAGCTCGTAGCCCTGGTCGAGGCAGAAGCGCAGCAGCGGCACGGCCTCGTGGTCGTTGACGCCGCGCATCAGCACCGTGTTGACCTTGACGGGCAGCAGGCCCGCGTCCTGAGCGGCGGCCAGCCCGGCGATCACGTCGTCGAACCTGTCGCGGTGCGCGAGCCGCTTGAACGTGTCACGGTCGAGCGTGTCGAGCGAGACGTTGACCCGGTCGAGCCCCGCCTCCGCCAGCGGCTTCGCCAGCCTGGCGAGGCCGATGCCGTTCGTGGTGACGGAGATGTGCGGCCGGGGACGGAGCGCGGCGGTGCGGGCCACGATCTCCACCAGCTCGCGCCGGAGCAGGGGCTCCCCGCCGGTGTAGCGGACCTCGGTGATGCCGAGCCGCTCGACGCCGATCGCGACGAGCCGGACGATCTCGTCGGCGGTGAGCAGTTGGGTGCTGGGCAGCCAGTCGAGCCCCTCGGGCGGCATGCAGTAGGTGCAGCGCAGGTTGCACTTGTCCGTGAGTGACACCCGCAGGTCCGTCGCCACCCGTCCGAACGAGTCTCGCAACACGGGCGTCACCTCCTATCAGCTCTCAAGACAGCAAGCCTATGACCCTGTGCGGCCCACTCCCAAAACCGGCCATCCCCAGCCACAACCTCGGGGCCGCCACCGCCATTCCCGGTGGGGATGGGGGAGGATGGAGGCGGAAAACGAGTGGGGTTCTCTCCATGATCACGGCAGACTGGATCACGGACGAGTAAGGAGATCCCCGTCATGCCGAACCAGCCCGCACCGAACCTGCTGTCGTGGGCCAGCGAGATCGACGAAGGCGCGATCACGCAGGCCGCCCGGACCGCGCGCCTGCCGTTCGTCGCCGGCCACGTCGCTCTCATGCCCGACGCGCACGTCGGCATCGGCGCCACGGTCGGATCGGTGATCCCCACCGAGGGAGCGATCATCCCGGCCGCCGTGGGCGTGGACATCGGCTGCGGCATGGTCGCCACCGAGACGACCCTCACGGCGGCCGACCTGCCCGACAGCCTGGACGCGCTGATGCCGCTCGTGGAGCGGCGCATCCCCGCCGGGGTCGGCAAGGGACACGACGACCCGGCCGTAGACCGTACGCTCGGCGACCTCGGGCTGCCGCGCACGAGCCTGACGCCGAAGCAGGAGAGGACGGTGGCGCTGCAGTTCGGCACGCTCGGCTCGGGCAACCACTTCGTCGAGGTCTGCCTGGACGAGCGCGACCGGGTGTGGACGGTGCTGCACTCGGGGTCGCGCGGCATCGGCAACCAGCTGGCCACCAGGCACATCGCCGACGCCAGGAAGGCGATGCAGCGCCAGGCCATCAGCCTGGAGGATCCGGACCTGGCCTACTTCACGCAGAGCACGCCCGAGTTCACCACGTACATCGAGGACATGCTGTGGGCGCAGCGCTACGCCATGGCGTCGCGGGCGCGGATGGACAGGGTGCTGAGTGACGCGCTGTTCCGCGTGACCGGCATGGGCGCGCGCGTCCGCACCGTCAACTGCCACCACAACTTCACGCAGCTGGAGGCGCACGGCGGCAAGGAGCTGTGGATCACCCGGAAGGGCGCCATCAAGGCCGCGACCGGGGACGAGGGCGTGATCCCGGGCTCGATGGGGACGCGGTCCTACATCGTGCGCGGGCTCGGCAACCCGGACTCCTACCACTCCTGCTCCCACGGGGCGGGACGGCGGATGTCGCGGAGCAGGGCCAAGCGGGAGCTGTCCGCCGGGTCGCTGACCGAGGCGATGCGCGGCCGCACCTGGAACGCCGACCGGGCTGCGGCGCTGGTGGACGAGCACCCGGAGGCGTACAAGCCGATCGACCAGGTCATGGCCGACCAGCGGGACCTGGTCGAGGTGCGGCACACGCTGAGCCAGGTGTTCAACTACAAGGGCTGACCCGGACGCACCGGGTCAGCCCAGTGACAGCCGGTCCAGGTCGGGGGCGGTGGCCGAGTCGTTGTAGATCTTGATGGTGTTCGCACCGGCCCGCAGGGTGACGGGGACGGAGGTGGTGTAGGGGGTGCTGTTGCCGGTGCCGCTCACCTTCACCTCGACCGGCGTGCCGCCGTTGACGGTGACGAAGTAGGAGCGGTCGCCATTGACGGTGAAGTCGAGGTAGAGCGCGTACTCACCGGCCGCGCCGGCCGTGACGTCCTCGAAGAGCACGTACGCGTCGGGCCCGCCGCCGAGGTTGCGCACCTTCTGCCCTCCGGAGCAGGCCGGGCAGCCGGTGACACTGGCGCTGCCGAGCCGGTTGCGGAAGTCCTCGGCCTCGCGGACGAACACCCGGTCGGCGGGGCGCGGCCGTACGCGCAGCTGCCTGGTCACCTCGGCGGGCCGGCCGAGCGTCCGGAACGAGGCGGTGACCGGGATGTCGGTGGGCGTGATGTCCTGGCCGGGCGAGGTGAGCGTCCAGGCGCCGTGCAGGGTCTGGCCGAGCCGCAGCGTGCCGGCCGTGACGGGGGCGCCCTCGACGGTCCACCCGGCGGGCACCACGGGGGCGAGCCTGACCTGGTCGATCGGGTCGTCGACGTCGAGCCTGAGCCTGGCCGACACGGTGAGCGCCTGCCGCCCGGGTCCCGCCCACTGCAGTCCGGACGGGTCGAGGGTCATGGTGGTCCTTGGCACGTGCGAGGCGGGCGGCAGGGGGCCGACAGCGATGCGGTCGATCCCCGGCCCCTTGGCGGCCGTGCTGGACAGCCGGACGGTGTTGGCCCTTACCGGCCTCGACCAGCTCGCCGAGGAAGTCACGCCTGGTGGCGCAGCTGCCGGGGATCTTCGACGGCCACGGGCGGGCGTAGCCGAGCCTGCTGTGGAACGTGGCCAGCACGATGTACGAGGCGCCGAGCTTGCGCGCCTCGTCGATCCAGTAGCCGTGGGGCCAGCCGCCCCCGGTGACGTCGCGTTCCCACTGCGCGCAGTCGAGGTGGCGGGGGGCGGTGAACATCCCCCAGTGCAGGAAGAGCCCCGCCGTGGAGTCGCGCAGCCACCGCTGGCGGGGATGCTCGACCTCGCCGGCGACCGGCGGCGCGCCGGTGAGGGTCGCGACCAGGGTGAGCGCAAGGACGGCGCAGGCCGCGCGCCAGCGCCCCGAACGGCGAGGACGGCGAGGCGGAGGAAGGGGCTTCACCGCACAGCCATCGGATGACTGTGATGCGGTTCCACATGGTCACAGCGGGTAGCGAACACCCATCAGGACCGTGTCGAGAGGGGGGCCGCCATGCGCCGTCCCGTCGCATCCGCCGCCGCCGTCGCGCTCGCCCTCGCGACCGCGGGCTGTTCGGGTCCGCTGGGCGAACAGCATGACCCGATGAGCGTGCACCGCCCCCAGAACGACGGCGGCAACGCCAGCGCCAAGGGACTGCACGTGCGCAACGCCTTCCTGCTCGACGGCCCGCCGCCGGGGAGCGCGCGACCGACCGGCCGCGGGCCTGGGGCCGCCTCCCCGGCCGGGGAGCTGCAGCTGTACGCGGTGCTGGTCAACGACCGGCCGCGGCCCGTCCGCCTGGAGCGGGTGACGGTCCAGGGAGG
>NZ_QNFZ01000861.1 GCF_003313395.1 Nonomuraea lactucae | reverse complement strand
CTGGGGGTGCGCGGCGGCCAGGTGCTGCTCGTCCACGCCTCCATGCGCGCGCTGGGGCCGGCGTCCGGCTCCGCCCCGGCCGTGGTGGCGGCGCTGCGGGAGGTCCTCGGCCCGGAGGGCACGCTGGTGGTCCCGGCCGGCACGTCGGGCAACTCCGACACGTCGGCGCTGTATCTCAGGGCCATCACCGGGCTGACCGCCGGCGAGGTCGCGGCCTACCGCGAGCGGATGCCCGCCTTCGATCCCGCGACCACGCCGTCGCAGGGCATGGGGATCCTCGCCGAGACCGTACGGACGCTGCCCGGGGCGGTGCGCAGCGCCCACCCCCAGACCTCCTTCGCCGCCATCGGCGCGCACGCCGCCGAGCTGATGGACGGCCACGACCCCGCCTGCCACCTGGGTGAGCGCTCGCCGCTGGCCAGGCTGTACGACAGGGACGCGGCCATCCTGCTGCTGGGCGTCGGCTATGACCGGTGCACCGCTTTCCACCTGGCCGAATACCGCTACCGCGCGGACCCTCCCCGGCGCCTCTACCGCTGCGTGGTCGACTTCGGCACCGGCCGGCGATGGTGGGAGTACGAGGACGTCGTCCTCGACGCCACCGATATGGCCGAGCTAGGGGCCGATTTTGAAATATCCCAAAATATAGCCACAGGTCAGGTCGGCGAGGCTGAGTGCAGGTTGATCCCATTACGGAAGGCTGTGGATTACGCAACTCTCTGGTACGCCGAGCGGAGAACGGTGTAATAAGTACCACAGGGGAGGGAGGCAGATGTCGCACGGCCGGAGGCCTGGACCCTACTTCTTCCTGAGTTACGCGCACCTGCCCCAACAGCGCTTCAATCCGGGCGTCAACCTGAACGAACCGATCTTCAAACTCTTCGCCGCCCTCTGCAAGCACATCCTGCACATGACGAACTGCACGGATGTCGAAGCCGGCTTCATGGACCAGAAGCTGGAGTCGGGAGACCGCTGGAACGACCAGCTCGCCGAGGCCCTCGCGACATGCCGGGTATTCGTACCGGTGTATTCTCCCCGCTATTTCCAGAGCGAGGAATGCGGAAAGGAATGGGCCGCCTTCATGCACCGCGTGCAGGCGCACCGCGACGCCGACGGCAGGGAGCCCCAGGCGATCGTCCCGGTGGTGTGGCATCCCGTGCCACCCGACGACCTGCCCGACGTGGCCAGGCCCATCCAGTTCTCGCTGCTGAGCATGGACGAGCGCTACCTGGAGGACGGCTTCTACGGCTTCACCGAGCTGCCCGGCCTGCGCAGCCACTACCGGACGGCCACGTACGCGCTGGCCAAGCGGATCGTCTCCGTGGCCAAGGAGACGCAGGTGGCCCCGTGCGAGCCGCTCCCGTACGACCGGCTGGGCAGCGTCTTCGGCGACTACGGCAGGAGGCACCCGCTCAAGGTGACCGTGGTCGCCTCCGTCACCGAGACGCTGTCGCACCAGCGCGACCCTTATTACTACGGCCACGCCGCCGCCGAGTGGAACCCGTTCCGCGGGCCGGGCAACTCCAAGCCGCTCGCCGAGTGCGCCCGCGAGCTGGCCGAGGTGCAGGGATACCGCGCCGAGATCGTCGGCTTCGAGCAGTACACGGAGCAGCTCCTCGGCACCGCCCAGCCGGAGGGCCCCGCCGTGATGCTCCTGGACGCCTGGGAGGCGACGCAGCCCGGCCGCCGCGCCGACCTGCTCCGTTTCGACCAGCGCGACCGGCAGTGGGTGAGCGTCGTCGTCCCGTGGAACAGCGCCGACGAGCAGACCGAGCAGGCCAGGAAGCTCCTCAAGGAACGCCTGCGGGAGGCGCTGCCCAGCAAGTACGGCGGCCCCGAATCCTGGGACGTCCCGTCGCTGGAGGCGTTCCGCCAGGCCTTTCCCGACATGGTCGCCAGAGCGGCCAGTCACTTCTTCAGGACAGCCCGAACGTTCCCGCCGACCGGCCACGCCGCGCGCAAGCCGCGACTGATGGAGGATCCGTGACAGAGAGCGAGCACGATGGCCAGGTTGTGACCTTCTACTCCTACAAGGGCGGCGCCGGCCGCACCATGGCGCTGGCCAACACGGCCTGGCTGATCGCGAGCAGCGGCCTGCGCGTGCTGGTGGTCGACTGGGACCTCGAGTCGCCCGGCCTGTACAAGTACTTCCATCCCTTTCTCGACCACCGCCTGATCGGGTCGAGCCAGGGGATCATCGACATCGTCAGCAACTACTCCTGGGCCGCGACCCGCGAGCACGACAGGGACGACTGGTACCACGACTACGCCCGGGTCTCCCCGCACGCGGTGCCGATCGAGTGGGAGTTCCCCGGCGAGGGTGTCCTCCACTTCCTGTCGGCGGGCCAGCAGAACCGCGACTACTCCTCGGTCGTCACCACCTTCGACTGGGACAACTTCTACGGCCGGGTCGGCGGCGGCTCCTTCCTGGACGCCCTGCGCGCCGACATGAAGGCCAAGTACGACTACACGCTGATCGACAGCCGCACCGGCCTGAGCGACATCGCCGACATCTGCACCATGCAGATGCCCGACATCCTCGTGGACTGCTTCACGATGGCCGACCAGAGCATCGAGGGCGCCGCGAAGGTCGCCCGCTACGTCGACGAGCGCTACGGCGACCGCAACATCCGCATCCTGCCCGTCCCGACCCGGATCGACGACGGGGAGAAGGAGAAGCTCGACGCCGGCCGCGCCCTGGCCCGCAGCAAGTTCGAGAACTTCCCCAAGCACATGACGCCGGACGAGACGAACCAGTACTGGGGCGCGGTGGAGATCCCCTACAAGCGGTTCTACGCGTTCGAGGAGACGCTCGCCGTCTTCGGCGACCTGCCGGGGTCGCCCGTCTCGCTGCTCGCCGCGTTCGAGCGGCTCACCGGGGCCATCACCGAGGGGCGGGTCACCGCCTTCCCGGGCATGGACGAGACGGTGCGCGCCCGCTTCCTGGAGGTCTTCACCAGGAAGCAGCCCAGTCAGCAGGCCGACATGCTGCTCAGCTACGTGCCCGAGGACCGGATGTGGGCCGACTGGATCTCGGCCGTGCTGATCCGGGCCGGGTTCCGGGTGGTGCCGCAGGCGCTGGGCAAGGGCCTGCCCGACGGTGACGGCCGGGTTCTCGCCCTGCTGTCCGCCTCGTACGTCCGAGTCGCCCGCTCCACCCAGGACCGGCCGCCGCCGCTGCCCGACGTCTTCGGCGCGCGGCAGGTCGTGCCCTTCATGGTCGGTGAGTACCGGGGGCCGGTGCCCTTCACGGACGCGCCGGTGATCGACCTGACATCCCTGAGCGCGGAGCAGGCGGGGGAGGCGCTGCTGCGGGCCGTGGGCAGGCCGGACGACGTGTCCGGGTACGACGTGCCCGCCGGGGTGCTGGTGTCGAGATTTCCCGGCACGCCGCCCGCGGTGTGGAACGTACCGACCAGGAACGCCTCCTTCACCGGGCGCAGCCCGATCCTGGAACTGCTGCGCGACCGGCTCATGGACGGCAACCACGCCGGCGTGCGGCCGCAGGCGCTGTTCGGGCTCGGCGGGGTCGGCAAGACCCAGATCGCGCTGGAGTACACGCACCGGTTCATGGCCGACTACGACCTGGTGTGGTGGGTGCCGAGCGCCGACTCGGGCGAGGTCAACCGGGCTCTCGCGGCGCTCGCCGTGCGGCTGGGCATCCGGTTCGGCGACAGCATCGCCGACGGGGCCAAGGCCGCCCTGGAGGCGCTCCGGCGCGGGGAGCCGCACAGCAGGTGGCTGCTCATCTTCGACAACGCCGACGAGGCCGACATGCTCCGCCCGTTCCTGCCCGGAGGGACCGGGCACGTCCTGGTCACCTCGCGCAGCCGGGCCTGGTCGAGCGTGGCGTCCACCCTGGAGATCGACGTCTTCAGCAGGGAGGAGAGCATCGACCACCTCCTGCGGCGGGTCCCGAGCCTCGATCCGGCCGACGCCTCGCGCGTCGCCGACGCCCTGGGCTGCCTGCCGCTGGCGATCGAGCAGGCGGCGGCCTGGCTGGCGGAGACGCCCATGTCGGCGGGCGTGTACCTGGCCGAGCTGGAGACGCAGACCCTCAGCACGCTGGCCCTGAACCAGCCCGACGACTATCCCCACTCGGTGGCGGCCACCTGGGAGATCTCGTTCAACCAGCTCAGCGCCCGTTCCCCGGCGGCCGGCCGGCTGCTCCAGCTCTGCGCGTTCTTCGCGCCCGAGTCCATCTCCCAGTCGCTGATCTACAGCGACGAGATGGTGCAGGTGCTCAGGCCGTTCGACGGCTCCCTGCGCGACAAGCTCGTGCTGGGCCGGATCATCAGGGACATCGGCAGGTTCGCGCTGGCGAAGGTGGACCAGGGCAACAACACCATCCAGGTGCACCGCCTGGTCCAGAAGGTGATCAGGTCGCGGATGGGGGAGGAGGAGGCGCTCAAGGCGAGCCACGAGGTGCACCGCATCCTGGCGGGCGCCCGGCCCAGGCAGGGCGAGGTGGACGACCCGGAGAACTGGCCGCGCTACGAGCTCATCTGGCCGCACCTCGCCCCGTCCGGCGCCATCACGTGCGTCGAGGAGGAGGTGCGCCTGCTGCTCACCGAGTACGTGCGCTACCTGTACAAGCGCGGCGACTTCGACAACGCGCTCACCCGCGGCCGGGCGCTGGCCGCGACCTGGGCCAGTGAGTTCGGCCGCACCGACGGGCAGCGGCTGCACCTGCTGTTCCAGATCGGCAACGTGCTGCGCTCCCAGGGCCGCTACGAGCAGGCGCGCGAGCTGGACGAGGAGGTGCTCGACGCGCAGCGGGCGCTGTACGGCGAAAGCCACCACCACACGCTGCTGACCTCCGGCGGGCTCGCCGCCGACCTGCGGGCTCTCGGCCGGTTCGACGAGGCGCTGCGGATGGACAGGGAGACCTACGACCGCTGGAAGGACGGTTTCGGCGAGGACTACCCGCGCACGCTCGTCGCCGCGAACAACCTGGCCGTCTCCTACCGCCTGGTCGGCGACTGCTACAGCGCGAAGGAGCTCGACCACGAGACGCTGGGCAGGATGCGGGCCAGCTCCGTGATGGGCCCGTCGCATCCCGACACGCTCAACACCACGCAGAACCTGGCCCGCGACATGCGCGAGGCCGGCGAGTACCAGCCGTCGCTCGAACTGCTCAGGCGGGTTCTGGAGCTCTACAGGGAGGTGCTCTCCGAGAACTACCTGGACACGCTGCGCGCGGCCAAGAGCCTGGCCGTCTCCCTGCGCAAGGTCGGGCAGTATCACGAGGCGCTCAGTCTCGTGCAGGACACCTACCATCGCTACCAGCGGCTCCACCCGTTCTCGCCGGAGACCAGCGCGGCGGCGCTGGAGGTCGCCTGCTGCATGTCCGTCCTGGGCGACAAGCAGAGCGCCCTGGAGATGACGGCCAAGGTGGTGGAGGACTACATCGAGCTGCTCGGGCCCGATCACTCCTACACCCTGGTGGCGGCCAACAACCTGATGATCTTCCGGCGTGGCGTCGGCGACACCCGGCTGGCCCACGTCGAGGGCAGCGAGGTGCTCGCCGGCTTCCGCCGCCGGCTCGGCGAGAGCCACCCCTTCACGCTGGCCTGCACTGTGAACCTGGCCAACTGCGCGGGAGACCTCGGCGACACCGAGCAGGCCGCCACGCTGGAGCGGCAGGCCCTCGCCGGGCTGCGCCAACGGTTCAGACCGGGGCATCCCGACACGCTGGCCTGCGAGGCCAACATGGCGATCACCCTGCGCGCCTCGGGTGACCGCGTACGCGCCGACCGGCAGCACGAGTCGGCCCTGAAGGCGCTCAGCGCGGTGCTGGGGGAGAGCCATCCGACCGTGCGGGCCGTACGCGACTGGGAGCGGCTCAACCGCGATCTCGAACCTCAGCCGACCTGAGCCACAGCAGCACCTCCGGGAGGACGTCCAGCGCGCCGAAGTGCGCGGCGTCCCGCTGGATCCTGACCAGCGCGCCGGGGATCCGGCGGCCGAGCCACCGGGCGTGGTCCACCGGGGAGAACACGTCGTCCTCGCCGTGCCAGAGCAGCGTCGGCACGGAGATCGCGGCCGGGTCGAACCCCCACGCGGTGTTGAGCGCCAGCACGTCGTCCACCCAGCCGTCCGCCGAATGGCGCAGCCCCTCGGCGAAGTTGCGCACCAGCATGCGGCGGATGCCGTCGTCGGCCACCACCCTGCGGTCCGACTCCGGCACCTGCTGGCAGAGCCTGAGGACCTTGCTGAACGGGTCGGCGCGGATCTGCTCGGCGGCGACGGTCAGCCGCGCCGCCACCGCGCTGTGGCCCACCCGGGCGACCCGGTATTCCACGATGTTGGACTCGTGCATGCCGTCGAACCAGCGCAGGCCCTCAGCGCCGGGCGGCGCCAGCCCGACCAGCGCGGCGGCCCGGGTGACCAGGCCCGGGAGCAGCGCCGCGCAGGCGAGCGCGT
>NZ_QNFZ01000860.1 GCF_003313395.1 Nonomuraea lactucae | reverse complement strand
CGCGGCCCGGCGGCGAGCAGTTCCCCCGCCGCGGCCCGCACGTCACTCGTGGTCGGCCGCGCGCCGGCGGACCGTCCGGCCGAAGGCCCGGCCATGAGCCCGGCCGTGAGCCCGGCCATGAGCAGCGCCTGCGACTCGTTGGGCAGCACGTAGTCCACGTGCGGCAGGAAGGCGCGGGCCATGCCGAGCAGGTCGGGCATCTCGGAGAGCAGGTCCATGGTCACGATGACGCCGTCCGCGCGGAGCTCGTCGAGCAGGCCGAGGAACGCCGGGTCGCCCAGCCCGAAGGTGACGTCCATGCCGCCGAGGTGCACCGCCCGGACCGCGCGCAGCGTCTCGACGTCCAGGTCGGCGAACGTGACGCCGAGGTTCGCCCCGGGCACGTGGAAGCTGGGCCGCCCGCCGTCGGGCCGGATCGGCAGGATGGACGCGGCGGTCTGCTCGCCCCGCCTGCGCGCCAGGCGCGAGACGTCCACGCCGCGCTTGGCCAGCACCGCCACGAGGAAGTCGCCCAGCTCGTCGTCGCCGACGGCGCCCATGGTGACGACGCGGTTGCCCAGCTTGACCAGGTCCACCGCCGTCCCGGCCGCGGCGCCCGCGGCCGTCAGGCGGATCTGGTCGACCAGCACGGTGTCCTGGCCTTCCGGGATGCGCTCGACGGGCCTGGCGAGGACGTCGACGATGTGGACGCCGACGGTGGCGACGGTTGCGGGGGGTGCGACGGTCATGGTCTAAATAGACAGACGTCCGAATAAAAAGTCAATATGGTGACAGCAGAACGATGGAAGGAGCGCGATGCCGAAGATCGTGGACCACGACGAGCGCAGGCGCGAGCTGCTGTCGGCGGCCCGCCGGGTGATCGTCAGAGACGGCATCGACGCCGCGACGACCCGTGCCATCGCCAAGGAGGCGGGCTACTCCAACGGGGTGCTCGCCCACTACTTCGCCGACAAGGACGAGATCCTGCTGTCCGCGCTGCGCCAGTCGCACCAGCGCATCCGCGAGCGCCTGACCCGGAAGGTGGGGGGCGTCAGCGGGCTGGCCGCGCTGCGCGAGCTGCTGCTGGACAACCTGCCGCTCGACGCCGAACGCACCCAGGAGACGCGCCTGGAGGTGAGCTTCTGGAGCCGTAGCCTGGCCGCGGAACGGCTCGCCGAGGTGCAGCGCGCGGAGGCCGCCGAGCTCCGCTCAGCCGTACGGGGGCTGCTGGCCGAGGCTCGGGCGGCCGGGGAGCTGAGCGGCGACGACAACCTCGACGACGTGACCGAGCACCTGCTCGCCCTGGTCGACGGCCTCAGCCTGCACCTGCTCCTCTACCCGGGCCGGCTGACCCGGGTGGACCTGGAACGGCTCATGCTCACCCACCTCGACCGGCTGGCCCGAGCCCGCTGACCGGGCTCCGGCTCACAGGTGGAGGGAGAACGCGCCCAGGTCCTCCAGCCGGCGCAGGAAGGGCTCGGCGGGGAAGGCCTCGGCCGAGCTGAGCACCCCGGCCTCGGGCGGCCCGTCGCCGCGCAGCAGCCGCACCGCGCCCTCCACCGACGCCAGCACGCCGGCCCGCCAGATGTCCTCCCCGCGCACGTGCCCGTTGCGCCCGCCGCCCCCGGGCGAGGTCGCGCGCACGGCCACGGTGAACTCGCTGCGCGCCCGCTCGGCGGGCGACGCGTCCTGGCTGGTGAAGATCTGCTCCTCCTCGAACGTGCTGGACGTGAGCTGCGACTCGACCGTCCGGGCCGGCACGTGCCGCGGGATCGTCACCACCTCGCCGGAGGGGAACGGCGCGATCATGGTCCGTGGCCCGACGGGCGGCGGGAACGGGAAGACCGTGTTGCGGATCTCCACCGGCCCCACCCGCTGCACGCCGTCCGCGAACGTCACCCGGTCGATCTCCCCGATCAGCAGCTCGGCCGTCCTGACGGCCGCCGGGGTCATCCGCCAGCCGGTCACCGCGTAGCCGACCGTCACCCGGTCGACCCCGGGCAGCCCCGCGGTCACAGCCGAGGCGAGCAGGTCGGCGATGCCGCCGTAGAAGCTGAGCTGCGGCACGATCACGACGCCCGCGCGCCGCGCCGGCTCCCGCATGGCGTCGAACAGCCACCTGACGGGGTGCGGCTCGACGGCGTGGTCGATGTAGTGGCAGCCCGCCGCCACCGCGGCCGAGGCCACGGGCTCGGCGGTGCGCGCGAAAGGGCCGGCGCAGTGGATGAGCACGGCCGCGCCCGCGCAGAGCTCGCGCAGTGCCGCCTGGTCGTCCAGCGGCGCGACGTGCGTCCGGACGCGCTCCGGCGTGTCGATCTCGGCGGCTAACGCCGCCAGGGCGGCGGCGTCGCGCCCGGCGAGGACGACGTCCTGACCGCGAGCGAGGAGCTCGGCGGCGACCAGGCGGCCCGTGTGGCCGTTGGCGCCGTAGATCGCGACGGGTGACGCGCTCATGAGCGGACCTTCTTCCATACCGCGAGTATGTAACTTTGCGAACTCGAACGTACGTTCAGCCACTGCGCCTGTCAACAGCGTTGCTGTATTTCGGACGACCGACTACATTGCGGGCTCATGAGCCTCCGCGAGCAGCTGTGCGAGTACGGCAGGCGGGCCGTCGAGCTGGGCCTGGTGATCGGCACGTCCGGCAACCTCAGCGTGCGCCAGGGCGACCTCGTCGCCGTCACCCCGTCGGGCGTCGCGCTCGACCGGCTGACCCCGGAGACGTGTCCCGTCGTGGACGTGGCGGGGCACCTGGTGGAGGGCGAGCTGCAGCCGTCCTCGGAGACCCCCATGCACCTGGCCGTCTACGAGGCCACCGATGCCCAGGCCGTCGTCCACACGCACTCGGTGTTCGGCACGGTCGTGGCCACCACGATGACCGAGCTGCCGCCGGTCCACTACAACGCGCTGCTGCTGGGCGGGGCGGTGAAGGTCGCGCCCTACGCCACGTACGGCACTCCGGAGCTGGCGGCCAACGTCCGGGCGGCGCTCGAGGGCAGGCGGGCGGCGCTGATGGCCAACCACGGCGGGGTGACCATCGGCGCCACGCTGGAGGAGGCCTTCGAGGCCACCCGGCTGCTGGAGTGGCTCTGCGAGGTCTACGTGCGGGCGCTCGGCGTGGGCCGGCCGGCCGTGCTCACGGCCGAGCAGCTCGACGCCGTCGTCGAGCGCGCGCTCAACCCTCCGGTGTTCCCCCGCCGGACGCCGTGACGGCCTGCTCGGCGAGGCCGAGCGGCAGCCCGCCGGAGCCGGCGATCCTGTCGTGGAACGACTTCAGCGAGCCCTGGTACGACTCCCTGATCCGGTCGATCTCGATGGCGCCGGTGAGGTAGGACGGGGCCTGCGTCGGCCAGGCGCAGTAGCGGCCGACCTCGCCCTTGGCCGTGCCCGGCGAGAGGGACGCGCTGGTGGACATGAACGTCTCGGCCTCCTCGACCGACATGTCGTCGCAGTGCAGCGCGGTGTCCACGACGATCCGGGCGGCGCGGAAGATGCGGCAGTCGAGGTGGGCGAGCTCGGTGGCGGGCGTGTCGAAGTAGCCCTGCTCGTGCAGCATCTTCTCGACGTAGAGGGCCCAGCCCTCGGTGAAGTACGGCGTGCGGAAGACCTGCCGCACGGTCCTCGGGTTGCCGGCCATGTGCGACAGGTGCCAGTGGTGGCCGGGGTAGGCCTCGTGCACGGCGATCGACGGCATCTGCGCCCGCGAGTTCGTGCGCAGGCGCTGTCGCACCTGCTCCTCGGTGAAGTCGTCGGGCGTGTACGGCACGAAGAAGACGCCGGTGCGCGAGCTGGTCAGCGGCGGCGGCGCCAGGTAGTGGGCCACGGCCAGGATCGGCCTGACGTACTCCGCCGAGGGCAGCACCAGGCACTCGTCCCCCTCGGGGAAGGTGACCAGGTCGCGGCTCCGGACGAACTCGCGGGCCCGCCGCGTCTCGGCCTCGTACTCGTCGCGCATGGCCTCCAGCGTCGGAGGGTGGTCGTCCATCAGCGACTCCATCGCGGCCCGCCAGTCGCCGGTGCCGTTGACGCGCGCGGCGACCTCGCGCATCCGCCCGTCCAGCTCCGCCCAGGCCGCCCTGCCCTTCTCGTGCAGCTCCGCGGCGCCGTACCCGAGCAGCTCGCGCTCGCGCAGCAGCGTGGAGTAGAGCCGCTCCCCCATCCGCCAGCTCCCTCCGCACCGGAAGCCCTCGAGGAAGGCCACCAGGTCGTCGAAGGCGTGGCCGGCGGGCCCGGCGGCCTCGGCCAGCTTGGCGCGCAGCCCGTTGTCCCGGACCATCGACGGCACGGTCTCGGTGAGGAACCGCCGCCCGGTGCGGGCCTGCCCGAGCCCGCGCTCGACCAGGAGCGGCGCGGCGAGGTCGGGGTCCAGGTTGGCGCGGCAGGCGGCCAGCACGCCGGGCACCTCGGCCAGCCGCAGGACGGCGGCCGCCACGAGGTCGGGCTCGGGTTTGAGCCGCTGCTGGAACGGGGTGAACATGGAGGCGAAGATCGGCGAGAGGTAGGCGGCGGGGTCGCGGCGCCAGTCGGGCCAGGACGCGAGCGCGATGGAGCCTCTTAGCTGCGACAGCACGAGGTCCCTGTCGATCGCGTCGTCCGGTGCCGGCGTCTCCTGCCGGGAGAGCCGGTTCAGCCAGTGCTCCGCCTCCCGGGTGCGCGAGGTCAGGGCTTCGGCGGAGAAGTCGCCGAGCGTGTGGTCGTAGCCGCCGGCTCCGAGGTTGCTTGCGGTGACGGGGTGTCGGGAGAAGTACCACGCGAGAAACTCGTCCACCGCCGCACAATATCCTGATGGCATGCCCCTCCAGATCACCGGCGCGCTCGACGACCCCGACCTGATCGGCCTTCCCTGGGACGTCCCGCTCGCCGACTGGCCACAGCACCGTCTGGTCGATCTCCCCCGCGGCATCTCACGGCACGTGGTGCGCTTCGCCCGGCTGTCCGGCAAGGTCTACGCGATCAAGGAGATCAGCGAGAGGTACGCCAAGCGCGAATACCAGCTGCTGTGGGACCTGGCCAGGCTCGACGCACCGGCCGTGGAGCCGGTCGCCTACGTCACCGGCAGGGAGGAGGGGCTCGACGCGGCGCTGATCACCCGGCACCTGCAGTTCTCGCTCCCCTACCGGGCCGTCATGTCGGGCACGCTGCGGCCCGACACGCTCACCCGCCTGCTCGACGCGCTCGCCGTGCTGCTCGTGCGGCTGCACCTGACCGGCTTCTACTGGGGCGACTGCTCTCTGTCCAACACCCTCTTCCGCCGGGACGCCGGGGCGTTCGCCGCCTACCTGGTGGACGCGGAGACCGGCGAGATGCATCCCATGATCAGCGAGGGGCAGCGGCTGGGCGACATCGACATCGCCCACACCAACATCTTCGGCGAGATGCTCGACCTGGAGGCGGGTGGCCTGCTCCACCCCTCCATCGACCCGATGGACACCGCCGAGGACATCGTCGGCCGCTACCACCGGCTGTGGGAGGAGATCACCCAGGACGAGATCATCGAAGAGGTCGACTGGCACCGGGTGGAGCACCGGATCAGGCGGCTCAACCTGCTCGGGTTCGACGTGGCCGAGATGATGGTCCGGCGCAAGGTCGGCACCGGGCGGCTGATCGTCCGGCCGAAGGTGGTCGACGCGGGTCACCACCAGCGGCGGCTGCTCCGCCTGACCGGGCTCGACGTGGAGGAGAACCAGGCTCGGAGGCTGCTGAACGACCTCGACGGGTTCCGGGTGGCCAAGGGACTGCGGCACGAGGACGAGGCGATCGTGGCGCACCGGTGGCTGGCGGAGGTCTTCCAGCCGACGGTGGCGGCCATCCCCGCGGAGCTGCGGGGCAAGCTGGAGCCGGCCCAGCTGTTCCACGAAGTGCTGGATCACCGGTGGTACCTGTCGGAGGCGGCCGGCGCCGACGTTGGGCTGACGGCCGCGGTGAAGTCGTACGTCGACAACGTGCTCGTGCACAAGCCCGACGAGAAGGCGCTCCTCCCCGAGGAGCCGGGCTGACCCTCCCCCGACGAGGGGCTGCCCCTTCCGGCGACCGGCCGCCGTGAAGGGGCAGCGACGCCACGAGGGCGTCCCCGGTGCGGGGACGCCCTCGTGGAACCGCGCGAGCGAGGAGGCACGAGCTCGGCGGTGGGACTGGCCGGGCGCTGGGGGGACCGGTCCGGCGAGGCGCCGGGGATGGACCGGTCTGGTGAGGGTGCGCTCGGCCTCGGACCGATCCGGCGACGGGGGAGGTCAGCCGGACCGGTCCGGGGGATCGTGAGCCGTCAGCGGCGGACCAGCCTGCGCAGGTGGTCGCGGCCCAGGACGGCGCCGGCGCCGATGGCGACGAGGACCGCCGCCGCGGCCAGGCCGAGGATGCCGCCGCCCGTGCCCTCGGCCACGGGCTCGGTCGCTGCG
>NZ_QNFZ01000858.1 GCF_003313395.1 Nonomuraea lactucae | reverse complement strand
GCAGCGGAAAGGGCCGCGCGGAAGTCCGCGCGGCCCTTTCCGTCTCGCCTGCCGGCCCGCTACAGGTACTGGCCGGTGTTGGCGACCGTGTCGATGGAACGACCGGCCTCGGCCCCCTGCTTGCCGGAGACCAGCGTGCGGATGTAGACGATCCGCTCGCCCTTCTTGCCGGAGATGCGGGCCCAGTCGTCGGGGTTGGTGGTGTTGGGCAGGTCCTCGTTCTCGGAGAACTCGTCCACGCAGGCCGTGAGCAGGTGCTGCACCCGCAGGCCCTTCTGGCCGGTCTCCAGGAACTGCTTGATGGCCATCTTCTTGCCCCGGTCGACGATGTTCTGGATCATCGCGCCGGAGTTGAAGTCCTTGAAGTAGAGGACTTCCTTGTCGCCGTTGGCGTAGGTCACCTCGAGGAAGCGGTTCTCCTCGCTCTCGGTGTACATCCGCTCGACGGTGCTCTGGATCATGCCGTGGATGGTGGCCGCGCGGGACTCGCCGTGCTCGGACAGGTCGTCCGGGTGGAGCGGGAGGTCCGTGACCAAGTACTTGGAGAAGATGTCCTTGGCCGCCTCGGCGTCCGGCCGCTCGATCTTGATCTTGACGTCCAGGCGGCCCGGCCGCAGGATCGCCGGGTCGATCATGTCCTCGCGGTTGGAGGCGCCGATGACGATGACGTTCTCCAGGCCCTCGACACCGTCGATCTCCGACAGGAGCTGCGGGACGATGGTGTTCTCGACGTCGGACGACACGCCCGACCCGCGGGTGCGGAAGATCGAGTCCATCTCGTCGAAGAACACGATCACCGGGGTGCCCTCGGAGGCCTTCTCACGCGCGCGCTGGAAGACCAGGCGGATGTGCCGCTCGGTCTCGCCCACGTACTTGTTGAGCAGCTCGGGGCCCTTGATGTTGAGGAAGAAGCTCTTGCCGGACTGGCCGGTCTTCTCCGCGACCTGCTTGGCCAGGGAGTTGGCGACGGCCTTGGCGATGAGCGTCTTGCCACAGCCGGGCGGGCCGTAGAGCAGCACGCCCTTGGGCGGGCGCAGCTTGTGCTCGCGGAACAGGTCGGCGTGCAGGTAGGGCAGCTCGATGGCGTCCCTGATCTGCTCGATCTGCCGCGTGAGGCCGCCGATCTCCTCGTAGGAGATGTCGGGGACCTCCTCGAGCACCAGCTCCTCGACCTCGGACTTGGGGATGCGTTCGTAGACGTAGCCCGAGCGGGGCTCGAGCAGGAGCGAGTCACCGGCCCTGATGGGCTGGCCGACCAGCGACTCGGCGAGCCGCACGACGCGCTCCTCGTCGGCATGCGAGATGACCAGGGCGCGCCTGCCCTCGTCGAGCAGCTCCTTCAGCATCACGATCTCGCCGACCTCTTCGTAGCCGAGCGCCTCGACCACGTTGAGCGCCTCGTTGAGCATGACCTCCTGGCCACGCCTGAGCGAGTCGACGTCGACGGCGGGGCTGACGTTCACGCGCAGCTTGCGGCCGCCGGTGAACACCTCGATCGTGCCGTCTTCTCTGGCCTCCAGGAAGGTGCCGAACCCGGATGGCGGCTGCGCCAGCCGGTCGACCTCCTCCTTGAGGGCGACGATTTGGTCCCGTGCCTCCTTCAGCGTGGCGACCAGGCGCTCGTTCTGGCCGGTGACGGCCGCGAGATTCGCCTGTGCCTCGTGAAGGCGCTCTTCGAGGACCCTGGCCTGACGGGGTGACTCGGCCAGCTTCCGCCTCAGCGCGGTGATCTCCTCCTGGAGGAAGGAGACCTGTGTTGAAAGATCAGCGACCTCCCGTTCGCGCTGCGCGGCTCGAGCCTCAGCATCATCGCGAGCTGCCACGCCCCGTCACCTCCTTCCCAGTCGAGGGCGACTACTTAGGACCTTACCTATCTCGGGCCCCTCCGTAACCTGGCCGGGCAGTGTTCGTCGAGTGACATACAGTATTCGGTGAATAATCCCCAACGATGCGTTTAACTCTGCCAGCATCTGAACACGGCCGCTTGTTCCCGTGTCAGGCACCAAAGCGCCCTCGTGGCCAAATTGTCATATTTCTTCGGTCGTTCCCTTCGGTCGTCTGCGGCGCGGCGGGGGTGTCACGCCGTCCGCCATGCGACGGGCGGTGACGAGGAACCCGGTGTGCCCGATCATCCGATGGTCGGGACGTACGGCGAGACCCTCGACATGCCAGTCGCGAACCAGGGTCTCCCACGCGTGGGGCTCCGTGAAACTCCCGTGATCGCGAATCGCCTCGACGGTTTTGGACATCTGGGTGGTCGTGGCCACGTAGCAGCAGATCACGCCGCCCGGCGTGAGGGCCTTGGCCGCGGCGTCGACGCACTCCCACGGGGCGAGCATGTCGAGGATCACCCGGTCGACGTCGATCTCGTCGATGGACGAGGTCAGGTCGCCGACGACGAGCCGCCAGCCGTCCAGCGGGCCGCCCTTCTCGGTCCCGAAGAACCTCTCCACGTTGCCGCGGGCGATGTCGGCGAAGTCCTGGCGCCGCTCGTACGAGGTCACGTGCCCCTCGGAGCCGACCGCGCGCAGCAGGAAGCAGGTCAGCGCGCCGGAGCCCACCCCGGCCTCGATGACGCGGGCGCCGGGGAACACGTCGGCCATGCCGACGATCTGCGAGGCGTCCTTGGGGTAGATCACGGCGGCGCCGCGGGGCATGGCGAGGACGTAGTCCTGAAGCAGGTGGCGGAAGGCGAGGTATTGCGTGCCGCCGGAGGAACGCACCACGGAGCCCTCCGGCTGCCCGATCAGATCGCTGTGGGGGATGGCGCCCTTGTGCGTGTGGAAGACGCCGTCCTCTTTGAGCGTGATCGTGTGGCGCTTGTTCTTGGGGTCGGTGAGCTGCACCTGGTCCCCCGCCCTGAACGGCCCATGCCTGCGGAAACCCATGGCGGCAAGGCTATATGGCTTTCGAACGGTCACCGACAGGCGATATCTATGGGGGATGCTCCCCCACGATGTGATCTCCACCGGCTCCCTGGTGCTGCGCGCGCCGCTCCAGTCGGACGCCGAGGCGATCGCCGCGGCCTGTGACGATCCGGTCACGGCCGCGTTCCTGAGCCAGCTGCCCTCGCCCTACACAACGGCCGACGCCCTCGACTACGTGGCGGCGGCCACGGACGCGTGGGCGCGCGGCGGGGCGGAGTTCGCCGTCACCGAGAACGGCGCCTACGTGGGGGCCGTCGGCGTGGCGGCGCCCGACCGGTGGGGCTCGGTGGAGGCGGGCTATCTGGTGGCGCCGTGGGCGCGCGGCAAGGGGGTGGCGAGCACGGCGGTGCGGGCGGTCGCGCAGTGGCTGTTCGATCAGGGCGTCCCCCGGGTGGAGCTCCAGGTGGGGGTGGAGAACGTGGCCAGCCTGAAGGTCGCCTACCGGGCCGGGTTCCGGGAGGAGGGGCGCAGGCGCGGCGCCAGGCAATCGCGCGACGGAGGCCGCGACGACTTCATCACCTTCGCGCGGCTGCCGGGCGACCCGGGCGAGGGCGCGCCGCCCTACCTGCCGCCGTTCGAGGATGGCGAGCTCACCGACGGGGTCGTACGGCTGGTGCCGCTGGCGGGGCAGGACGCCGCGGACTACCACCGGATGCTGGCCGACCCGAGCGTGGCCGCCTACCACGTGGGGCCGCCCACCACGCTGGAGGACGACGAACGCCGCTGCCGCAACACCGGCTACTGGTGGGTGTCGGGGCAGCGCGCCGAGCTGGCCGTCAGGGACGCCGGGTCGGGGGCCTTCGCCGGGCACGTTCAACTGACGCACGTGGTGCCGGTGCTGGGGCAGGCCATGATCGGCTACTCGCTGCTGCCGGAGTTCCGGGGCAAGGGGTTCATCACGCGGGCGGTGAGCCTGCTGGTGGACTGGGCGTTCGCGAACACGGCGCTGCACCGGATCACGGCCGGCACCGACGCGGGCAACACGGCGTCGCAGTCGGTGCTGCGGCGGGCCGGGTTCGTGCCGGAGTGCGTGCACCGGGAGCTGTTCCCGAAGCAGGACGGCACGTGGGCCGACGACGTCCAGTGGGTACGCCTGCGGCCCCGATAGCGCACGCCGGGGGTGCCGGAAGCGGGCGCCCAGGGCCTCCGCGGTGGGCTTGCAGGGAGAAAATTTCGCTTTCCCGTTAAGGTCTGGTCAAGTGCCACGTCGAGGGTGATACTCCGAGTCACCGCCAGTGAGACTCGCGTGATCGAAGCTGCGAGATCTCCGCCCCCTCCGTCGAGGGACACCGATGCCTTGCGACCGTGTCGACATCGCCATGCACATCGCCGTGCACGACCTCGTGACCTCGCTGTCCGGCCTGGACCGCGCCGGGTTGACCGACCGGCTGGCGCGCGCCGCGGCCACGGTCACCGGCACGGCCTACGCCGGCTTCGTGCGGGTGGACCCGCTCCGGGAGGTCGCCCGCCTGGTCCACGTCCACGGCCCGCCCGGCGATCCGCTGAGGGTGCGGCCGTGGCTGACCGAGTCGGGGGTGCTCAAGATCCTGACGGTGTCGCCGGGGTCGGCGCGCCTCCCCCGCGACCCGTCCGTGGGCGAACCGGGGTTCCTGGCCACGCCGGTGCCGCTGGCCACACGCGAGCACGTGCTCATCTGGGTGGCCGGTCGCGCCTTCCGCGACTGCGACGAGCACCTGCTGAGCCGCCTGGCCACGGCCGCCGGGCGCGCCCTGGAGGCGGCCAGCGGCATGGAGGCCGCCGTACGCATCCTGCGCGCCGTCCACACCTTCACGGGCGGGTGGCCGCCCCCACCCCGCCGCCCCTCCGAATAGGCGCCTGGCACCCGCACACGGCTGATGACCGTGCATCTGCGGCTGTCACCTTCCCTGGACATCCAGGGACGGCGGCGGCGCATGGGGCCTCGACGGACACGTGGTCCCGGCGAGCCCGGGGCCGCGTCACCCCCGGTGCGGCTCGAAGCGCATCGTGCGGGAGACGCCCACGCGGACCGTCGTGCCCGGCGCGATGGTGACGGGCTCGTTGGGCGGGATGTCGTAGAAGTTGGGGTCGCCCGGCGGCTGGATCTGGGTGCCGTTGACCGAGCCCAGGTCGACCAGGTTGACGTCCCAGCCGTCGAGCGCGACGCGCAGGTGGCGGCGCGAGACGGAGCCGTCGGGGCTGGTGACCTTGGCCGGCCGGGCGGAGCCGCCCGCCACCTCGGGCGCGCGCTCGGGGTCGCGGCCCAGGAGGTAGTCGGTCTCCAGCGGCAGCGCGGTGCCGTCGTCGAGGATGAGGACGCCGAGCGAGGGCCGCGGGCCCTTGTAGGGGACGAGGGTGCGCTGGACCAGCGCGATGCCGCAGACCGCGCAGTAGGGCACCCGCGGGTCGTTGAAGTGGTCGTTCTTGCAGTCGACCCCGTAGACCAGGGGGCGGTCGCCGTGCTCGGCCTGCTCCTGGTGCGGCGGGCCGGGCTGGTCGAAGGGCTCGGGCATCGGCTGGGGGCCCGGCTGGTCGGCGTGATCGGGCGGGCCCGCGTGCTGCGGGCCTTGGTCGTAGAAGTCGGGAACGGCCGACAGGCGCGGGCCCGGCTGGCCGAAGTGGTCGGGAGCGCCGGGCTGGTCGAGCTCGTCGGGAAAGGTGCCGTTGCCCGACGGCGCGGGCTCGTCGAGGCTGGAGAACGCGCTCGGCGGGGACTGCTCCTGGGACGGTTGGAAGGGGGACTGCTCCTGCGGAGGCGGAACGGAGTGGAGCCCACCGGACTGCGGCACCGGCTGCGGCCCGGAGTGCGCACCCGGCTGGAGAGCCGGCTGCGCACCTGACTGCGCACCTGACTGTGCTCCTGACTGTGGACCTGGCTGGGCACCCGGCTGACCACCGGGCTGACCACCATGCTGGAACCCTGAGTGGGCCGCCGGCTGGTGGCCCTGCGGGGAGCCCTGCGCGGCGGGCGGGTGATCGCCCGACATCGGGTAGGGCGGGATGTTGACCGCGGGCCGTTCGGAGGCGGGCGGGCCCTGGATCAGGTCGGGCTCGAAGTGCAGCGCCGTGTTGGGCAACTCGCTGGTGAGCGGCGTGGACTGGGCGGCGGCCGCCCGCCCTCCGGAGCCGGCGGGGACGGCCCCGGCCTCGCCGAAGTCGCCCGCGAGGCCGCCGCCGTGGACGACGCCGCCGTCGAATCGGACGGCAGGATGCGCCTGACCGGCACCGGGCAGGGTCAGCTCGACGCGCTCGACGGGGCCGTTGATGAGGCGGTCGGCCCAGGTCAGGGAGTCGCTGCCGGACAGCCGGGTCTGACCGGCCGAGGTGGTGATCGTGGCCGCGGCCGCACCGCTCACGAGCACGGCGACGCCGCCACCGCCCACGGGCCCGGCCACCGCGCACGTCGCGGGGTCGCCGGTCATGTTGGCGGCGAGCACCTGGGCGGCGCGCCTGGCG
>NZ_QNFZ01000859.1 GCF_003313395.1 Nonomuraea lactucae | reverse complement strand
CGCGGCCGGGCGGCGGGGTCCTTGGCCAGCGCCGCCTCGACGGCCGGCCGCAGCGGCGCGGGCACCCCGTCCAGCCGGGGCGCCTCCAGCACGATGCGCCGGGCCAGCACGTCGTCCTCCCCCGCCCCGAACGGGTGATGCCCTGTCGCCGCGAACGCCACCAGGCAGCCCCACGCGAAGACGTCCGAGGCCGGCAGAGCGGGGCCGCCGGTCAGCCGTTCGGGCGACACCCAGCCGGGGCTGCCCATGACCTGCCCCGCCTCCGTGTACGCGCCGGTCGTGTCGACGTCGCGGGCGATGCCGAAGTCGATGACCCGCGGCCCCCGCGCGGACAGCAGCACGTTGGCCGGCTTGAGATCCCGGTGGACCAGTGCGGCGTCGTGCACGGCGACCATCGCACCCGCCACCCCCAGCGCCACCCCGTAGGCGAGGTCCGGGGTCAGCGGCCCGCCCGCCGCGACCACCTGCGACAGCGCCGGACCGGGAACATGTTCGGACACCAGGTAGGGCCGGTCCCGGTCGGTGCCGTCCTCGACCACCGCCGCCGTGCAGAACGGCACCACCCGGCGCGAGAAGGCGACTTCTCCGGCGAAGCGGGCCCGCAGCGTGGGATCCTTGAGGTGCACGGCATGCGGCGTCTTGACGGCGACGAGCCCGCCTCGCGGGTGTTCGGCCAGGTAGACGACGCCCATCCCGCCGCTGCCGAGTCGGCCGAGCAGGAGATACCGGCCGATGATGACCGGATCGCCCACCGTGAGCGGTCGCACGCCTGGAGGCATGTCACTCGAACCACGCGCCATCCGGGTCTCGCCTCTCCTGTCTGCTGGGACACGGCACAGCACACTGTGGTCCCGCCGGGAGAGGGTTTCCGCACGACCTGCGCAAGGGGTATCGGAGGTAAGGCGGTCGTACCGCCGAGGTGAGTAAGGGGTGTGACCCGAGTGGCGTCCCGCGCCTCCCGGTGACGGGCGCGCGTCAGCCCAGCGCGGCGGCCTCCTCGGCGTCGATCTGACGGTTCCACTCCTGCTTGACCGCCCGCCACGCCTCGTCGTCCACGCCCGAGCGCCAGTAGCCGGAGATGGACATGCGCTCCAGCGGCACCCGGCGCTCGACCCTCAGATGGTGTCGCAGCCGCCTGACGAAACCGGCCTCCCCGTGCACGAACGCGTGCACGTCGCCTTCGGGGAAGTCCAGCCCGCACACCGCCTGCACCAGCGCCTCGCCGACGGGCCGGCCGTCGCGGTGCACCCACAGGACGCGGGCGTCGCCCACCGGCTCGAGCTTCTGCTCGTCCTCGGGGCCGTCGACCTCCACCAGAACGTGCGCCGGCGCCCCCTCGGGCAGCGCCTCCACCGAGGCGGCGATGGCCGGCAGCGCGCTCTCGTCACCGACCAGCAGGTGCCAGCCCGCCTCCGGGCTCGGCGCGTAGCCGCCGCCGGGGCCCAGCATCAGCAGTTCGTCGCCCGGCACGGCCCGCGCCGCCCACGGCCCGGCCAGGCCCGAGTCGCCGTGGTGCACGAAGTCGATCGTCATCTCGCGCGCCTCGGCGTCCCACGCGCGCACGGTGTAGGTGCGCAGGCGCGGCCACAGCTCCCGGGGCATGGTCTCGCGCACGTTCTGGACACTGAACGGGACCGGATAGTCGACGCCCTCGTGCGGGAACACCAGCTTCACGTAGTGGTCGGTCTGCCCGGACAGCTCGAAGTCGCGCAGCCCGTCACCGCCCACCACGACGCGGATCATGTGCGGCGTGAGCCGCTCGGTGCGCAGGACGACACCACGATGGTGATCTGTCGGCTTTCCGGCCATCGACCGCTCCTCAGCGCATAGAAGTTAGGCATACCTAACTTATACCCGCGAGTCGTCGGGCGCGCGCAGGGAGCCGCACCAGGTCAGGCGGCGGCGCCGGAGGCACTGTCGGACGCCCCATCGTAGGCGCTGTCGGGGGCGCCGTCGTAGGCGCTGTCGGCGGCGTCGCCGGAGGCGCGCCGGGCGGCGGCCACGGCGGCGACGAAGCCCGCCATGTGGCGGAAGGCGTGACGGGCCTCGGGCAGCACGTCGGCCAGGATGGGGAAGACGTGCGGCATGCGCGGCCATTCCTCGTACGTCACCGGCACCCCCGCCTCGCGCGCCCTGACGGCCACCCGGCGCGCCTCGTCCCGGAGCACCTCGGTCGAGCCCGTCACGATCATCAACGGGGGCAGGCCGGTGAAGTCGCCCAGCACCGGCGACACGAGCGGGTCGCGCGGGTCCAGGCCGGAGGTCCAGCGCCGGGCCAGCCAGCGGACGCGCCCGGCGGACAGCATGGGGTCCTGCCAGCGGTTGGCCCGGCGGGGGAAGTCGGTGAGGTCCGCCCACGGCGACAGGCAGATGGCCGCGCCGGGGAGCGGCGCGCCCTGATCGCGCAGCGCTAGCAGCGTGGCGAGCGTGAGGTGACCGCCCGCCGAGTCGCCGGCCAGGATGACGTCGTCCGGGGCGTACCCCTGGCCCAGCAGGCACCGGTAGGCGTCCAGCGCGTCCTCCAGGGAGTCGGCCAGCTTGTGCACCGGGCCCTGCCGGTAGTCGAGCGCGATCACGGGGCGGCGGGCCGCGACCGACAGGCGCCAGGTGATCGACCTGTGCGTGCTGGGCGAGCAGGAGAAGTAGCCGCCTCCGTGAAAGTAGAGCAGCACCTTGCTCTCGTCCGGCTCCTCGCCCGCGCGCAGCCACTCGCCGCCGCAGGCGGAGAAGCCGGCGGGCGTGACCCTGACGTGGCCGGGCGGGCGGATCGGCACCCACCTGGTCAGCTCGCCGATGCGGGAGGCGCAGTCGATCGCCAGCCCGTGGCGCATGAGCAGGCTCGACGCCGGTTTGAGCGTGCCGCGCATCAGCCCGGTGAGCGCGCGGGCCTGCCAGCTGAGGGGATAGTCCGGAGTGACGTCCCTGTCGATGTGCATGTTCTGTCCTCCGATGAATCTCCTTCCCCGAAGAGCATGGATCTACTCACCGGTAAGTATCCCGTCGCTTACGGGAACATTTCCGGGATGTGTCGACCCGCAGGTCGCAAGGTCCGCCAGGGCCGGCGGCCGCCTTAAATCCGTTGCCCGCCGCCCGCCCGCGGGCGCATAATCCAGCGCTCCCATCGGCCGACCCGCGCGCGGGTCCGCGCACGGCTCGTCACCGTGCCATCACCCTCCGGAGGTGCGAGACCATCCCCTTCCACGCCCCCTTCCACGCCCCCTTCCACGCCCCCCTCTACGCCCGGCTCGTCCGCTACGGCTTCCGCAAGCACGCCACGTACGTCTGGGGCGCGCTGGCCGGCGCGTTCACCAACAGCGTGTTCGGCGTGCTGCGCGCCTACGTCCTCATCGCCCTGTGGGAGGCACGGCCGGGCCTCGCCGGGTACGACGTCACCCACGCCGTCACCTACTGCTTCGTCACCCAGGCCTTCATCGGCCCCATGCAGCTGTTCGGCGGCGGCCTGGACGTCCCCGAGCGCATCCGCACCGGCGACATCGCGCTCGACCTCGTCCGCCCCGCCTCGCTCCAGCTCTGGTCGATGGCCGAGGACCTGGGCAGGGCCGGCTACCTGTTCCTCGTGCGGGGGATCCCGCCGGTGCTGCTGGGCGCCGCCCTGTTCGGCGTCGTCCGGCCCTCGGGGTTCGCGGGGTGGGCCGGGTTCGCTGCCTGCTTCCTGGCCGGGTGGGCCGTCGGCTTCGCCTGGCGCTACCTGGTCGCGCTGTCGGTCTGCTGGCTGGTGGACGACCGCGGCGTGCAGGTCGGCTCGCTCGTCCTCACCACCCTGCTCAGCGGCATGATGATCCCTCTCCCGCTGGTCCCCGGGCCGCTGGGCGAGCTGGTCAGGGCGCTGCCGTGGGCCGCCATGGCGCAGGCGCCCGCCGACGTCTACCTCGGCACGGCACCGCCGCTGGAGACGCTCGCCTTCCAGGCGTCCTGGGCCGTCGCGCTCCTCGCGCTGGGCGCGCTCGGCACCCGGGCGATCCGCCACAAGGTGGTGATCCAGGGTGGTTAGCACGTACATCCTGCTGGCCTGGACGTGGGCCCGCGCCGCCATGGCCTACCGCGCCTCGTTCGCGCTCATGGCGGTGCTCGGCACGGTCCTGGCCGCCACCGACGTGGCCGTGATCCTCGTCATCTTCGCCAACACCACCAGCCTCGCCGGCTTCTCCCACGACGAGGTCCTCTTCCTGTACGGGGCCTCGAACGTGGCGTTCTGCTTCTGCGACATGTTCGTCGGCAACGTCGACCGGATCAGCCGGCACATCAAGGCCGGCACGTTCGACGCGATGCTCATCCGGCCGGTCAGCCCCTGGATCCAGCTCGCCACCGACAACTTCTCGCCCACCCGCGCCGGCCGAATCGCGCAGGCGGCCGCCGTCCTCGCCTACGCGCTCGCCGCGCTCGACCTCGACGCGCGACGGCTCTGGATGGTCCCCGTCATGATCGTGACTGGCGTGGTCATCTTCGCGTCGCTGTGGACGCTGGCCGCGTCGGTGCAGTTCGTGCTCACCGACGCGCCGGAGGTGGTCAACGCCTTCACCTACGGCAGCGGCCAGCTCACCCAGTATCCGTTCAGCGTCTACGCCCGCGACCTGGTGCGTGGCGTGACGTACGCGCTGCCGCTGGCGTTCGTCAACTGGCAGCCCGGCCTGTACGTGCTGGGCCGGGACGACCCGTTCGGCACGCCCTCCTTCATGCGGTTCCTCGGCCCCGTCGCGGCCGTGGGCCTCGCCCTGCCCGCCTGGCTGGCCTGGCGGCGGGGCATCCGCCACTACCGATCGACGGGAAGCTAGACATGATCGAACTCGACCGGGCCGGCCGCTCCTTCAAGGTCAGGCGCGAGGTCGTGCACGCCGTACGGGACCTGTCGTTCACCATCGCGGCCGGCGAGTTCGTCGGCTGCCTGGGCCCCAACGGCGCCGGCAAGTCCACCACGATCAAGATGCTCTGCGGCATCCTCACGCCGACGTCCGGCAGGGTTCGGGTGGCCGGGCTCGACCCGTCACGCAGGCGCACCACGCTCGCCCGCCGGATCGGTGTGGTGTTCGGGCAGCGGACCACGTTGTGGTGGGATCTGCCGCTGCGTGACAGTTTCGAGCTGATCCGGCTCCTTTACAACGTAGATCGTGTTGCGTACCGGTCGCGGCTCGACGAGCTGACCGAGACGCTCGGACTCGGCGACTTCGCGGCGAAGCCGGTGCGCCAGCTCAGCCTGGGCCAGCGGATGCGCGGCGACCTGGCCGCGGCGCTGCTGCACGCCCCCGACGTGCTCGTCCTCGACGAGCCGACGATCGGGCTCGACGTCGTGAGCAAGGCGGGCATCCGCGACTTCCTGCGGCGGCTCAACTCCGAGCAGGGCACCACCGTGCTGCTGACCACACACGACCTGGGCGACATCGAACGGCTCTGCCGCCGGGTGATGCTGATCGACCACGGGCGGCTGGCGTTCGACGGGACGCTGGACGATCTGATGGCCACCGCGCCCGGCCGGTCGACCATCGAGGAGGTGGTGACCCGCCTCTACACGACCGGCCGCGAGACCGCCAGGTGACGTGGCCGGCTCAGTAGTAGCTCTTCTCCTGCGGGCTCTCCTCGTAGTCCTCGCCGTCGTAGTCGTCCTGGCGGCGCTGCCAGCGCGAGGGCATCAGGACGGGGACGAACAGGGCCACCCCCAGCAGCGCCAGGACACCGGAGGTGAGCAGCAGCCGGGCGCCGGCCCCCGCCTCCCTGACGATCTGGTGCATCGACGGCTCGTCGGGGACGAAGGACAGCGCGCGGTTCATGTCCAGCGCGTAGACCACCGTCCACGCCAGCAGCGCCATCGAGGGGAGGAACGTCGCCAGCGGCGAGACCCGGCCCGCCACCACCAGCCCGACCACGAGGCCGACGGCCGCCATCGCGCCGAGGGCGATCCACAGTTTCTGGCCCGCGGGGCCCTGCGCGACGGTCACCGCCTGCTGGGTGGCCCATCCGCCGCCACCCAGTACGGCCACCGCCGCCACCAACCCGATGAGCAAACCCGCAAAATGCCGCAACGTTCTCACCTCATGTAAACGCGGTCGGAACGACCCTAGCGACATTGACGGCAAATCGACCAGGCATTGCGGAGCTTGGGCAGAGAGGTATCTCCTGGCCTCGTCCCGTGAGAGCATGTGCCCACCGATGCGCGCGCACCTTCCCCTCAGGCTCGCGCGGACGGCCGCCTTCGCCGCCGTCTGCGTCACCCTGGCCGCGCTCGCGCACGCGATGAGCGGCGGGTCGGCGCCCTCCCCGGAGCGGGCGGCGCTCGGCCTGGCCGCGGTGTTCG
>NZ_QNFZ01000857.1 GCF_003313395.1 Nonomuraea lactucae | reverse complement strand
GACGCCGGCCGGGCGAGCGGGAAGCGCGCCAGGTGCGGCACGGCGAGCAGCGCCAGGTTCGCCCTGCCGCCCGCCTCCCACTCCGGGCCGTACCCCGCCCGCGCCGCCTTCTCCAGCACGGCCAGGAACGCCTCGGCCGACTCCGGCCGCTCGGCGGGGTCCTTGGCCAGGCCGTACGCGGCCAGCGCCCTGAGCGGCTCCTCCACGTCGTCGAGCGGCGGGGAGGCGTGCCGGTGCAGGCGGGCCAGCCCGGCCACGTCGCCTGCGGTGAACGGCGGGCACCCGGTGAGGCACTCGAAGAAGGCCACGGCCGCGGCGTAGATATCGGCGCCCGGGCCCGCCGGGGCTCCGTCCCAGCGTTCGGGCGCCAGGTGGGAGGGGGTGCCCGCCAGGGGCGCCCGGCCCCGCACGGGCGCGGCGAGGCCGAAGTCCACGAGCCTGCTGTCGCCGTTCCTGCAGACGATCACGTTCTCGGGCTTGACGTCGCGGTGCGCGACGCCCAGGCGGTGCCCTTCGGCGAGTGCCAGCAGGGCGCCCTTCAGGACGGCCAGCGCCGCTTCGGGGCCGGTGGCGCCGTCGTGCTCGATCAGGCGGCGCAGCGTGACGCCGTCGACCAGTTCCGCCACGGTGGCGGCGTCGTCGCGGCCCTCGACGTAGTCGAGCAGCCGGGCGAGGTGGGGGCCGCCGAGCTGCCGGATCAGCGGCGCCTCGGCCCGGAACCTGCCGGCGAACCCCGGATCCTCGCGCAGCCGCGCCGACAGGTGCTTGACGGCGACCGGCCGGCGGTCGGAGTCGCGGATGGCGAGCATGACCCGGCCTGTGGCGCCGTGTCCAAGTTCCCGGAATTCGGTGTAGCCGGGAACCGTCATGTGGAAGACCTCCTGACCAGATGACGATCTCGGTGTCAGGACGCTATCTGTTGGTTTCGCCCCGTGTCGAGACACGTCCTGTCCGTAACGAGACCTTCTGGGGAACCGATATGCCGCCGGTCGGGACGGTGCCGGTCAGGACAGTGTGATGCGGTCCAGGTTGGGGCCTCCCGTCGCTGTGGTGCCGGTCAGGCGGATGGTGTTGGTCCCGGCCGCCAGCGTGATCGGGGCGGTGGCGTCGGCCCAGGAGGTCCAGGCGCCCGTCGAGCCGAAGGGCAGCGCGCTCCCCACCGCCGCGCCGTTGACCGTGAGGCTCATCGGGCGGCCCGCCGTCGTGCCGTTGGCGTACCGGATCGTCAGGGTCCTGGGGCCCGACTCCCGCACGGCGAACTCGACGTACGAGCCGACGACGTTGTCGCCGTTGACGAACCCGGTGCCGGAGTAGCCGGCATGGTTGGACTCCACGACGCCCTGGGAGATCGTGGCGTTCTCCGCCTCGTGGCGGGGGGTGGCGGAGGCGGGACGGGCGCGGATGAGGCGGGTCTCACCGGGCCGCAGCGTGGCGCTGTAGGAGGAGGCGACGGTGCCCTCGGAGGCGCCCGACCACAGGTTCGTGACCTGTGCGGGGCCGCCGAACCCGGCCTGCGACCAGGTCACGCCGACCGTGGAGTCGCCGGACGTGCCGGTGTTGAACAGGGCGATGACGTAGTCGCCGTTCGCCTCGCGCTTGCGCCACACCTGGTTGACGCCGCTGCTGACGATGCGCTGCGCGGCGACGCCGTCCTGGTTGACGGCGATGAGCCGGTCGTTGGTGAGCATGGCCAGGTCGGTCGGGGTGAGCGCGGTCAGGTCGCTGCCGAGCAGGAGCGGGGTCGCGGCCATCGCCCACAGCGTCATGTGCGAGCGGCGCTGGTCGGCGTTGATGCCGATCTGGTCGCCGTTGCCGATCTGGAGGGAGTCCAGGTCGTTCCAGCCGCCCGGCCCGGCGTGCGGCTGCCAGTTCGCGGCCGAGCCGAACCGGCCGGAGATGCGCGCCCAGTTGGTCAGCGGGAAGCCGCTGCCGTTCGGGCCCGGTCCGCAGTAGCACTCGACGTCGCCCTGGGTGCGCCAGCTGTTGGCCAGCCTCCGCCAGGTGGCGGCCTGGGCGATGGGCAGGTTGTTGGAGAGGGCGAAGTTGATCGGCCGGCCGGTCTGCCGCAGCGCCCGGTCCCACGCCTCGACGTCGGCGATCGTCGTCGCGTCGACGCCGTCGATCTTCAGGTAGTCCACGCCCCAGGAGGCCATCTGGTTCGCCCACGAGTTGATGAACGCCTGGGCGCCCGGGTGGGAGTGGCGCAGCCGGTACATGTTCTTGCAGTTGTAGTTCTTGTGCGTCTGGGAGGTGTCGGCGATGTCCTGCGCGCGGTAGGAGGTGCCCTCGACGGGGGTGTTCCTGAGTACGGCGTTGCGGGCGATGCCGGGGGTGACGTAGAAGCCGAACTTCAGGCCCTTGGCGTGCACGTGGTCGGCCAGCGCCTTGATCCCGGAGGGGAACTTGGCGGGGTCCACCGCCCACCGGCCGTGGTCGTCGACCATGAAGCCGTTGGAGTCGCACCGCTGGTAGAAGTCGTCCAGGTTGACGTACACGTAGCCCTTGGCGGCGAGGCCGCTGCTGACCAGCGCGTCGGCCTGGGCGCGCATCTTGGCCTCGTCGGGCCAGCGGCGGACGAAGCTCCAGCTGCTCCATCCCATGGCGGGCCTGATCGACAGGCCGTTGTCCGACGTCACCGCCGACACCGCCGACACCGCCGACACCGCCGACGCGGCGGTGGCGGAGGCGGCGGGCCGGCCGCCCGCGGCCACCAGGCCGGTGAACCCCAGGACGGTGGCCCCCGCCACCGAGCATGCCTTTCTCCATTTCACTGGGTTTTCTCCCTTCTGTCCTCACGGCAGGCATTCCGGTGGGGCGCGCCGCCGGAGGCGGCGCGCCAGAGCGGAGCGAGGCTCAGCCGACGGTGATGTGGTCCAGGTTCGGGCCGCCGCCGGCCGTGGTGGCCGTGGCGCGGATGGTGTTCGGGCCCGCCCGCAGCGGCACCGTGACCGACCTGGTGGTCCAGGACGGCCAGCCGCCCGTCGGGCCGAAGGCCAGCTCGTCGGCGACGACCGTGCCGTTGACCACGATGTCCATGGGCCGGCCCGTGGTGGTGCCGTTGGCGTACCTGAGGGTGAGGGTGGCGTCGCCGGCGGCCGGGGCGTTCACCGCGAACTCGACGTACGACCCGGCCACGTTCGTGTAGTTGACGAAGCCGGTGCCAGTGAAGCCGGCGTGGTTGGACTCCACGACTCCCTGCGAGATCGTGGCGTTCTCCGCCTCGTGGACGCCGGGCGGCGGCGTGCCGCCGCCCGCGTACGCGCCGCCGACCCACGCCTCGTCCACGCGGAGCCGGGCGACGCCGTGGCTGCTGACCTTCTCCAGCCGCACGTGCCGGGCCGTGGTGGCGGGCACGTCGATGATCTGCACGCCGCGGTGGTTGGGCAGGTTGCCGGTCTTGACGGGGGTGCCCCAGTTCACGCCGTCGCTACTGACGTAGACGCGGTAGGAGTTGATCCGCGCCGAGTTGGCGGCCGGGTGGGTGGTGGAGTCCTCGCGCTGGTTGATGCCGATGTAGCGGATGGGCTTGGCCGCGCCGAGGTCGAAGCGGAGCGACACGGGCTGGGCGGAGCCGGCGTCCCAGTACGTCAGGTAGTCGCGGTCGCCGGCGTGGGAGGCGGGGTGCCCGCTCGCGGAGGCGGAGGCGGTGAGGGTGACGCCCGTGTGGATGCCCTCGCGCACGGTGGAGACGACCTTGAACACGGTGTCGTACTGGTCCCACGAGGAGACGCCGGTGAGCGTGAGCGTGCCGTTCGCCTGGGTGAAGGCGACCGGGGCGCCGGTGCGCAGGTTGGTCACCGAGGAGATGCGGTAGCCGTTGTCGCGCAGCGACAACGTGCTCCCTGACGGGCGGGTGAGGACGTGGATGTAGTGCAGGTTCGGGTTGGTCTTGCTGATGGTGGTGACGCCGTGCGCGCCCGCGTTCCAGAAGCCCGGGTCGAGCCCGCCGTACATGTAGCCGCCGCCCTCGACGCCGTGCAGCGACTCCCGGATCGCCTGCAGGTAGCCCTCGGCGAAGTCGTTGAACGCCTCCTGCGCGGGCGGCATGCGCCCGGCCTTCATCGGCGTCTCGGCCATCAGCGCCTTCACCGACGAGCCGGCGTTGGTGATCAGCCGGCCGAGCGACAGCTTGTAGTCCACGGCCTGGTCGGAGCCGCCGTACCACCAGGGACCGGAGGTGGGCAGTTTGAAGTCGGCCTCGATGAGCCGCGGCGCCGCCGTGTAGACGGCCTGCGGGTAGTCGTAGTTCGGCGTCATGCCGGTCTTCTGCTCGTTGCTGATCATGTCCATGATCGGCGTGTCTTCGTTGTTGTTCGACAGCGTCATGTCGGGCCGCTCGCGGCGGATGCGCTCGTAGAGGCCGTTGCGCTCCCAGTAGGCGTTGTCGTTGTCGATCCAGAACCCGGCCAGCTTCGGGTAGCGGGCCATCTGCTCGACGAACTGGTCGTAGCTGAACTCGCCGAACCCGTCACGCGTGTGCAGGTCCACGGTGTGGCCCTTGTAGGCGGAGTACGCCGCCGAGTTGAGCCAGGACTGGCCGGAGCCGAGCCCCTCGTTCCACCACTGCGGGTCGTCGGTCATGTAGTGGATGACCTTCAGGCCGCGCGCGTCGGCGGCGTCGATCAGCTCGCCGAGGAAGTCCCTGCCGGAGCGGCAGGAGCCGGGCACGTTCGACGGGTACGGCCGGGCGTAGCCGAGCCGGGAGTGGAAGGTGGCCAGCACGATGTACTGGGTGTGCAGCTTCCGCGCCTGCTCCACCCAGTAGGCGGCGTTCCAGCCGCCGGAGGTGATGGCCGACTCCCAGGCGGAGCAGCTCGTGTGCTGCGGGGCGGTGCGCATGCCCCAGTGCAGGAAGAGGCCGCCGACCGAGGAGCGCAGGAAGGCCTGGCGGGGATGCTGCAGCTCCGCCCGCGCGGGGGCGGAGACGAGAAAGCCGAGGACGAGGATGAGCACGGCCAGCAGTGCCGTGCGTGGCGCGCGTGACATGCGCGACCTCCTTCTGGAGGGGGGTGCGGGTGGTGCGGCCCTCGCATGAGCCGATGAGGGGTGGTTCAGGCCACTTCGATGTGGTCGAGGTTGGGGCAGCCGTTCGCCGTGGTGGCGGTCAGCCTGACGGCGCTCGGGCCGGCGGGGAGCGTCACGGGGAACGAGTCGGTCGCCCATGACGTCCAGGCGCCCGTGCCGGTGTAGGAGCGGGTCGCGACGGCGGCGCCGTTGACGGTGATCCGCATCGGCCGGTCCGCCGTGGTGCCGTTGGCGTAGCGGATCCGCAGCGTCCTGGGGCCCGACTCCCGCACGGTGAACTCGACGTACGCACCGGCGGCGTTGTCGGTGTTGACGAAGCCGGCGCCGGTGAAGCCCGCGTGGTCGGACTCGACCGCGCCCTGCGAGATCTTCCCGTTCTCCGCCTCGTACCGGGTGGCCGTGCCGCCGCCCGGCACCGCCTTGTACGCGCGCAGGCGGGTGAGCAGCAGGTGGCAGTCCTGCAGCGAGCCGGAGGCGTCGCCGAGCGAGCGGTAGATGCCCCACTTGGGGCGGACCCGGTCACCGAGGAACGTGTCGACCCCGGTCCTGGTGGCGTCGACCACCGTGGCGCCGCCGTTGCGGACCACCCAGCGCACCCCGCCGGCGCCGCCGTCGCCGATCCGGATCTCGTAGTCGACGTCGATCCACCTGTTGTGCAGGGGCGCCAGGTCGGTCCGGCCGACCAGGATGTTCGGCTCGAAGACCTTGTGCTCGATGGTCTGCGCGCCGTTCACCCGGCGCAGCGAGGTGACGGTGATCGGCGAGGTGCCCGTGCCGGGCATCTTGGTCTGGAAGACGTGGGTGAACGTGGTGGTGGCCTTGAGCGTGGCCGGGATGTACATCGAGTACGTGACGCGCCACAGCTCGCCGAGCCGCCACTGCAGGTAGCCGCTGCCGGTGCGGTTGCCGGTCACCTCCTGGCGCTGCCTGTCGGTGCTGCTGTCCCGGTCCACCATGTGCATGGTGAAGCGGTAGTCGTCGCCGGCGGGGACGATGTGCGGCCGGCCGGCCGGGTGGGAGCCGGCGCGGTCGTCCTCGATGGTCTCCCAGGCGCGCATGCCGTCCACGGCGGCCGACGGGGACCAGAGCAACTGCCAGCTCATGCCCGGGGGGAGCAGGCTCGGTGCGGCTCGCGTACTCGAGAGCGCGGGCAGGGCAGGCAGGGCGGGGGCGACGGCGGTGGCCGCGCCGGCGCCGAGGAGCATGCCGAGCTGGCGGCGGGTGAGTTCCATGGATTTCCTGTCCGGTGCGGCGGCCGCGCGCCGTGCGCGCG
>NZ_QNFZ01000856.1 GCF_003313395.1 Nonomuraea lactucae | reverse complement strand
GTTCGTCCGGCTGCAGCTCGCCGGGCTGCTGGCGCACCCGCACCCGGGCCCGGCCGACCTCGGCGCGGCCCTCGGCCCCGACGCCTACCAGCGGCTGGCCGAGCACGTGGCGCCCATGCAGCGCGTCCTCGTGGAGATCCTGGAGAGCGGCATCGGTTCGGGCGACTTCCAGGCGCCCGACGTCGGCGCCACGGCGCGCATGATCCTCGCCGTGATCGGCGCCGAGCGGGTGCCGCTGATGAGCGGCACGGTCACGGTCGAGGTGGCCGGGGAGCTGGTGTCCGGCTTCGTGCTCAGGGCGCTCGGCAGCCGCTCGTGATGGACGACCCCGCGAACGGGCCCAGGCAACGGGTCGCGACCGACGGTCACGTGCGGCTCGGGTCGGCCCGCGGCAGGTGGATCCTCGCGGCCACCGTGCTCGGCTCGGGGCTGGCCATGCTCGACAGCACGGTGGTCAACGTGGCCCTGCCCTTCCTGGGCGACGAACTGGACGCGGACATGTCCGGGCTGCAGTGGACGATCAACTCCTACACGCTCACCCTGGCCGGCCTGATCCTGCTGGGCGGCTCGCTCGGCGACCGCTTCGGCAGGCGCAGGGTGTTCGTCGTGGGCACGGTCTGGTTCGCCCTGGCGTCGGCGCTGTGCGGGCTGGCGCCGTCCATCGAGTTCCTGATCGGCGCCCGAGCGCTGCAGGGCATCGGCGGCGCGCTGCTCACTCCGGGCTCGCTGGCGATCATCCAGGCGGCGTTCGTCAAGGCCGACCGGCCGCGCGCGGTGGGCGTCTGGTCGGGGCTCGGCGGGGTGGCCAGCGCCATCGGGCCGCTGCTGGGCGGCTGGCTGGTGCAGTCGGCGGGCTGGCGCTGGGCGTTCCTCGTCAACCTGCCGTTCGCGCTGCTCGTCGTGCTGGTCGCCGTGCGGCACGTGCCGGAGAGCAGGGACGAGCGGGCGGCGGGCCGCTTCGACGTGCTCGGCTCGGTGCTGGCGGCCCTCGCGCTGGCCGGCATCACGTACGGCCTGATCGAGCGGGGCGCGGTGGCGCCGCTGGTGGCCGGCGTCGCGCTCGGGGCGGCGTTCGTGGTGCTGGAGATCCGCCGCTCGCCCGAGGCGCTGGTGCCGGTCGAGATCTTCCGCGACCGCGTGTTCACGGCCGTGAACGTGGTCACGCTGGTCATGTACGCGGCGATGGGCGTGGTGTTCTTCCTGCTGGTCATCCAGTTGCAGGTGGTGTCCGGCTTCTCGCCGATCGCGGCCGGGCTGTCGCTGCTGCCGGTCACGGTCCTGATGCTGCTGCTGTCGCCGCCGGCGGGGGAGGTCGCCAAGCGGCTCGGTCCGCGCCTGCCGATGACGGCGGGCATCCTGGTGGCGGGGCTCGGCTTCCTCTGGATGAGCACGATCGGCCCCGGCGCCTCGTACGTGCTGCAGGTCCTGCCGGCCGTCACCGTCTTCGGCCTGGGGCTGTCGGCCGTGGTGGCGCCGCTCACGGCGACCGTGCTGGCCAGCGCCGACGAACGCTACGCGGGCACGGCCAGCGGGATCAACAACGCGGTCGCCCGCACCGGCGGCCTGCTCGCGGTGGCCGCCGTGCCACCCGCGGTGGGCCTGGTCGGCGACGCCTTCGAGCGGCCGGAGGTGTTCGACGCGGGGTTCCGCACGGCGATGCTGGTCAGCGCGGCGATGATGCTGGTGGCCGCGCTGATCACCTTCCTCACGATCAGGACGAACGTCCTCGCCCCGGATCAGGCCGGCGACTGAGCCTCAGAACGTGAACGCCTGGCCGCGGACGCTGTTGTCGAAGTTGGACAGCAGCAGCTCCGGCTCCCCGACCGAGCGGATGCCGGGCAGCCGGGTGAGCAGCTCGCGGAACATCGTGCGCATCTCCTGCCTGGCCAGGTTGGCGCCGAGGCAGAAGTGCGGCCCCGGCCCGCCGAACCCGACGTGCGGCTTGGTGTCGCGGGTGATGTCGAACGTGTCGGCGTCGGGGAAGACGCTCTCGTCTCGATTGGCGGAGCCGTAGAAGAGGACGACCTTGTCGCCCTTCTTCAGCTCCAGGCCGCGCAGCGAGTGGTCCTCGGTCACGGTGCGGCGGAACTGGATGATGGGCGAGACGCAGCGGACCATCTCCTCGATCGCGCCGTTGACGTGGGCGTCGAAGTCGCTCGTCAGAAGCTCGCGCTGGGCGGGGTTGTCGGTCAGCAGCTTGATGCCGTGGGCCATCGTGTTGCGCGCGGTCTCGTTGCCCGCCACCAGCAGCAGCGCGAAGAACGAGCCGAGCTCCTTGTCGGTCAGCTTCTCGCCGTCGGGGTTGGCGGTGACCAGCAGGGAGATGAGGTCGCCGCGCGGGTCGGCGGCGCGCTCGTGGCCGAGCCTGATGACCATGCGCTGCAGCGCCATGAGTGCCAGCATGTTCTGCCCGGCGAGCTGGACGCTGCGAGCCAGGCTGGGCCGCACGCCGGTGTAGGCGGTGGAGACGTCGACGTGCTGGTGCACCTTGGCTCGCAGCTCCTGCGGGATATCCAGCATGTCGCAGATGACGTGGATGGGGAGCCGGGCCGCGACCTGGTGGACGAAGTCGCGCGGCCCGTCCTTGACGACGTCGTCCACGATGCGCGCGCAGGCGGCCTCGATGTCGTCCTGCAGCCCGGCCAGCATCCGGGGGCTGAACGAGCGCGTGACGATGCGGCGGAGCCGGGCGTGGCGCGGGTCGTCCATGTTGACCATCGACTCGCCGAAGACCTGCTTGACCCAGCCGGGCGGCTCGGGGTTGGTGACCGCCGGCTCGCTGGAGAACACCTTGGCGTTGCGGCTGGCCTCAACCACGTCGGCGTGGCGGACCAGCGCGTAGAAGCCCTTGCCGGAGCGCAGGAACGGCACCTTCTTCTCCGGGAAGAACACCGGGTGCTCCAGCTGCCGGAGCCGGGCGAACGCCTCGTGCCGCTCCTTGAGCGGTCTGCGCCAGAAATCCAGGTCCGCGAGATCGATGTCCACGGGCCTATCCTGGCACGTTCCCCTGCCGGTCCGTGCTGCGTCCCCGGTGCTCCGTCCGGTCCCGGATCGCCGGCGGCGCCGGGCTTCCCGTACACCTCAGCGGGGGCAGGCCGCCACGCCTCTGATCCTGGTCACGTCCGCCAGCCGGACGATCCGGTGGTCCTCGGAGACCTTCACGATGAGGCTGCCGCCGCCGGTGTCGACGAGCGTCCCGCACAGCCGTCCGGTGGCCGACTCCACGACCACCAAGCGCCGGCGCCGGGGAGGCGGCCGGCGCCAGCCACGAGGCCATGACCGCGACGGCCACCGCCGCCACGCCGAAGAGGGGCAGCGCGCGTGCCCGGCTGACCGCGTTCTGGATCCGCCCGACCTCGCCTCTCGTCCAGGCGCGCAGGTCCTCGCCGGTGAGGAGCGTCCGGCTGGACGGGAGCCCGGAGGCGGCGCCCACCGCCGTGAGCGTCGCCCACACCAGCACGGCCAGCGCCGCCGCGAGCAGCATTGGCACCAGCCACCGGTACGGCGGCGCCAGCTCGCTGACGCTCTCGCGGCCCTTGACGACCAGGACGGCGGCCAGCAACGTCGTGACACCGGTCAGCCCCGTCCGCCAGCTCTCCGCCTGCTTGCGGACGATCTCCAGTTGCTCGTACTGGAGCCGCTGCGCCTTCTGCGCCCACCGCCACGCGTCCACCCTGCTCACGAGGGCAGATCCACGGTCCAGAACGAGCCGCAGCCGAGGTCCCAGGCCGTCCCGGGCCGGTTCGGATGCGTGTAGCCGCACTCGCAGTAGACGGTCCGGGGGCCGGAGGGCCTGGGTGGCTCTCCCTTCGCGCGGCGGCCGAACACCCCCTTGGCGCCGACGACGCCGTAGGACCACGGGGTGGCGGTCTTGCCGTGGCAGGTCGGGCAGGCGGGGTGAGCGTGAACAGGCGGGCATAGGGGCGCAGGCGGTCGCCGACCCGCTCGGGCGGCTCGTCGAGCTGCTCGGCGGCGTGCGCGAGGTGCTCGGCCGTCACGGCGCCCGCGACGGCCGGGGCGTGGCCGTCGAGGTCGACGGTGAGGGCGAGCAGGTCCTGCCAGCGCACGATGGTGTCGGGGCAGGCGTCGTGCGGGTGGTCGAGCGTCAGCCCGAGCGGGACGAGGGGGAGCAGGCGGCGGTGCGTGCCGGCGACCGTCCACCCGAACCGCCCGGCCGCGCGCACCAGATCGACAGCCCCCACTGCCGAGATGAACTTGTCTCCCTGCCGTACCAGGAGCATGGCGTCCTCCTCGTCGGGACGGATGTCGTGCAGCTCACCTTCGCCGGGCTCGGGTACGGGGACGCCCATCTGCCGGTAGGGGGCCAGCAGCTCCAGATAGGCGCCGATGGACAGGCCGGACTCGAACGCGCCCGCGACGATCTCCCCCGGTCCGACCCGCCAGCGGAGTTCGGCCCACAGGCTCGCCGGCTCGAGAAGCTGTGTCACCTGCCCGCGAGGATCGAGCAGGTCCGTCTTGGTGAAGGGGCTGACGGGCCTGGCGAAGGCGGCCAGCGCGCGCATGCGAGCCCTGTACCGGCTGTTGGCGCGGGTGGTTCCCCTGCCTATCGCGCACGCGATCTCGCGTGCGGCGACCTGCTGGGGCAGGTCCGGCAGCCGTTCGCCCCACATCGTCCGTAAGGATCTGAGAGCGCTGGAGTCCTCAGGCTCAAGGGAGAAGTCCAGTGGCTCTGTGGTGTCCGGCCGCGCCAGCAGGCCGCGGGATTCCAGGCGTGCCAGCGCCTCGTGGACCTCCCGTGGTGAGACGCCGGTCCGGGCGGCTATGGAGGCGAGACGCATGGGACTCATGGGCTGGCCCACCACCGTCGTCTCCCGGAGCGCCTCCACCTCCAGCGGCTCCAGATCCGCCGGGAAACGCTCACGTCCGGCGACCCGCACACCCAGCGGCGCGAGCTCGTCGTAGACGGCGAGCACCTCCTCGACGGGGCGGTCCCGGCCGACGCTGGCGGCGATGACGTGACCGGGCTGGATCTCACCCGGCATCCACGGCGCCTGGGCGTCGAGGTCCCTGGACATCAGGGTGGCCTCCACGGAGCAGATCCGATCCGCCAGCGGCCCGAGGTCGAACTCCGGAACGGCCCATCCGGGCGGCGCGAGCGCGGCCACCCGCCTGAGCACCTCGGCGAGCGGCAGGTTCAGTCTCCTCGACGCCACCACGAGGAGGGCGGGCAGGTGGCTCTCGGGTGAGTCGCGGTCGCGTGACCACGTCGTCAGGATGGTGAGCAGCAGTCCCTCGCCGTTCTGGAGGGGACGCGGGACGGGAGGCACGTCCCGCAGGGGGCTGGTGGCCAGCCCCGCGATCGCGTAGCGGCGCAGTCTCTTGAGGCTGGTGGCGACGCTCTCCTCCCGGCCTTCCAGCGTGGCGGGCACGGTGCCGGCGAACCGCTCGCTCTGCAGCGCTCCGGACGCGCGGCCTCGCAGGCGCGCTTGACGCGCTTGTGGATCCGGCTCCTGGTGGGATCCTGGCCGTCCTCCACTCCGAACGTGTCCACATCGGCGTAGCCGGACTGTTCAAGGGCCTGGCGCATGACGCGCACGTCCGCCCTGACGACGTCACCGATCTCCTTGAAGCCCGGGTCGTCGCACCGGGGCACCCCGATCAGCAGAGCGTGGCGCGCGGACATCCGACTCCTCCCCCTCTGTCTCGCTCAGTAGCCTGTCACGAAGCGCAGTCCCACGGTGGCGGAACGCCAACGCGATAATCCCATTCGCGAGGGCGATGTGCATCCACGCCTCTTGGCGCGTTCCCGGGCCGTTCAGGCCGGGTTCTACCGGGGCGGACATCACTGGGGGTATGAACGCGCTGCTCGCCGCCTGTCTGGTCCTTCCCCTGGCTTCCGGTACGGTCCCCGCCGCCGCGCGGTCCTGCGGCGGTTCCCCCTCCGACTTCGACGGCGACGGCCGTCCCGATCTGGCCGTGGCCGCGCCGTACGACGACCGCCGGGCCGGGTCCGTGACGGTCCTGTACGGCGACGGGAGGAGGACGAGGTTGGTCCAGGAGCGGCCCGAGCCGGGTGACTCGTTCGGTTCGGCGCTGGCGGTCGGCGAGTTCGACGGCGACGGGTGCGCCGACCTGGCGGTGGGCGTGTCCGAGGAGTTCGCGGGTGACCGGGTGCCCGGCGCCGACGGCAACGGCGCGGTCCAGCTCTACCACGGCTCGCCCCACGGGCTGCGCGCGGCCGGGCAGCTCACCCTGCCTGCCCCGTCGAGCGACCGGTTCGGCGCCGCGCTGGCGGCCGGCGACCTGGACGGCGACGGGCGCGACGAGCTG
>NZ_QNFZ01000855.1 GCF_003313395.1 Nonomuraea lactucae | reverse complement strand
GGCTGAGCCGCGCCGCCCGCGCGGGTACGCGCGACGGTCGCCGGTGCGCGGCCGGTAGGCTGGCGGCGGTCCGGATCGGTGGCGAAGGCGGAGTACGGCGGTGAGCACATGACCGATGGCCCGGCCACCCGGCCCGGCGCGGCGCGGTCCGCGAGGGACCGGCCTGGTGAGGTCCGGCACGGCGAGGTCGGACCCGGTGAGGTCGGACCCGGTGGGGCCGGACCCGGCCGCGAGCGGGGGGAGTTGCGGGCCGACTGCGGGAGCTGCTTCGCGCTGTGCTGCGTGGCCCTCCCCTTCTCGGCCTCGGCGGACTTCGCCGTCGACAAGGAGGCCGGCCGGCCGTGCCACAACCTCCAGGCCGACTTCCAGTGCGGCATCCACGAGCGCCTGCGGCCGGAGGGCTTCCCGGGCTGCACCGTGTACGACTGCTTCGGCGCCGGCCAGAAGGTCTCCCAGGTCACCTTCGGCGGCATGGACTGGCGGCGGGCGCCGGAGACCGCGGGCCGGATGTTCCGGGTGTTCCCGATCATGCGGCAGCTCCACGAGCTTCTGTGGTACCTGACCGAGGCCCTCTCCCTGCCCCAGGCGCGCCCGATCCACGGCGAGATCCGCCGCACGCTGGACGAGACCGAGGCCCTCACCCGCCGCGACGCCGACGCTCTGGCCGAGCTGGACGTGGCGGCCCACCGGCACGACGTCAACGAGCTCCTGCTGCGCACCAGCGAGCTCGTCCGCGAAGAGGACCGCCTCGAAGAGGACCGCCGCGAAGAGGGCCCCCGGGACAAGGACCGCCGGGACAAGGACCGCCGGGGCGCCGACCTCATCGGGGCCCGGCTCAAGGGCGCCGACCTGCGGGGCGCGAACCTGCGGGGCGCCTACCTCATCGGAGCCGACCTGCGCGGGGCCGACCTGAGGACGGCCGACCTCATCGGGGCGGATCTGCGCGGGGCCGACCTCGGCGGCGCCGACCTCACCGGAAGCGTCTTCCTCACCCAGGCGCAGCTCAACTCCGCCAGGGGCGACGGCGCCACGAAGCTGCCTGCCTCGCTCACCCGGCCGGAGCACTGGCCGCCGTCCGGGCCCACGCCCCAGCGGCCCCGCGGCAAGCGGGCCGACCACGAGAAGAGCCGTCAGAAGAGCCCTCAGAAGGGGGCGTCCAGGGGCACCTGGCGCACTCCCGGCAGGTAGGCGTCCAGCTCGCCGAGCTCGAACCTCGACATCCCGATGACGTGCCAGAACTGCCCGCTGACCTCGCCCTGCACCTTGTACCTCCCGTCGGGTGACAGCGCCGCCCAGCCCTCCGGCAGCCCGAGCAGGGTGGCGCGGCGTTCGCCGTCCTCCCAGAGGATGACCACGCCGTCGTCGCCCGCGCTCGCCAGCAGGCCCGACACGGGGCTGTAGGCGACCGACCACACCCGCCGCGCGTGGCCGGTCAGGGCGTGCACCTGCTCTCCGGTGGCCGCGTCCCAGACCCGTACGACCAGGTCGTCGCCCCCGGTGGCCAGCCGGTCGCCGGTGGCGTTGAACGCCACGGACCACAGCCGCCCGGTGTGCTGGTCGAGCGTGTGCCGCAGCAGCGGCTGCCACGGCTGGCCGGGGCGCAGCTCCCATACCTTGGCCAGCCCGTCGTTGGCCGCGCTCGCCAGGTGGCCGCCCGATGGCGAGAACACCACCGAGTAGACGCGGTCACGGTGGCCTTCGAGGGTGGCGACCCGCCCGCCGGACCCGACGTGCCAGACGCGCACCAGCCGGTCGTCGCAGCCGGTCGCCACGTAGCGCCCGTCGGGGCTGAAGGCGATCGAGCGCACCCGGCCGCGGTGGTCGGGCAGGTTGCTCACCAGGCGTCCCGTGGCCCGGTACCAGATGCGCACGCTGTCGTCGTCGTTGGCGGTGGCCAGCAGCGACCCGTCGGGGCTGAACGCCTCGGCCCACACGTGCTCGGTCTCGGCGTTGAGCTCGCGCTCGTAGTCGCCGGTGGCGACGTTCCAGAAGTGGACGCCGCCGTCGTTGCTGGAGGTGGCGAGCACCGGCCCGGCAGGCGAGAAGACGGCGGAGACCAGCCGGTCGGCGGTGCCGGTGACCTCGCGCAGCCGCCGCCCCGTGCGCGGCTCCCACAGCCGCACGACCCCGTCGTTGCCGCTGGTGGCCAGCAGCGACCCGTCGGCGCTGAACCGCACGGAGGAGATGCGCCTGCCGTGGCCGCGCAGGACGCGCTGGCACTTGCCGGACGCGGGGTCCCACAGCCGGATGGTGCCGTCGTTGCTGCTGGTGGCGAGCTGCTCGCCGTCGGGCCGGAACGCGAACGGCCAGACCGAGCTGCGGTGGCCGGTCAGCTCCACCCGGGCCGTGCCGCCCACCTCCTGCAGGCGGACGATCCCGCCCGAGTCGCCGCTGGCGAGGGTCCGGCCGTCGGGGCTGAACGTCACCTGGTAGACGGCCGCGGCGTGAGAGGTGTGCACGCCCCGCGGTTGGCCCGCGGCCGGGTCCCACAATCGCACGGCGCCGGCGGTGTCGCCGGTGGCCAGGAGCGAGCCGTCGGGGGAGAAGCTCACGCAGTAGACGCTGCCCACGTGCCCCGTCAGCGTGTGGCGCAGCGTCCACGTGGAGGTGTCCCACACCCGTACGGTGCCGGCCTCGTCGCCCGTGGCGAGCAGCGAGCCGTCGGGGCCGTGCACCGCGCGGAAGACCGAGCCGCGATGTCCGGCGAGGGTCGCCACCACCACGCCCGAGTCGAGGTCCCAGACCCGCACCACGCCCGCCGAGTCGCCCGTAACCAGCACCGCGTGGCCGAACGAGGCCGTGTAGACCGGCGCCTGGTGCCCCGAGAGCCGGTGGACCAGCCGCCCGCCGGAGGTCTCCCAGACGCGGACCACGCCGTCGCCGCCGCCCGCCGCGGCCAGCTCGCCGCCGGCGCTGAGCCGTACCGGCCAGACGCCGTCGGAGTGGCCGGTCAGCCTGCGCAGCGGCTCGCCGGTCAGGGCGTTCCACAGCAGGACGGCGCCGTCGCTCGCGCCGGTGGCGAGCAGGTCGCCCGCGAACGAGACGGCGTAGACACGGCCGCGGTGGCCGTGCAGGGTGCGTGCGGGCGATCCGCCCACGCACAGCAGCACGCCGCCGTCCTCGCTGCCGATCGCGATCGTGCCCCCGTCGGGGCTGTAGGCGAGCGGCTCGGGCAGGCGGCTGGTCTGGAAGTGATAGCCGTACGGCACCCCGATGGCCGCGGGTGCCAGCTGCACCTCGACAGGCTGGCCGGGCACCACGGCCGCGCCGGGCAGGTGCGGCAGGGTGCCCGTCACGTTGATCAGCGTGGCGCGGTGCCAGCGGGCGCCCTCGACCGACACGTCGCTCAGGTCGGCCTCCGCCAGCCTGGCCCCGGACAGGTCGGCCCCCGTCAGGTCGGCCCCGGTCAGCCGGGCGCCGTCCAGCCGCGCGCCCACCAGCTTGGCGCCGCGCAGGATGGCCCTGGACAGGTTGGTGCCCGCCAGCGTGGTGTCCGTCAGGTCGGCGCCGGTCAGGTCGACCTCCTGCAGGTCTCGCGCCGACAGGTCCTCGCCCTTGAGGTTGGCGCCGCGCAGGTCGGCTCGCGCGGGGGTGCGCAGCCTGGCCGAGATCTTGACCGCGTTCGCGCGGGCCACGTCGTCGGCGGGGGGATCGGCCACCCATGCCTGCAGCGTGCGCACGTCGGCCAGGTCGCACAGGAACTCGACGGTCAGCGCCGACAGCGGCCGGCGCGACAGCGTCAGCGGCGCGTCCATGGTGGCCGCGACGTGCCGGGCGATCAGCCACTCCATGACCGAGGAGTGGATGAACCCGAACATGCCCTCGTCGGTGCGCACCAGCAGGCTGCCCGACCCCACCGCGTACGCCGCGTGCGCCGGTGACAGCTGGCCGCCCGCCAGGCCGGTCAGCGTCTCGGCGAACTCGGTCAGCTCGTCCAGGCCCAGCAGCGCCTCGCCCGAGGCCCACAGCCGCAGCGCGAGCGCCGTCACCGCCTCCCACAGCTCTGCCAGGGTGAGCCCCGCGGCTGAGCCGGGCACCTTGGCCCGCCGTTCCTCGAAGGCCAGCCACGAGCCGAGGATCTCCTCGTACAGCAGGGCCGGGCTGATCGTGTGGCGGGCCCTGGCCACGGCGCGCAGCCGCTCGCTGTCGAGGTCGGCGATGAAGCTCAGCATGCGCGGGTTCTGCGCGAGGTCGAGCAGGTCCTCGATGCTCTCCAGCAGCGACATGCGCGCCGACGCCTCACCGTGGTCGTCGAACCTGTTGTCGAGGTAGGAGCGGATCTGGTCGCGGGAGAAGTCCTCGACGCCGAGCACCCGCCGCTGCGGCAGCACCCCGACCATCTCGCCGAGCGAGGTCAGCACCTGGCTGTGGGACTTGAAGTGCTGGGTGCGGCTGGCGACCACGATCTTCGCCTTGTCCTCGGCCGCGGCGAGTAACGTCGCCAGGTGGTCGGCCGCCCGGTCGTAGGTGACCCGCGTGACCAGCTCGTCGAAGCCGTCGAACAGCAGCACGATGCGCCCCTGCCTGAGCAGGTAGCGGAACGCCTTGAGGTCGATGAACTCCTCGCCGTGGCCGGCCAGGTGCGCCGCCACGAGCGCGTCGACCGAGTGCGCCTTCTCCAGCGCCCGCAGCTCGATCAGGATGGGCGTCAGGTGGGGCAGCTCGGCCGGGATGCGCCTGGCCAGCTCCCGCAGCGCGAACGTCTTGCCGTGGCCGAAGTCGCCGAGCAGCAGCAGGAACCTGCCGTGGTCGGCCGACAGCAGCCGCAGCAGCTCGTCGGTCAGCCCGCCCTTGACCTGGTGGCCGGGCCGGTCGAGCTCGCGGTAGCGCTGCGGGACGTACAGGCTGGGCGGGTAGCGGCGGTCGGTGGTCAGCCTGGACGTCTGCTCGGCCACGTAACCCGACAGGTCGAGCAGGCCCTGGAACTCGGTGAAGCTGCGCAGCCGCACGCCGTGGCGCATGAGATCGTCGCGCAGCGGGCGGGGCGGTGGCGGCCCCTGGTAGACCAGCTCGGCGGCCAGGCCGGTGGCGTGGGCCCGCTGGACGAAGCCGTCGGCGTCGGCCGCGGCCAGCTCGCCCACGTGCGCGCCGATCATCGTCTGGCGGACGAACCCGTCCTCGGGATGGGTGACGACCAGGTGGCTCGCGAACCTGCGGATCCTGGCCCGCTCGTGCCTGGCCTCGCACACCTCGACGATCCGGTCGAGCAGCAGCTCCACCGGGCTGGGCTCGCGCCCGGCGACCTCCGGCTCCGGCGGCGTGACGGGCCGGCTCTCGCCGGTGAACGTGGCGCGGGCGGCCCGCCAGGCGTGCGAGACGCGCTTCGGCTCCTGGTCGGGCAGCCACGTGCGCGCGCCACCGGAGGTGATCTCGACGACCTGGTGACGGCCGGAGCGGGGCGCCGCCAGGGTGGCCGGGCCCGCCTCGCCGATCTCGGGAGAGCCGTGGAAGAGCAGGTTGAGCCGCTGGGGCAGCAGCCGCTCGTACGCCGCGGCGTCGCGCAGGGCCGAGGGCGGGTGGCCCATCGCGCCCAGCCGCAGCCAGCCGCTCTCCTCGTACGGCCGCAGCCGCTCGGCGAACCAGGCCGCCTGAGTCTCACCGACCAGCGGGTACGCGTCGCGCTCCAGGTGGCTCATGGCCATCGTGGAGTTGAGCCCGGCCACCGCCACCTTCAGGTCGGGCACCTCGAACAGCGTCCACGGCTGCCCGCCGTCGAACACCCGGTCGTCCAGCCCCTGGTAGACCTCGCCGAACAGGCCCGCGAAGTGCCGCCACTTGGGCCAGTAGGGCGGCTGCGGGCTGACGTCGTCGGCCTCGCAGGTGAGGAAGTAGGCGCTGGCCGCGGCCTTGGTGACGTCGCGCGGGCCGGGCACGATCACCAGGCGGTGCGGCTCCAGCCCGAGCAGCAGCCGCAGGCCGGTGAGGAACCGCGTCGCCTGCCCGAACTGCCCGAGGCTGCCCGACTCGGTCAGGTCGCCGGCGACGAGCATCAGGTCGGGCCTCGGCATGCCCCGGTCGTACATGGCGGTCAGGTCGCCCCAGATGCGCGCCTGCATGTCCTCGGGCGTGAACGGCTCGCCCGGGTCGGGCAGCGCCCGGCCGAACCGGGGCCCGCCGATGTGCAGGACGCTGAGCGACTCTCGCCGCCGCTCCATGGCCGCCGACGGGGGGAACTTCGGCGCCGTGACCGGGGCGCGCCGGGCCCGGGAGCGCTCCACGGGCTGGGGGAGCGACGGCTGGAGCGGCGGCACGGCCCCG
>NZ_QNFZ01000854.1 GCF_003313395.1 Nonomuraea lactucae | reverse complement strand
GGCCGGGTAGGCGCGGACGTGAGGGGCGCGGGCGGCCAGCAGCAGCCGCGGCAGGGCGGCGTCGAGGCCCGGCGGTACGGCGATCGCCACCCGCTCGGGCGAGGCCGCGTACGGCTTGGCGAGCCAGGTGGCCAGCCGCACCCGGGGAGTCCGCGTCAGGAAACCGGCAGGCCAGTCGCCCACCAGCAGGTCGGGGGCGAAGTCGGCCGCGTCCGGACCGGCGGCGTCCGGACCGGCCTGGCTCTCCACCGACTGCGGCCCCTGGGTGTAGATGGCGGCGCTGAAACGCTCCACGCGGGCGGCCACGGCGGGCTTGGACTTGGTGGTGGGGCGCAGGATGTAAAGATCGGAGGCCGAGCCGATGGCCTCTGCCCCGAAATAGCGGTTGAAGTCCGGATACATGGCTTCGTAGGCGAGGTTGAGGTCGTGCAGGGAGTTCTGCACCTTCAGGGCGAGCATCGGGGTGCGCTCGCTGGCCCCGTACGCCAGCAGCACCCGCCCCTGCTCCGGGTCCTGGAGCCCCTCGACGCACCGGGCGACGAACAGCCCGATGCCCTCCGGCGTGTACGGCGGGTCGGTCACCGTCACATCGGCGTAGCCGTGGAGCGAGGGCGGCAGGCCGAGCCGCAGGTCCGCCCAGCGGGTGCGCACGGACAGGCCGAGCTCGGCCGCGCGGGTGTCGATGTAGGCGAGGATGCGCTCGTCGATGTCGGCGACCGCGACCTCGGCGTCCGGGTAGAGCGACGCGACGGCGAGCGAGGTCAGGTCGTGGTCGCCCACGCACAGGACGCGCGCCCCCGCCGGCCAGAAGCGCGCGCCGAGCAGCAGCGCGCGCCGCACGACCGTCTCAGGGGTCGCGGAGACGTGGTCCAGCGCGCTACGGCTGCGCGGTGCGCCGGAGATCAGCTCGGCCATCCGCTCGACCACGCCGGCGTGGCTCGGGAGGAGGTGTTCGACGGGGTCGGCGGGCCTGATGGGCCGGTGGCCGCCGTCCAGGAGCGTACGGTGCTCGCCGATCCGCTCGGGAGACAGGCGGAACCGGTCGCCGGATCGCTCCAGCGGGAGCTCCCGCAGCAGGGCCTCGATCGAGCGCCTGGACGTCGCCGTCTCCCTGACCAGGTCGGCGAGGGTCCACCACCGGCCGTCGCCGAGCAGGGCCAGCGCCTCGTGGGTGCGCCTCGGGTCGAGACCGGTCGCCGCCGAGAGGCTCCGGACGTCCGGTCGTTCGTGCTCCCGTTCGTGCTCCCGTTCGTGCTCCACAGCGAGAACCCTAACGGGCCGGGGGAGCGACGGGGCACGTCTCGGCGATCATGGTCCGGGGAAGGGCCACCAGCGCTCGACCGTCCCGTGCATGAGCCGCGCCCCGGCGGCGCCAGGCGGCGGGCCCAGGTGGTGAAGGAGCACGGCGTGGACAGGTGCCGGTCCCAGATCGCGGGCGGCGGGGCGCTACCCACCGGGCCGTAGCAGGCCGCTCTCGTAAGCCAGGATGACGAGCTGGACCCGGTCGCGCACGTTCAGCTTGGCGATGGCCCTGGTGATGTGGGTCTTGGCGGTGAACGGGCTGATGACGAGGCGCTCGGCGATCTCGTTGTTGAAAGGCCGAGCGCCACGAGCTTGACCGCCTCCAGTTCCCGGGAGGTGAGGGCGGCCAGCCGCTGCCCCGCACCGGGCGTGAGGTCCTGCCGGTTGGCGAACTGCTCGATGACGCGGCGGGTCACGCCCGGAGACAGGAGCGCGTCTCCGGCCGCGACGGCGGCGACCGCGCGGCGTAGTTCGGTGGGTTCGACCTCTTTGGTGAGGAAGCCGCTGGCTCCAGCGCGCAGGGCGGCGAAGACGTGTTCGTCGGTGTCGAAAGTGGTGGGGATGATGACACGACAGCCGGGAGTGGTCAGGTTGGTGACGATGCGGCGCGGCGCGGTGATCCCATCGGTGCCCGGCATGCGGATGTCCATGAGGATCACATCGGGGCAGGTGCTCGCGGCCAGCCGTACGGCTTCGTCGCCCTCCTGCGCTTCGCCGACGACTGCGATGTCCCGGGAGCGGGCCAGCAGGCTGCGGAAGCCGGCCCGTACGAGTGCCTGGTCGCGCCCCCGAGTGCGCTCACCCGCTCCCGCATGCCGGCCAGGCCATGGCCTTCGGTGACACCAGCGCCGCCGGGGGCGCTGCGGCCGTTGTCGGTGATCTCGACGACGATCGAGCGCGGCCGGTAGCCGATCGCCACCTCGGCCTTGCTCGCCCCCGCGTGCTTGAGCGTGTTGGCAAGGGACTCCTGTACGACGCGGTAAATGGCGATAGCGGAAATGGCGGAGACGACCGCGGGATCGCCGTGCTCGTCGAGGGTCACCTCGAGCCCGGCGGCGCGGGCGTCGGCGATGAGAGTGCCCAAGGAGGCCAGATCCGGCTGGGGTGCTGTGTCGCCGGAGGTGTCGCGCAGGACCGCGATGAGGTCGCGGAGGTCGGTCATCGCCCGCTTCCTGACGTCCTTTGCCAGGCGTAGCGCGGCGGCGGCCGCGGCCGGGTCCTCCTGGAGGGCGTCGGCGGCGACATTGAGCTGAACACCGACGACGGCCAGCGTGTGGGCGACGATGTCGTGCACCTCGTGCGAGACACGCAGCCGTTCCTCGGCGGCGCGAGCACGGCTGTCGGTCTCCAGCAGCCGCTCGCGCTGGCGCATCACGGCGGCGTAGGTGAGACCCGTTGCGATGATGATCGCCAGGAGCAGTCCTTCCCCCGCGACGAGGGGTGACGGGTGTAACGCTGGGCCGGGACCTACCGGGATCGCGTCGCGTAGATCGTCATATGGGGCGCGCCGCCGACAGGTTCGGCTTCCGCAGCCGCATGGGCCGACGGGCTCGTGCGGCTGCGGAAGCTCTGGACCTGTTTGCGAGCCCAGGTGGAAGACTCGGATCAGCCCTGGGTGACCAGGAGGGTCACGCCTGCCTCGGGGCCGCTCACGCCCTTCTCACCGGCACAGTTGACCAAAACAGGACTGACGCCGTAACCGACCTCGGGGGAGAGGGTCGCCTTTGCCACGAATCCCTTTGGATTGTCCTCGATGATACGGACGTTCTGCAGCATCGAGTGCTTCGTGTCGAGTCCGGTGACCACGGCCTTGAGCGCTTTGGCGCCGCCGCAGTGACCGGTGATCGTCACCTCCTGGCCTCGCTTGGCGGGATTGGGGCTGACCTGAACCTCCGCCCTGGCGCCCTGCGGCGGCTTCGGCGCGGCCGTCGCAGCGGTGGGCTTGCTGGCTCGGACCGCGTTCGCCGGTCGCTGTAGCGGCGGGCCCGCGTCCGAGCCCGAGCACGACGACCGACCAGCTGGACAGTCGGGGAGGAACACGTCGTAGTCACTCATGCGCCGCTCAGGTGCCCGGGCAGAGAACGAATTCGGGAAAGGCGTGGCGGCCGGGCCGGTCGCCGACCTCCTTGATCGCCGCCCGGATCTCGCGCAGGTGGCCGGTGGTCAGTTGCAGAGGGGGCTCGTCGGGCTGGTAGGTGGTGCGGATCGGGTAGTCCACACCTGGCTGGCGGGTCATCTCGATGTGGCAGCCGAGCACGTGGGTGACCGGCCGGCTGTCGGAGAACTCGATCAGGCGGTCGATGCTGCGGGTGAAGGCGGGCCAGTCATCGACGTAGAGGCGGCCGGGGTAGACCGTGTCGCCGGTGAGCAGGAACCCCGTCCACGGGTCGTAGAACGTCACCGCCGCCTCGTGGTGGCCGGGTGTGGCCAGGCAGTCCAGCACCCTGCCGCCCAGGTCGACCCGGGCCACGGCGTCGGCGTCCGTGCCGAATCCGAAGTATTCCCAGGCGGTGGCCAGATCCGCGCCGACCACCGTGGTGCCGGGGCGGCCGGCGAACTGGACGTCGCCCGCGATGTGGTCGCGGTGCGGGTGGGTGTGCAGCACCAGCAGGTGGTAGTCCGCCCGGGGGTGCCGGTCGAGCCAGCGTCCGACGAGCTCGTCGACCACCCCGCGCAAGGGGAAGAACTCCGCGCACGCGGTGGCACCGGTGTCGATCAACACCGCCCGGGCGTTCCCGAACAGCAGGAACAGGAACGGCGCCTCGTAGTGGATCGCCATGTTCTGCCGCAGGACGAACGTGTGCTCGTCGTACGCGTGGACCTGGATGTCCGGGTCGGTGTTGTGCTTGGCGGACGGCGAGCCATGGATCCAGCGGACGTCCAGCGCGCGCGGCTGAGGGACCCCACCGGCGAAGTCGATCAAGGGCTGACCTGCGTCCACGACGTCTCCTCCAGTGCGTCGTCTTGGCAGGCCGGGTACGGCGCACATCTCGTCCGGGGCAGGCACCTACGAGCCTCCACGGCGAAGCTACCACGGTCCACCGGACCCAGTGCGGCCGAGCCCTTAGTCTAAGCAACTCGTGTTGACTAACTCCAAATTAGTCAACTAAGGTTGCTTGCACGCTCGCGAGCGACCTCCCATCCCTTTCCATGCCCGAGGAGGCAGAATGCCCATGCCCCGCGCGGGCCTGCTCGCTGTCGCACTGACCGTGGCAGGGACCGCCCTGATGACCCCCGCCGCCTCGGCGGCCGACCGCGACCGAGGCCACGCCAGGATCCAGCGCGTGCTCGACGAGGCCGTGTCGGGCGGCGGAAGTCCCGGCATCGTCGCCGAGCTCAGAGACCGTCACGCGCGACCGTGGTTCGGCACGGCAGGCGTGGCCGACATGACGACCGGCAGCCCGCGCCGACCGGGTGAGCACTTCCGCATCGGAAGCTTCACCAAGGCGTTCACCGCCACGGTGGTCCTGCAACTGGCCGCCGAAGGCGGGCTGACCCTGGACGACACGGTGGCGAAGTGGTTGCCCGGAGTGGTCGAGGAGCACCTCGGCGCGGACGGCACCAAGATCACCATCAGGCGGCTGCTCAACCACACCAGCGGGCTCCCCGACGCCATCCCCGGCCAGGAGACCCCGCCCCCCGAAGAGCCCGGGAAGCGCTTCATCTACTCCAAGGTCAACTACAACCTCGCGGGGATGATCGTCGAGCGTGCGACCGGCTCGACCCTCGCGAACGAGATCGAGCGCCGCATCGCCCGACCGCTGCGCCTGACGGGGACGTACCTTCCGGGCGCCGAGCGGACCTTGCGCGCCCCGCACGCCCGCCACTACTCCAGGCTCGGCCAGAGCGGCCCCGACGCGGAAATCCACGACGTGACCGAGATGGACGTGAGCTGGGCCGGGGCCGCCGGCGGCATGATCTCGACGACCTCGGACCTGCACCGGTTCCTGAGAGCCCTGCTGCGCGGCAGCCTCGTACCGCCCGCCCAGCGGAAGGAGATGTTCACCACCGTCTCGACGGAGGGTTCGGGCTGGGTGCCGAACACCAGGTACGGCCTCGGCGTCTACTCCCAGAAGCTCCGGTGCGGGGCCACGGTCTGGGGCGGCGGCGGCTTCATCCAGGGCTCGGCCACGTACGCGATGGGCGACCGCCAGGGCACCCGCACGCTGGTGAGCAACCTGAACGGCGACTGGGACGACTTCCTGAAGACCTTCACCGACCTCTTCGAGACGAGCTTCTGCCTGACATCGTGAAGCCACTTCGACAAACCCGCCTGACCGGTGCCCGCGCCCCCGGGCGGTGACGTTCACCGGCCGGGGTAGCGGGCGGGTGTGGCAAGCACGCCTGTCACGTCCAGGGCGCAGCACTCCACCGTGGCGACCGCCGTGGCCGCCCGGTGGGGTCCGCGCGCGCTGGCGCTGGCGTCCGGCGCGTGCCTCGCCGTGGCCTTTCCGCCCCTCAACGCCTGGTGGTGGGCATGGGCCGGGCTCGTGCCCGTCCTGCTCCTGCCGGCCACCGCGGGGTCGTTCCGCGAGGCGGCCTGGCGGAGCTGGTGCGCGTCGGCGGGGTTCTTCGGCACGCTGCACCACTGGGTGCTGCCCTTCCTCGGGGTGTTCGCGCCGCTGGCGGTCGCGGTCATCGGGCTGGTCTGGGTGCCGTTCGGGCTGGTCGCGTACGGGATGCTGCGCCGCGCGTCGCCGTCCCGGGCCCTGGCGGCGCTGCTGGTGCTGCCCTCGGTGTGGGTGGCGGTCGAGGCGTTGCGCTCGTGGAAGCACCTGGGCGGGGCGTGGGGGCTGCTCGGGTCGAGCCAGTGGCAGACGCGTCCCGTGCTCGGGCTGGCCGCGCTCGGCGGCGTGTGGCTGCTGAGCTTCCTGCTGGTCGCGGTCAACGTCGGGCTGGCGATCGCCGTGCTGCCCGGCGCGCGGGCGCGCACCCGGCTGGCCGGCGGGGGC
>NZ_QNFZ01000853.1 GCF_003313395.1 Nonomuraea lactucae | reverse complement strand
CGCCCGCCTCGCCGCCGGAGCGCGCGGCGCGGCGCGGCCCGTCCAGCGTGGCCCTGCTCGCCGCCACGCCCGTCATGCTCGCCATGATGGCCGTGCTGCTGGACTCCCCGGCGGCGCCGCTCGGGTTCGTGCTCCTGGGCGGGTTCGTCTTCGTCGTCCTCCTCAAGATCACCTCCATGAGCGAGGTCACGGAGGAGCGGTCTCACGAACGCGCCGTGTACGAGCAGGCCCGCTGGTACGACGGGCGCTACCTGCTGCCCGAGGACTTCGACGACGCGGCGCGGGCCGTGCTCGGCCGGGCGCAGCGGGCCATCGGCACCGTGCTGCGCTCCCACGTCAACGCCGAGGGCCTGCTCGACGACGCGCGAAACGCGGTGCTGCTGCCCGAGCAGGAGTGGGAGATCGCCAGGCTGCTCGCCAAGCTGTCCGCGTTACGCGCCGAGCACCGGGAGCTGCTGACCAGAGGCGTCGCCCCCGAGGTGGCCGCCGTCGTCGAGCCGCTGGAGCGGGCGCTGGCCGACAGCGAGGCGGCGGTGGTGGCCCGTGTGGAGGCGCTGGAGCGGTACGCCCGGCACGTCGCCGACGCCGAGCGCGCCTACCACGCCCGCAGCCAGATCGAGGAACTGCGCGCCCGGCTGCCGCGCTACGAGGAGCTGCTGGCCGAGTCGGGCGCCGACGCGCTGGCCGTACCCGAGATCGAACGCCTCGCGCAGGACGCCGACCAGCTCGAACGGCTGCTGAGGCGGAGCGTCAGCTCGGCGCACGAGGCGTTCCGCTACCTCGAACCCTGACCACGCGCCCGGCCCACCGCACAGTCCCCCGTCCGGCTACTCGTCCGGCTACTCGCCTGGCTACTCGGCCGGCACCCGGGCCGTCGCCAGCAGCAGGTCGCAGAGCACCTCGGCCGCGTCGGGCCGGCCCAGCTTGCGGGCCGACTCCGCCATGGCCGAACGCAGCCCGGGGTCCGCCAGCAGCGGCATCAGCTCCGCCCACAGCTGGTCGGCCGTCGGGCGCGGCTCCAGCAGCGCCCTGGCCGCACCGGCCGAGACCAGGTAGGAGGCGTTCTTGCGCTGCTCGTCGCCGCCCGTCGGGATCAGCGGCACGAGCAGCGACGGCTTGCCGATCGCGGTCAGCTCCGACACCGTGCCCGCGCCGCTGCGCGAGATCACCAGGTCGGCCGCGGCGAACAGGTCGGGCAGCTCCGCCCCGACGTACGGCACCGGATGGTAGCGCTCCGCCAGCTCGGGCGGCAGCTCGACGGCCCGCATCCGGTCGATCTCGGCTGACCCGCACTGGTGCACCACCTGGGCGTGCGGCAGCAGCCGGTGCAGGTTCTCGGCGATCAGCGTGTTGATCTGCCTGCTGCCCATCGCGCCGCCCGTCACGTAGATGAGCGGCACCTCGAACGTCAGCCCGAACAGGTCGTAGGCGGCGGCCCCGTCGCCCCGCAACAGCTCCGGCCTGATCGGGTTGCCGGTCACCACGGCCCGTGCCCGCGCCTTCGCGGGCAGGTGCTCCAGCGACGACTCGTGCGACAGCGCGATCCGCGTCGCCAGCCTGGCCAGGATCCGGTTGGCCAGCCCCACCACCGTGGTCTGCTCGTGCATCACCAGCGGCCGGCGGATCAGCTTGGCCGCCACGCCGATCGGCACCGCCACGTAACCCCCGGTCGACAGGACCACGTCCGGCAGGTAGCGCGCCGCGTGCACCACCGCCTGGACCACCCCCACCGGGATGCGGAACAGGTCGGCGATGTTGGTGCGGAGCTCCCGGAGGTTCGGCCGGCGGCGCAGCTTGCCCGTCGTGATCGCCTTGAACGGGATGCCGTGCTCGGTCGTGATCCGCGCCTCCAGGCCGTTGGCGGTGCCCACCCACAGCACGTCGTGCGGCACCTGGCGTCGCTGGACGGCCGACAGGGTCGTCAGGGCCGGATAGGTGTGTCCGCCGGTGCCGCCACCGGTGATCAACAGTCGCAGGGTTCGAGACATGCGATCAGGGTATGGCCGGACGGCGGAAAACCGTGTGTCCGGCCGAGGTGTCACGACCCTCTGAAAGGGTGCTCGCACCGCCGTGACACCGTCCCCCGTCAACCCGCCCGCCGGGACCCCCTTCGCCGTGAGAGGCTCGGACCTGTAGCGTCATCCCCATGCGACTCGGCGTGCTGGACATCGGCTCGAACACCGTCCATCTGCTGGTGGTCGACGCCCACCGCGGCGCTTGCCCGATCCCCGCCTACTCCCACAAGGAGGAGCTGCGGCTGACCGAGCACCTCGACGCCGACAACGAGCTGTCGGCCGAAGGCATCGACCGGCTGGGCGCGTTCGTCGAGGAGGCGCTGCGCCTCGCCGAGGACAAGGGCGTGGAGGACTTCCTGGCGTTCGCCACCTCGGCCGTGCGCGAGTCCGCCAACGGCGATCAGGTGCTCCAGGAGGTCGACGAGCGCTGCGGCGTCGACATCGAGGTGCTGTCGGGGCAGGACGAGGCGAGGCTGACGTTCCTGGCGGTGCGGCGGTGGTACGGCTGGTCGTCGGGCCGGCTGCTCGCCTTCGACATCGGGGGCGGCTCGCTGGAGATCGCCGCCGGCGTCGACGAGGAGCCCGACGTGGCCGTGTCCCTGCCGCTCGGCGCGGGCCGGCTGACCCGCGACTGGTTCAGCTCCGACCCGCCGTCCGCCGACGAGGTGCGCAAGCTGCGCAAGCACGTACGCACCGAGATCGCCCGCACGGTCGGCGACATCGTCCGCTACGGCGTGCCCACCCGCGCGGTGGCGACGTCCAAGACGTTCAAGCAGCTCGCCAGGATCGCCGGGGCGGCGCCCTCCAGCGAGGGCCTGTACGTCTCGCGCTCGCTGTCGCGGCAGGACATGGCCGACTGGGCCGTCAAGCTCACCACCATGGACTCCGCGGCGCGGGGCGAGCTCCAAGGGGTGTCGCCGGGGCGGGCGGCGCAGCTCGCGGCCGGCGCGCTCGTCGGCCACGCGGCCATGGACCTGTTCGAGGTCGACCGGCTCGAGGTGTGCCCGTGGGCGCTGCGCGAGGGGGTCATCCTGCGCCGCCTCGACCTGCTGCCGAGTCGGGGAGATCTGCCCTCCCGGTGAGCCGGATCTATCGCCCGGTCAACGAATAGGCCGCCTCTCGCCGGGAACGTCTGGCCGGATGTTGGCAGCTCTCGGCGTGATCGCCTCGCTGGCGATCGTCGTCTCCCTGGTGTTCCTGTCGGTGCTTCTCATCTCGGTGGTCGCCCTGATCGCCCTGGCGTGGCTGGCGCGCACGACCTCCCGGCCCCGCCGGGCTCCGGCCTCGGCGAGGATCGCTCACAGGGGACTGTCCGCGGCCCTTCGCGTGCTGTCACCGCACTGACGGCGCGCGGCCGTCACCATGCCGGCGGCCGTTGGAAACGGCTGCCGCGCCGCCCTGCATGAGCGGCGCGGCAGCCGCTCCCGGGGCGAACCGCAGCCGCTTCTCCAGGGACACCACCGCCCCGTGCTCGCGCCTGTTGGTGAACCGGATGTCGTCGGCGAGCGCCTTCATGATCTGGATGCCCCGGCCGTGCTCGGCTCCCGGGGGAGCCTCGCGCACCAGATCGGCGTCGAACCCGTTGCCGGTGTCGACGACCTTGATCACGCACAGGTCGTCGACGACCCCCGCGCTCACCGTGTACTCGTCGCTGGAGGCCGCGTGCCTGATCACATTGGAGCACGCCTCGCTGAGCATGAGCTCGATGTCGTCGCGGATCTGCTGCTCGACGCCCAGAGTGTTGAGGGTGGCCACGAGGATCTGCCTGATCAGCGGGACACTCGCCGCGTCCCTGGGCAGCCGGAGCGCTATCGTCGCCTCCACCGGTTCTCCTCCCGTCCGGATGCCGTCCCAGGCTCATGCCCGCGATCCGCCGTCCCAATCGCCCCTCGGGTCGCGGAGGCGATCGCCCTCCGGTCGCCGGGCAACCCTGGGACCACCGAGTAGGTCTTCGGCCACGGCGCGGCGAGTCGTCGGGTACGGCCCACGAGTGGTCGGCTACGGCACGCGAGTCGTCGGCTACGGCTCGACGAGCCGGAGCGCCACCTCGAGGGCGGCCTCGCCGATCTCCTCCTCCGGCACCGTCTCGTCCTGGGTCAGCCACTTGCCCGCGTGCAGCGCGAACAGCGCCATCGAACGGCTGATGCGCGCGGACAACGGGTCACCGGGCTCGCTCATCTCCGCGGTGAGCTCCAGCATCCCCTCGCGGATCCGCGCGAACTTGGGATGGTCGCGCAGCGCCGTCTGGTTGCGCTCCAGGAAGCGCGAGATCTCCAGGTAGCGCCGCTCGCGCAGCGTGCCGGCGTAGCGCAGGACCAGCTCGCGCCGCGTCTCCGGGGTCTTGGGCCGGGTCCTGATCCAGGCCAGCAGCTTCTCGATCTCCTGCATGCGGACGTCGGCCAGGCTCGCGACGATGTCGTCCTTGGTCTTGAAGTGGTAGTAGAGCGCGGCCTTCGTCACGCCGAGCTCCTCAGCGATCTCTCGCAGCGAGGTGGCCTCGTACCCCTGCTCGGTGAAGAGCCTGAGGGCGATCTCCTGGATGCGAGTCCGCGTGTCTTCCCGCAATGTGCACCTGTTTCGGGCTATTTCAGCTTGACGGCCGGCAAGTAAGTACCTACCTTATTCTAAGCTTGCCGGTCGGCAAGTAAGGTAGATCACTTCTCGGGGGTGTTTCATGGCAGAAGCAGGAGGGCGCCGCCGCGAGGTCATGGTGGTGCTGCCCGGTCTCATGCTGGCGATGATCCTGGCGATGCTCGACAACATGATCGTGGGCACGGCGATGCCGCGCATCGTGGGCGAGCTCGGGGGCCTGTCGCATCTGTCATGGGTCGTCACAGCGTACGTTCTTGGCACGACCGTCTCCACGCCCATCTGGGGCAAGATCGGAGACCTGTACGGCCGCAAGACGATCTTCATGATCTCGATCGTCGTCTTCATGGTCGGCTCCGTCCTGTGCGGCATGGCCGGCTCGGCCGCCCTCGGCGGGCCCGAGGACGGCATGGCCCAGCTCATCGGCTTCCGGGCGCTGCAGGGACTCGGCGCCGGAGGGCTGCTGGTGAACGTCATGGCGATCATCGGCGATCTGGTCCCGCCGCGCGAGCGCGGCCAGTACCAGGGCATCATGGCGGGCGCCATGTCGCTGGCCATGATCGCGGGACCGCTCGTCGGCGGCTTCATCACCGACCACCTCGACTGGCGCTGGGCCTTCTACGTGAACCTGCCCGTGGGGGCCGTCGCACTGGTCCTGCTGGCCGTCAAGCTCAAGCTGCCCAGGCGCCGCGACCGGGTGCGGATCGACTGGCCGGGCGCGATCCTGCTCTCGATCAGCATCACGGCCATGGTGCTCGTGACCACCTGGGGCGGCAACGACTACACCTGGGGCTCCTGGCAGATCCTCGGGCTGATCGCCCTCGCGGCGGTGACGCTGGCGCTCTTCGGGTACGTCGAGCGCGGCGCGGCCGAGCCGATCATGCCGCTCCAGCTCTTCCGCAACCGGAACTTCACCCTCATCTCGGCCATCGGCTTCCTGCTCGGCTTCGCCATGTTCGGCGCGATCAACTTCCTGCCGCTGTTCCAGCAGATCGTCCAGGGCGCCTCGGCGACCAACTCGGGGCTGCTCCTGCTGCCCATGATGGCGGCGGCCATGGTGGTCTCGCTCTTCGTGGGCAGGGCCATCACCACCACCGGCAGGTACAAGATCTACCCGCTGCTGGGCGGCGTCGGCATGGCGGCGGGCATGTGGCTGCTGTCCACCATGGACGTCCACACGCCCGGCTGGCGGACCGGCGTCTACATCGCCGTGCTGGGCGCCGGGATGGGGTTCCTCATGCAGACCACGCTGCTGATCGCGCAGAACAGCGTCGAGCAGAAGGACCTCGGCGTCTCCAGCAGCGCCGCCACCTTCTTCCGGTCCATCGGCGGCTCGTTCGGCGTCTCCCTCTTCGGCGCGATCTTCAACAACGGGTTCGAGGCGCAGCTCTCCCAGCGTCTCGGCCCGCAGGCCGCGGAGCGGATCGCCCAGGGCGGCGGCAGGATGGACCCCGCCGCGCTGGCCACGATGCAGCCCCCGGTGCGCGCGGGGATCGTGGAGTCGCTCGCCGCGTCCATCTCCTCGGTCTTCTGGTGGGCGATCCTGTTCGCCGTCCTGGTGCCGGTGCTGGCGGCGTTCATCAAGGAGATCCCGCTGCGCGGCGGCCCGGCCGCCGGGGCCCCCGCCGCCGAGCAGCCGGTCG
>NZ_QNFZ01000852.1 GCF_003313395.1 Nonomuraea lactucae | reverse complement strand
CCAGCCACCACCCCCAACACCACACCCAACGACTCCAACACCCCCCCAACCGTCACCCCATCAAAAGCCGCGATCGAGAAGTCGGCCTCCACAGCCGCCCGCTCTCCGCCATGCCACTCGACCACCAGCGGCCGGCTCGACACCTCGCGGTATCCGGCGGCCGGCTCCGGCCGGGTGTGGCAGGTGACCACGCTGTCGAAGAGGGCGAGGTCGCCGGAGATGGGCGAGCAGCGCTGGATGTCGGACGACGGCGTCGACGCGAACCTCGACACCGCCACCTGCGTGTCGCGCACATCCGCCAGCCACTCCGCGAAGGGCATGCCGGACGGCACCCGCACCCGCAGCGGCACGGCGTCGGAGGACACCCCGGCGGGCACCCCGGCGGGCACCCCGAGCGGCACCCCGGCGGACACCTCGTCGGGCACCCCGGCGACCGGGCGGGGTGGTTCCGTCTCCGGCGATCCACCGGAGAGCGGCAGCCCGAACACCACATCCGGCTCACCGGCGTACCGCGACAGCACCAGCGCCCACGCGGCCCGCACCACCGTGCCCAGCGTCACACCGGCCTGGACGGCCAGCCGTTCCAGTCCCTCGGCCACCTCGCCCGGCAGCTCCACGCGGCGCCGGTCCCGAGCCCAGTGCGTGCTCGCCTGCCGGTCGACCGGCAACGGAGTGGGCGCGTCGAACCCGGCCAGATACCCCCGCCAGAACTCCTCCGCCTCGCCCACCGTAGCGGCCGGCCCGGAGGAAGCGGACCCCCTGGAGGGGGTGGTGATCCCAGACGGCGCGGAGGTCGCGGACGGGGCGGAACGCACAGGCGCCGCGGGTTCCTCGCCCTGCGACAGCGACTGGTACGTCTGCCAGACCTGGTGGATGTCCAGCGTGCCGTAAGTGTCCAGCGCGCCCGCCACCGCTCGACCATCGCCGAGCCCGGGGCTCTGCCAGGTGCTCCACACGAGCCAGAACCGGCCGCCACCCCGGCCGACCAGGCGCAACCGCACCCCGAGCGCCCCCACCCTGGAAGCGCTCCGGTCGAGTGAGCCGTTGGAGCCGCCCCAGTGGCTGCCCCGGGGGCCCCTCTCGTGCTCCTCGTCGTCCTGGAGAAGCTCGGCGAGCCGGACGTGCTGGGTGTCCTCCTGCGCCTGAGAGTCCGACCAGTCAACCACCTCGAGCGGCAAGGGCTCAGCTACGGAGAGTGATGAATCCGACACATCGCCCGCCGGCGGCGCCAGGCGCCGGCGCGCCGTCAATTCCCACGCCTGGCCGAACAAACGCTCGTCCAGGTCACAGGTGAATTCGTAGAGCCGATGCGCCCAAGAACCGGCGCGCGTTTCCGCGTCCTCCGACGACTTTCCGCCCCAGTGCGGCGTCAACTGGCCGGGATCTTTCGCCAAGATTTACTTCCCATTCAGGTCGTCAGGATATTCACATTGCGGCGGCAGGCGGGATCGACAGCACACCCAGCGTGCTACCGCTCCAAACTAGGCCGTGCCTATTTCAAGCAGTTTTCAGTGTGATGTCTGTTGCCTTCAGGAGAAGCGGGGTTAGAGTGGCCCTGCCTTCCCACATATATGCAGATTACGGGGGCTTTTGCTGGTTCGACAGCCAAAATCTGGCATCTCGTAGGAGGTGGAATGCTCGAGTTCGGCCTGCTTGGACCGTTCAGCGTCAAGCTGGACAGCAAGGAGATCCGGATACCCGGTCGCGGTCCCAAAGCGGCTCTCGCGCTGCTCTTGCTCAAACCCGGAACCGTGCTTTCAACGACCCGGCTGATCGACGCGCTCTTCGACACGGAAATGGCCGACGTGGACCAGGCCAGACTGCTCAACCGAGTCCGGATTCACATTTCCCGGCTGCGGGCGACGCTGGAACCGTGCAACGTCTCGATCACCTCGCTGGACGGGGGATACCTGCTACGCCTACCACCTGACACAGTCGTCGACGTCTCCCAGTTCAAACTCCTGGCCCGTGAGGGGCGGGCGGCGCTGCAGAGCGGGCGTCATCTCGAGGCCGCGAAACTGCTGGAGGGGGCCCAGCAGTTCTGGCGGGGTCCCGCGCTCACCGGACTCGCCGGCCGTTATTTCGAGGCCGAGGCCGACCACCTGGAACAGCTTCGCATCGAGGCCATCGGCGACCACATCGACGCGACGCTCGCGCTCGGAAACCACTCCGAGGTCACGGAGGAGCTGTACGAGCTGATCCGGGACCATCCGCTCAACGAGCGGTTCTACGGCCAGCTGATGCTGGCCCGTCACCGTTCCGGCTACAGCGGGGAGGCGCTGCAGATCTTCGCGGACCTGCGCGAGTCCCTGGCCGACACGCTCGGCACGGATCCGAGCCCGGCGTTGCGGGGACTCCACGAGCAGATCCTGCGCCAGGCCCCCTCCCTGGGCGTCGTGGCCCCGGCCTCGCACGTGCCCCGGCAGCTGCCGGCCCGTCCCCGGGCCCTGATCGGCCGCAACTCGGAGCTGGACGAGATCCGGCTCGCCCTGGAGCAGCGGGAGCCGCTGGTCGTCGTCAGCGGCCCGGGGGGCACGGGCAAGACCATGCTCGCCCTGGAGGCGGCCCACGAGGTGTCGCCGCGGTTCCCCGACGGCGTGCTGTTCACGGACGAACCCGAGGACCCCGACACGGTCCTGGAGAGGTTTCTGCGCGCCATGGGGGCGGCTGACATCCCGGCGGGCACGAGCGAGCGGAGCGCGCTGTTCCGGTCACTGCTCACGGGGCGGCGGATGCTCATCGTGCTGGACAACGTGACGGGGGTGCAGCACCTACGACCGATCATGCCCGGCGATCCGGGCAGCGCGGTAATCGTAACCAGCCGCTCGCCACTCACGTCGCTGAGGCCGTACCGAATCACACTCGGTCCGCTCCCCCTGCATGCCGCGCGCACGCTGCTGACCCGTGGCAGCAGGTACGGCCGGCGGCCGGAGGAGCCGGAGGCGGCCAACCGCGTGATCGAGCTGTGCGGGGGCCTACCGCTGACCATCGACATAGCCGCCGCGAAGCTGGCGGCCAAGCCGCACTGGACGATGAGCCATCTGGCGACCCTGCTGGCCAACCGATCGAGCATGCTCGACGCGCTGAGCCACGACGACAGGGCGATGCGCCCGGTGCTGAACCATGACTATCAGGCGCTCAGCCCGGCGGCCCGGTCGCTGCTCCGCAAGATCGGCTATCGGGCGTCCCGTGAGATCGACATCTGGACGGCCGCCGCGCTGGAGGGAGTTCCCGCGGGGGAGGCGATGCGCAGGCTCGACGAGCTGACCGACGCCCACCTGCTCCGCGCCGAGCTGGTCAACGGCTGCACCGTCTACCAGTGCCCCGATCTCATCCTGGCCTTCGCCCGCGAGCGCGCCCTGGTGGAGGACGACTCCGCCACGCTCTCGGCCGCCGTGGAACGCACACGGTCTCCACGCCTCGTGGCGTGCGCGCAGGCCCCGTCGTGACCCGGCCGCCCATCACGCCCGTGTCGGGCCGGGTCATCGCATCGAGGACCCGGCGCTGACCACGTCCGTGACTGGGCGTCCATGACGTCGTACCGGTCCGGCGGCCTCCAAGGCGCCGGATCCAGCGAGCGGGAACGCCTGACACAGGCACGCACGACCGACCTCACGGTGCCTGCTCACAGTCCGTCGGAGGGCCGTGTGCGTGCTCTTAAAACGCACCGCCTCTGAGGGCGCCGTTGATTTTAAACACACGATGCCGGGGCGCCGCCGGCCGGAGACACGCCGTGGGCCCACCCTTCCGGATCGCGTCCCAGGCGCACCTCCACAGCTCTGACAACCTCTGTCGAGGATATTGTCGGCAGGAAGATAAGGTCCTTGTAAAGCCCTGCGCGGACCCGTTTCAGAGCTGTCAGGCGGCTCCGGAGCCGATCGCCAGCCCGTCGAGGACCTCCTTGGCGACCGGCGATACCTGGTCGTTGAGGTAGAAGTGACCGCCTGGATAGATCCGGAGCTCGGCGTCGCCGGTGGTGTGCGCGCGCCACCCGCCGGCCTCCTCGACGGTCGTTACGGGATCGGCGTCACCGACCAGGATGGTGATCGGGCACGTCACGGTCGCGTCCGCGTCGGGAACGTACGTCTCCACGGCCTTGTAGTCGCTGCGCACGATCGGCAGGGTCAGCTTAAGAATGTCTGTGTCGTCCAGCAGGTCCTGGGCCGTGCCGTTGAGGCGCCGTATCTCCTTGACCAGGCCGTCGTCGTCGAGGCGGTGGAGGCTCTCCAGGCCCAGCATCGAGGGGGCGCGGCAGCCCGAGACGAACAGGCGCACCGGCTGACCTCCCGTGTGCCGCTCGAAGAGGCGAGCCGTCTCGAAGGCCACGAGGGCGCCCATGCTGTGCCCGAAGAAGGCGTAGGGGCCGTTCAGCTCTCCGCGCAGCGCGGTGAAGATCGAGTGGGCCAGGCCGGGGATGGACTCGAAGTGCGGGTCGCTGTTGCGGTCCTGGCGGCCCGGGTACTGCAGCGACAGCACGTCGACACCGGGCGCCAGCGTCCTGGACAGGCGCAGGAAGGAGCTCGCCGCGCCGCCCGCGTGCGGGAAGCACACCAGCCGCACCCCGCCGCTCGCGGTCCCGCCGAACCGGCGGACCCACCTGCGCGCATCGTTGACCGACATGGTGCTCCTTTGCTGCTCTCGGAAAGTACCGCTCTCGGAAGTGCCGCTCTCGGAAGTGCCGCTCTCGGAAGTGCCGCTCTGCAAGCTGCTCTCGGAAAGTGCCGCTCCGGCGAGGGGGTGCCCGGAGACAGGCGCGGGGCGCGCGAAGGCCCCTCCCGGCCTGTGCGGCCGGGAGGGGCGCCGGCTCAGTCCTCGGTCCAGCCGTGTTTCTGGGCGACGTCGGCCAGGCTCTCCCGAACCTGCGTGATCTGCAGCGCCGTCAGCGTCGGCGCCGCGGACAGCAGCGTCTCGGTGACCTCGTGCAGGAACTCGTCTCGTGACAGCACGTCACAGGTGCCGTCGTCGTCCAGCTCCGATACGGGGACCGGAGCGCTCTTCTCCGCGGGGACGACGTTGCCGGTCCCCTTGTCGAGGGCGCGTACGGCGAAGGCCTTCAGGCCCCGCTCGCCCTCCACTACCTCGAATTCGACGGCGACCCCCGGCGCGAACGTGCTCTTCTCGTCCAGGAAATCGTTGGCGTGGACGAATACATCCTCGCCCCCACCGTCCGGGACGATGAACCCGTAACCACGAACCTCATCGAATCGTAGAATTCTTCCCGTCCGCAACACTAACTCCCATCCGCAACACAACATGTGGCGCTCGCACGTTATCAATAAGTGGATTGCCCGTATAGCGAGCGCGATAACGCACGCGTCAGCGGGAGGCGGGGCGGCCCGCCCGGTGACCGTCCGACCGCGGCACGACGAGGCCCGACTCGTAGGCCGTCACGACGGCCTGGACGCGGTCGCGCAGGCCGAGCTTGCGCAGCAGCCGGCTCACGTGCGTCTTGACCGTCTCCTCGCTGACCACGAGCCGCGGCGCGATCTCGGCGTTGGTCAGCCCCTCGGCGACGAGCCGGAGCACCTCGACCTCGCGCGGCGTCAACTCGGCCAGCAGGGGCGAGGCCGGGCGAGGCCGGAAGCGGGCGAACTCACCGATGAGCCGCCGAGTGACGCTAGGAGCGAGCAGCGCCTCACCGGCGGCCACCACGCGGACCGCGTCGAAGAGCCGTTCGGCTGTGACGTCCTTGAGCAGGAACCCGCTGGCCCCGGCGGCGAGCGCGTCGTACACGTGCTCGTCCAGGTCGAAGGTGGTGAGCATGAGGATGCGCGGAGGCTCGCCGTCCGCCGCGCCGGCCGTGATCTGGCGGGTCGCCTCGATGCCGTCCATGGTGGGCATACGTACGTCCATGAGGACGACGTCGGGGCGGTGCGCGCGGCAGTGGGAGATCGCCTCGGCCCCGTCGGCGGCGGTCGCCACCACCGTGAAGTCGGGCTGGGTGTTGAGCAGCGCCGCGAATCCGGCGCGGACGACCTCCTGATCGTCCACGACGACGACGCGGACCGCGTGCTCGGCGCTCACACTCCGGCTCCCGTCCGCGCGGAGTCCGCCACGGGCAGGGTGGCCTCCACGAGGAAGCCGCTACCGGCCACGGGGCCGATCCGCAGCCGCCCGCCGACGGTCGCGACGCGCTCGCGCATCCCGAGCAGGCCGTGCCCGCCGTGGCCCGCGTGGCCCTGGGGGCCGTCACGTCCCCCGGCCCCCTGCCTCCCCTGACCGGCCTGTCCCCCGGT
>NZ_QNFZ01000851.1 GCF_003313395.1 Nonomuraea lactucae | reverse complement strand
GTGCCGGGCGCGGTCCGGCCCCTGGCGGCGCCGACGAGCACGGTGTCGAGGGCCCGAGCCAGCGCCCGCCCCCGGCCCAGGGGCTCACCCTGGCCGAGCACGGTCGTCACCGCCTCAAGCAGCTCGCCCCGCCCGGGGGCGGGCAACCCACGCAACCGCGCCAGGTCGCAGGCGAGCCGCAACGTCTCGACCGCCTCTCCGGTGCCCGCCGTGTGCCCGGCGGCACGGAGCTCGCGGCACAGATCGGTGATCGCGCGAGCAGCGCCATCCCGGACCCGCCCCGGGTCACCGCCCGCCACGAACACGGCCTGCTGCCAGCGCGGGTCGCGGATGCCCGCCGGGTAACCGGACCGCGAGTCGAGCAGGTCGAAGGCGTACGGCACGAGCGAGGTCACCGCATCCCGCCCGGCAGCCGTACTCGCATCGCCCGCCGGAGGCCGCTCGGGAGCTCTGGCGGCGGTGCGGGCCGCGGACTCCGCGAGCTCCGCGAGCTCGCCCGCGGCGGCGCGGGCCGTGGGTTCTGCGGTGTCGATACTGATCAGCGCGGGAGCGTGGAAGGCCCCGACGACCGCCACGACCTGTCCGCCGCCCGCAACGGCCTCCACGAGCACCCGGCGCATGTGGGCCTCACGGGCCAGATCCCTGGCGGGTACGCCGCCGGCGGCCTCGGCATCGCGGCGCAGCGCCCAGCCGACGCCGAGGGCCGCACGGCGCACCGCTTCCGGCTCGCAGCCCGGCGCGAGAACCTCCACGGCCCGATCCCACATGTCGTCCCCCTCGCGGCCAGTGCCCGAGGAGGCCAGGGCTGCGGCGAAGGACGTACGCGGCACGGCGCCCGGCGCCGCAGGAGGGGCCTGCGCCGTAGCCGTCTCTCGCGCCGTAGCGGGTGTCGTGGCTGTGCCGGTGGCGGCCTGTGCCGGCTCGGGGGTGTGCCAGGCGGCCTCGGTGAGCGGGAGGTCGCAGCAGCGCACCTCCACCCCGCGTTCCCGGGCCCAGCGGATGGCCACCAGCTCCGGGGAGAAGTCGGCGAACGGGTAGAAGGCCGGCCCCCCATCCCGGCCCGCCCCCGCCAGGGCGACCGGCGCGACGGTCGCGGGGTCGGCCAGGTACGGCAGCCAGGGCTGGAAGTCCGCCGGCAGCTCGACACAGACCACGTCCGCGCCGACGGTGTCCAGCAGCGCGGGCAGGGCCACGGCCAGTGCGGGGCTGTGGTGCCGCACTCCCAGCAGGTACGGCCGGACGGAGGCGGCGAGCACGGCAACGGCGTCCCGCGGATCAGCCTCTCGGGGCACGAGCTCCTTGGGCACGGCAGCGTCCCGAGAGGTGGCAGGCGGAGGCGGCGACGCGGCGGGCGCGGCGGCCCGGGAAGCGGCGGGGCCGGGAGTGTTGTCGGGGGCGGTCAACGAAGGGTCTCCCGTAGGTCCCAGAGCCTGCGCCACATCGCGGAGCCGTCTTCGGCGCGGCGCCGCACGGGGCCGTCCCAGTAGCCGAGCAGGCGCCCGTGGTCCGCGGGATCGTCCTTGCGGACCACCCCGAGCAGGTGTCCCGGCACCAGGTCGAGGACGTCGCCGCTCGGCAGGTACGCGGCGGCGACGCCAAGGGAGGCGGCCACCTGCACGGCCTCGGCGGTGGACATCACGGTGCCCGGCCGCTCGACGTCCCAGCCCTCGTCCGAACGGCCGGAGCGCAGGTCGCGGAAGACGGTGACCAGTGCCTCGAGAACGGCGTCGTCCACGGCGAAGCCGGCTCCCGCCCGCTGGACGACAGCAGTGGCCTGCCGGCGCACGAGGGACGTCTCCGCGTCGGCGTCCGCGATGGGATCGACGGTCTCGAAGTTGAAGCGCCGCTTCAGCGCCGCGGACATCTCCGAGACGCCGCGGTCGCGCAGGTTGGCCGTGGCGATCACGGTGAACCCAGGTGCGGCGGCCACCTGGGCGTCGGCGGTGCCGGCGAGCTCGGGCACGCTGAGCCGCCGGTCGGACAGGATCGACACCAGGGCGTCCTGCACCTCCGGGAGGCAGCGGGTGATCTCCTCGACGCGGGCGACCCGGCCGGTTCGCATGGCCGTGAGCACCGGGGAGTCGACCAGCGCGTGGTGGCTGGGGCCCTGGGCGAGCAGCAGGGCGTAGTTCCAGCCGTAGCGGAAGGCGTCCTCGGTCGTGCCCGCCGTGCCCTGTACGGTGAGCGCGCTGGTCCCGCACACGGCGGCGGCCAGCAGCTCCGAGAGCATCGACTTGGCGGTGCCCGGCTCGCCGACCAGCAGCAGGCCGCGCTCCCCCGCCAGGGTCACCACGCACCGCTCGACCAGCGCGCGCTCGCCGACGAACTTGGGGGTGATCTTCAGGCGGGGGGGGATCCCCTCCTCACGGGTGCCCGGGGTCTCGCGGTCGCTCGACTCGCCCGAGCCTTCGCCGTGACCCCGCCCGCCTGAGGCTTCACCGTGGCCCCGCCCGCCTGAGGCTTCACCGTTGCCCGAGCCGCCCGGCGCGGCGAGACCAGGGCGGCGGTTCTTCGGGAGCTCCAGGGTCTCGTCGCCACTGCCGCAGATGAAGGTCACCACCGCGCGCGGCGTCAGCGCCCAGCCCGGCGGGCGCGGGCCGTCGTCGTGGGCGGCGAGGAAGGCCAGCTCGGTGGAGTAGCGCTCCTCGGCCGGGAACACCTGCCGCGTGGCGGGTGCCGTCGCCTGGTCGTCCGGCCGCGTCATGTCTTCTAGCAGAGTCATGGGGGAAGTCCTCGTGTCGGATGGTGGAGGCCGGGCTCAGCGGCGCCGCGAGCGCTTGATCTTGAGCTCCTCGAACCGGGGCGCGTCGCCGTCGCGGACGCGCTGCCAGGCCCTGGTGTAGAGGTCGGCGGCCGGTTCGTGGGGCAGGACGGGCAGGTGGTAGGGGCCGTTCAGGTCGAACAGGGGCAGCTTCCACTGCTCCAACGGGGTCTTCGGCGCCTTGAGCTCGGCCCAGCCGCCGGGCAGGAACAGCGAACGACCGGCCCGTTGCCGGGTGGCCTCCACGACGAGGGCGGTGGCGGCCAGCTCGGCGCGGGCCTCCTTGAACCGGGCGGGCCTCCAGCCCGTCCACCGGGCCACGTGCCGGTCGGTGGGGTCGGGCATGGCCAGCAGCATCAGATAGAGGGTGGCGGCGTCCTCCCCCAGGCCGTACTCCTTGGCCGCCTCGGCGACCAGCTCGGGCACCGACCGGGAGGGGTCCTGCGGCCACCATGACCCGTCGGCGTCCCGCTCGCCCGCGGCCGGATCGCCCGGGTCGGCGAGAAGCGCCTCGAACCGCGAGGCGCAGGCGGTGCGCCGCGCCGTCTCCACCGGGAACGCCCTCTCCACCCCGAGCAGCGCGAGCAGGTAGGGGTCGTCGCCGCCGGGGCCGAGCAGGGCCGTGCGGATGCCCGGGGCGGGCCGGTCGTCGTAGGTGGGCATGATGACCGCGCCGTACCTCTCGTAGCCCTCGCCGACCTCGGTCGGCGCCCCAGCCGCCTTGCGGAACGCGGGCAGGTCGACGTACCGCCCTAGGTCCAGCATCAGCTCCGGGCCGGCCAGCCGCTCACGGATCGCCGCCAGAGCGTCCGGCAGCGCGGCGCGCAGCGGGTCTCCGGCCGGAAGCTGATGGGCGAGCCAGCCCGCCATGTCGACGGTCGCCGTGAGGGTGTCGCCGGTGAAGCCGGTGGCGTCCGCGTCCACGGGGCGGACCCGGTCGCCCCGGACCGTCCAGGCGAGGTCGCGCGTCAGCTCCGGCGCGGCAGCCGGGTCGATGAGCATGCGCAGCGTCCCCACGGTGTCGCGCACGGTCCGCACCGCGCGGTTCGCCTCGCCGAGGAGCCATTCGGGGATCGCCGCCTGGCGTCCCACACCGGTGATCCACGCTTCGGCCGCCCGCGCGACGTCCGGGCCGTCCGTCCAGAGACGGGCCGGCTCGTCGGGCAGCAGCGCCGCCGTGACCGCCCGCCGCACGGCCGCGTCGACGTCGCGCAACTGGTCCCTGGCGACGGCGGCGTCGGCCACCTTCACCCCGAGCACGGCGCGCGCCTCCTTCGTGAGGAAACTCCGGTCGCGGGTGTCCACGGACGGCATGCCGGCCACCACCAGCCGGGCGATCGTCTGGGAGACGCCGGTGAGCCTGGCGAACTCGTCCGCGGCCTCGGGCCGCCACGGCGCGGGACCCCGCTCGGCCAGCTCCGCGAGGAAGGCCCGGGTCCAGCCCGCGCGCCTGGCATCGCCCACCGGGGCCGAGGACTGGACGGTGTAGGGGCCGGGCACGTCGAACCGGCCGGCGGGGTCGTGGAAGAGCGCCGTGAACACGCCGCCGGAGTCGTCGCGGGACTCGACGTTCACGAACGCCAGGAGGGCGCCGTCTCCCAGTGGCAGCACTCCGAGCCACGTGCCGGCGCGCCAGTCGCCACCGGCCGTGATCAGGTGGGAGCGGTCGAGGTGCAGCGTCAGCCGCCGCCACCGGGAGGGAGCGTCCTCGGTCAGGCCGAGCTCGTGGAGCTCACCGAGCAGCTCGCGGAGCGCGTCGAGCTGTACGGGGTCGGCGGGTGCCGCCGCGGACCGGTACGCAAGGGCGGCGGGGTGGTCGAGCACGAGATCCCAGCGCAGGTACGAGTACGGCAGCTCAGGCAGGCCCAGATGGACCCGGTCCGCGGGCGGGACAGACCCGCCCTCCCCCGCGCCGGGCGACGCGGCTCCGGCCTTCTCCGGCGGGGTCGCGGGCGACGTCGGCTCGGTGGCGGTCGACGCGTGGCGGACCGTACGGATCTGCCGGAAGGCGCCGTCCAGGTCGCGGCGCATCCACGAGTACGTGACGAGGCTCCCCAGCCCGTTCAGAGCCTGGGCCAGCAGCTCGTCGGCTGGCCCGGTGGGCTCCTCCTCCCTGTGCCCGCCCGCGAGCGCCTCGGTCAACCGGACCGCGACCTCGCGCAGCGCGCCCTGCTGGGTGGCGGCGAACCGCACGACCCCCGCGATGCCCGCCACCAGCGCGTCGTGGCTGACCTCGGGAAGGAGCGCGCGGATCCGCTCGGACAGGTCGCGCTCCTCCGCCTCGCCCGCATCCAGGAGCGCCGCCGCGGTGTCGCGGTCGATCCGGCGCAGTGCCGCCGAGCCCTGTGGGTCTCTCGGCTGGAGGCAGTGCCAGTAGCGCACCGGCGGCAGGATGAGCGTGCCCGCGGCGAAGTCGCCGGGAGCGGCGTCGGTCCTGGCCACGGCCGTGACGACACCGTCGGGGTCGGCCAGGCCGACCCGATAGCTCCCCGGCTTCAGGACGGCCCTGGGGCGGTCGTCGCCGGGGAACGTCAGAGCGCGCATCGGAGCCTCGGAGTCGGGACCCAGGGTGACGGCACGGCCGGAGAGGTCCTCGCCGCGCGTCGAGCCGTCAGCCAGCCGTATCACCCGCCAGCCCAGCAGCCCGCCCACCGGGACGGCGGCGGGCGAGGCCTCGTCGGACGGGGCGGGGAGCAGCCATCCCGACTTGAACTCGGCGCCCGCGGGAGCGGTGCGGAGCGCGTCGGCGAGGAAGCCGGGCATGCCCTTCCTGCCGTCCCGGCCGCTGACCGGGTCGAACTCGTACCACCCGGCGCTGCCGTCGTCGGAGCCGTCCCACGTCCACACCCAGTGGGACGTGCCGTCGGTGATCACCGGCCGCTCGTCGGGCACGGCGGTGTCTCCCGCGTGGAGCACCCCGTATCCCGTCGTCCGCCCGCCGCCGGGCAGCGGCAGGGTGACCGGGTCGAGGCCGCGGTAGTAGTCCATCTGCGTGCCGCGCGTCCGAGAGTCGCCGTCCAGCGCCTGGAGCCGGTCGGGGTCGGTGTGCCAGTATCCGCGCAGCTCGCGATCGCGGGCGCGAGACCGCCAGTAGACGAGCAGCTCGCCGTCCACGTAGTGGAATCCGGCGTCGCCCCAGCTGTCACCGCGGGGGACGCGCAGGTCGTGGGTGAGCACGGCGCCCTCGGCGCCGAGCACCCGCACCTGCGTGGGTCCGGCGACGATGAGGTGCGGCCAGGCGTCGGCGACGACCAGGTCGTCCACGTCCTTCTTCGGGACCAGGGTCGCGGCCGCGTCGTCCCAGGCGGGCCAGCCCAGCTCGTCGAAGAGCCCGGCGCGCAGAGCGCGGGCGAGCACCTCGGCGACGTCGGCGCCGGCCGCCTGCCGCACCTCCTCCTCGGCCAGCACCAGCGCCTCGCCCGGCAGCCAGGCCAGCCGCCGCATGGCGTCGGG
>NZ_QNFZ01000850.1 GCF_003313395.1 Nonomuraea lactucae | reverse complement strand
CGCCGGTGACCGCCGCGACCGAGTCGGCCGGCCTGCTGATCGTGGTGGGCAGGGCGAGCTCCCTGCGCAGCCCGGCGGAGGCGTCCTGCAGCGCGTCGAGCAGCACCCTGATGCGGGCCTCCTCGATGCTGCGGCCCTCGCGCGCCGCCCGCCGCGAGGCCTCCAGCTGCTTCTCGACGTCGGCCAGGCGCTCGCGCAACCGGCGCAGCTCCACCTCGCCCGCGCTGCCCGCGGCGGAGGCGGCCGATCTGGCCTCCTCGGCGGCGTGCTCCATCTCCTCGGCCCGCCGCACGGCGCCCTTGGCCCGCTCGCGGGCCTCGTGGACCCTGCGGCGCAGGTCGGAGTTCTCCCCCCGGGCGGCCTTGAGCTGCTCGCGCAGCCGGTCGGCCTCCTCCTTGGCCGCGCTCTTCTGGGTGGCGAGCTGCTCGCGCAGGCGGGTGACGACCTCCTCGCGCTCGGATCCCTCGGCCGCGACGGCGGACTGCTCCAGCTCGGCGCGGGCCGCCTCCACCATGTCGGCCCAGCCGGGCGGGCGGGTGAGGTAGGCGGCGGCGGCCACCAGCACGGGGTCGGCGGCGGGGGGCACGTTCCCCTCGGCCAGCGAGGCGACCAGCTCCGGCCATCCGGCGGTCACCGACTCGGCGACCAGCTCGCGGAACTCCTTGTCGTTCTCCAGCTGGGCCGCTATGGGCGCGCTGCCCAGCTTGGCGCGCTTGCGCGGATCGAACCGGGCGATGCCGCGCAGCGGCGGTGGGACGGAGGCAGCGGGCATCGCCCCGAGGACTTGAGCCGCCAGGTCGACGACGTTGAGCCGCACCTGCTCGGGAAGCGGGCGAGACAGGCCTTCACCCGCTGAGCTCATCCCACTGTCCCTTCGTGACATGCCCTTTCAGACAAGGGTACGGCTGCCGCGTACCTGACCGTAACGGCCACCCATGTCTGGACAAGCGCTTGCTCGGCATGTACGACTTGTGCCGGGACCCGTGCTCACCGAGGAGGCGGCCGTGGCGGAGGAGATGCGTACGTCCACCCGTGACCTGGACCGGCTACGGGAGCGGATGGCAGGCTGGCTGCGCGAACGCGCCGGGGCCGCCGTCACGGTCTCGGAGCTGTCCAGGCCGTCGGCCAACGGCCTGTCGAGCGAGACGCTCTTCTTCACCGCCTCCTGGATGGGGCGGAGCGCCCGCTGCGTGGCCAGGCTCGCCCCCGCGGCCGAGGCGATGCCCGTCTTCCCCTCGTACGATCTGCGGGCCCAGTTCGAGATCATGCGGCTGGCCAGGGAGAAGGCCGGGATTCCGGCCCCGCGGGGGCTCTGGTTCGAGCCCGACCCCGCGCCGCTCGGCACGCCGTTCTTCGTCATGGAGCGGGCGGACGGCGACGTGCCGCCGGACGTCATGCCGTACACGTTCGAGGGCTGGCTGCTGGAGGCGTCCCCGGCACAGCGGCGCGCTCTCCAGGACGCCACGGTGGGCGTCGTGGCGGCACTGCACGACGCCCCGTTCACCGGCGACGAGCTGGCCGTGCTGCGGAGCGGGGGCGCGCAGGCGCCGCCCGTGAGCGGGGGCGGGCTGCGCGGGCACGTGGACGCGCAGCGCGCCTACTACGAGTGGGCGCACGGGGAGCTGCGGATACCGCTGCTGGAGCGGGCCTTCGACTGGCTGGAGGCGCACTGGCCGGACGATCCGGGACCGGCCGTTCTCACCTGGGGCGACGCCCGCATCGGCAACGTGATGTACCGCGACTTCGCGCCCGTGGCCGTGCTCGACTGGGAGATGGCGGCCGTCGGGCCGCGCGAGCTCGACCTGTCGTGGATGATCTTCCTACACCGGTTCTTCCAGGACATCACCGAAGGAGCGGGCCTGCCGGGGCTGCCGGACTTCATGCGCCGGGACGACGTCTGCCGGAGATATCAGGAGCTGACCGGGTACGCACCGCGGGACATGGAACGGCTGCTGGACGGCTAGGGCCGCCGGGGCTGTGCCGTCCCGCCCGGAGGCGAGGGCCGGGCGGGACGGCAGGGGGCGGCCTCTGAGCGCCCAGCCCAGCCGGGGCGGCCTCTGGGCGTCCAGCCCAGCCTGGGCGGCCTCTGAGCGTCCCCCCAGCCGGGGCGGGACGGTCAGAGGCCGGCGTCGTGGACCAGGAGCGCGATCTGCACGCGGTTGTTCAGCCCGAGCTTGGTCAGGATGCGCGAGACGTGCGCCTTGACCGTGGCCACGCTCATGTAGAGCTCGCGGCCGATCTCGGCGTTGGACCTGCCCTGGCCGATGGCCACGGCCACCTCTCTCTCGCGCTCGCTGAGCTCGCCGAGCTGGCCGCGCGCCTGGTCGGCGCGGGTGCGCGTGCCCGAGGAGACGTGCGAGATGAGCTGCCGCGTCACCGCCGGCGACAGGATCGGCTCGCCGGCCGCCACCCGCCTGATGGCCTCGACCAGCTCGCGCGGCGGGATGTCCTTCAGCAGGAAGCCCGCCGCCCCCGCCCGCAGGGCGCGCAGCACCTGGGCGTCGGCGTGGAACGTGGTCAGCACCACCACCTCGGGGGGCGACTTGCCGGCCCGCAGCGCCTCGGTGGCGGTCAGTCCGTCGACGTCGGGCATGCGGATGTCCATCAGCACCACGTCGGGCCGGAATTCGGCGACCAGGGGCGGCACCTGCGAGCCGTCGCCCGCCTCGCCGACGATCTCGATGTCGCCCGCCCCTCCCAGGATCATCGACAGCCCGGCCCGGACGAGCGCGTCGTCGTCCACGATGAGCACCCTGACGGGCGCGGCGATCGTCATGGCGCCCACGGTAGCCAGGCGCGCAGCCGGAAGTCTCCATCGGGTAAGGGCCCGTGCTCCAGCTTCCCGCCCGCGAGCTCGACGCGCTCGGTCAGCCCGATCAGCCCGGCCCCGGCGCCGGGGATGCGCGGGCTGTGGCGCGTCCAGCGGGGGTTGCGCACCTCGACGGTCAGGCCCTCGCCGGGGCCGCCCGTCACCGTCACCGTGACCGGCGCGCCTCCGGCGTGCTTGCGCGCGTTGGTGAGCGCCTCCTGGACGACGCGGTAGACGTTGCGGCCGAGCCCGCCCGGCGCCTGCGCCCCGTCGAGGCCGGGCATCGAGAACGACACCTTCATTCCGGCCTGGCGGCACTCCTCGACGAGCGGGCGCAGGTCGGCCAGCGTCGGCTGGGGCCGCTCGGGCACCGCGCCCTCCCCGTCGCCACCGCCACCGTCGCCGTAGCCGTAGCCGTAGCCGTCGCCGCTACCGTGACCACCGCCGTAACCGCCGCGGCCGTGACCGCCACCGTCGGCGCCGCCTTCGCCCGGCGAGGCGGAGGACGAGTGGCGGAGCACGCCGATCACCTCGCGCAGGTCCTGCAGCGCCAGGTGGGCGTTGTCCCTGATGGCGCCCGCGGCCCTGGCGATCTCACCGGCGGGCGCGTCGGGACGGAACTCCAGTGCCCCCGCGTGCAGGCTGAGAATCGAGATGCGGTGGGCCAGCACGTCGTGCATCTCCCGGGCGATCCGCTCCCTCTCCAGCCGCTTGGCCTCCTCGGCGGCGATGACGGCGCGCTGTCTGAGCGACCACACGAGCTGCCGCCTGGCCCGCACCACGATCCCCCACGCGAACACCGTCAGCCCGATGGCCGCGCCGAGGACGGTCATCCCGCCGGCGCCCAGGGTCGGGTCGGGCCTGAGCATGACGAGCGGGGCCAGGGTGACGAGGTTGAACAGCGCGACCGGACCCGACACCTTGAACGGCCGGTGGACCGCCACCGTGAACAGGCCGACGATCGCCGTGCCGCCTGCCAGCTCCAGGTAGGACGACACCGCCGCGGTGACCAGCGCCAGCCCGACGGGCCACCTGCGGCGCAGCCACACCGCGGCGCATGACAGCACCCCGGCGACCTGCTCGGCCAGGACCAGCCCGCTGGGCTCGCCGTCCAGCTCGGTCGCGCTGAGCAGGGCGAGCAGGCACGCGGCCAGGAACATCGCGATGTCGACGATCCAGTCGCGGGTCGAGCGCCGCACCGGCCGCCCGTCGACGCCGTCGCCGAGCAGGACAGAGGGCAGCGCCCAGCGGTATTCGTGGTCGTGCTCGCGCCGCTCCCTCACAGGTCCCGAGATTAGGGCGTTCCGCGATCGGCGGACAGAGACCAAAGTCGATACGGCGCCAGACCGACGGCCGACGCGCGGGCGGGCCCCGGGGGCGAGGCTATGGGTATGGAAGTGGGTATGGAAGTGGGCACGGAAGTGACACAGACGGCGCAGCGGCCATGACCTCGGGCGGCGCCGTGGCGGGGAGGTCACGGGCGAGGCGGTCCACTCGCGCAAGGGCTGGCTGACCCAGACCTGGCGGGTGGCGCCGATGTCACGCGTCCACACGGTCGACACCGCGCGGGGGCCGGTGCAGCGACTGTCCGGCCTGAACGAGAAGCCCGTGACCACGGGTTCGGGCTCGGGTTGGGGCTCGGGCTCGGGTTGGGGCTCGGGCTCGGGTGGGGCTCGGCCTCGGGCTCGGGCTCCATCAGGATCGAGGGGCTGGACCACGAGCCGACCGCGGAGCCGGCGGTGAGGGCCGTAGCGGTGTCGTGGTGGAGTCGGTCACCGGGCGGGGGACGGGTGGGTGAGCCGCGGGATTCCCGTGTCCTTGCCCATGCCCCTGTAGTGGGCAAGGGGGACATCACGCGGCTCACCTGCATACGTCATTCAGGCTATTTGCCCCACTTGCAATAAAGTTGCAGGCCTGTAAACCGCGAGGGTCAGAAGCGCCCGTCTCAGCTGCCGCCCGGGCCCTTGGCCAGGGCCGCCAGGTAGGCCCTGGCCAGGGTGAGCGCGCCGTCGCGGGCCTCCTTCTCGGCCATGAGCCGCACCTTGGCGGAGTCGGCTGGCTCGCCCGCAGGGCGCTCGGCGCCCGCGTAGTCCACCTGGACGACCGTTGCGCCCCGCCGCACCAGCACGGTGACGGCGCCGTTGAACACCTCGCCGCGCCGGTAGCCCGTGTACTGGGTGTAGGCGGCCTCGCCCAGACCCTTGACGTCGGCCACCCTGCCCCACGTGACGCCTCCCATGGAGGAGTCCTCGAAGTTGCGGTCACCGCCTCGTTCGGACGTGTAGAACGACCTGGCGGCCCCCGCGTCCTGGCTTCCGGCGCGGTCGGTGAAGCTGTGCGTGGTGATCAGCGCGCTGCGGACCCTCGTGACGCCGCCGCCCGCGTCGATGTCCCGGTTGAGCCAGCGGCACTCGAACTGCGCGTCCCCGCCCGCCTCGGTGCTCCGCGCCCGGGTCGTGGGGCCCGGCACCAGCCCGGCCGCGATCCTGTCCACGGCCTCGCACGCGGGCGGGAGGGCCGCGAGCTGCCCGGGTGAGGGCGTCGGCTGGACGCTGGGAGCGCTGGTGACGGCCTGGCGGGGCCTGGCCAGCACGCCGGGGTGCCGCGCCTTCCACGCGGCCACCTCCTTGGCGATCTGCGCGGCCAGGCCGGTCACCTCGCGGATCGCGTTGGCCTCCGTGACCGACTGGGTGGTCTCGCTGGTGAGCATCCTGGCGTCCTTGCGCTGCTGGGAGGCCTGGTACTTCACCTCGATCGTCATGTCGCCGACGCGGGCGCGGGCCGTGCCGTACGAGTACCACAGCGTGGTGCCGACGCGGCGCCAGGTGTACTGGGCGAAGGCGCTCTCCCCGACCCCCGGCAGGTCCTTGACCGCGGAGGTGTAGTCCCTCTCCCCCTCCTTCGGGGTGGGCTTGGCCGTCTCGGCGTACTTGGCGCCGCCGTAGTCCACCTCGAAGGAGTTCTGGGCCATCGACCTGCCGGTCTTGGCGCCCTCGCCCTTGTGCTGGCGCACCTTGACGTCGATCCCGCGGCTGCGCCAGTAGTCGCCGTACGAGATCCTGTTGTTGGCCCAGTCGCAGTCGAAGTCGACGGTGTACTCGCTGTCCCTGGACGTGGCGGCCACCCTCGCCAAGGGCACCAGACGGTCCACGGTCTCCTTCGGGAGCATCGCGCAGACGTCCGGCCCCTGGACCGAGGCCGACGGCGGGGGTGACGACGGCTTCGCGGAGGCGCCCGTGCCCTTGCCGCCGTTCGACGTCCTGCCGTACAGGAGGTAGGCGCCGGTGGCGCCGGCGAGCAGGACCGCGACGGCGGCGGCCACGGTGGGCAGCACCCAGCCGCCACGCCCGCGCGGCGGCGGCTGGGAGGGGTACGTGGGGCCGGTCACCGG
>NZ_QNFZ01000849.1 GCF_003313395.1 Nonomuraea lactucae | reverse complement strand
CGCGCAGCGGTCCCACGCGTCGCCCCGCACCCCGATGACGATCAGCCCGGCCGGCCGCCGGGCCGGGCCGGTGGGCGTCTCGGCCGCGTCGCGCAGCGCCGCCGTGAACGCCTGGACCGACGGGTCCGTCGGCTCCACGGTGAAGATCTCCTCGAACTGGTCGACGACCGCCACCAACCGGCCCTCGGCGGGGCCGGCCGCGCCGGTCTTCGCCAGCACCGCCTGGCGGAACAGCAGATGCGCCTGATCGGGGTGCTCGGCCAGCGTGCGCCGGACGCTCACCGGATCCGTACCGGTCAGCGCGGCCAGTTGAACGGCCAGCTCGGTCAGCGGATCCGCGCCAGGGGTCATCACCAGGTGCGGCCAGCCGGCGCTCTCCGGCACGCCGGGCAGGAGACCCTGCTTGAGGTGGGGCAGCAGCCCGGCCCGTAACAGCGACGACTTGCCCACACCGGACGGCCCGGTGACCACGAGCACGCCCACCTGGTCCAGCCGTGCGGCCAGCATCTGCGCCAGCTGGGCGGTGGTCTGCTCGCGACCGTAGAAGATCTCGGCGTCGCGCTCGCCGAACGGTGCGAGACCCCGGTACGGGCAGCCCTCCCACAGGGGTCGCGGGTGAGCGGAGTCCGGATAGTGGTGGTGGTGCTCGGTGTTCTGGATCGTTCCGACGTTCTGGATCGTTCCGACCTTGCCGACGACCGGGCCGTGCACGACGTCGCCGTGAACGGTGTTCCCGCTGATCTCGATGTGGTCCCCGCCGTAGTGGCGCGCCGCCTCGGGAGCGGGCGTGGCGGCTCCGGCATCCGCGGGACGTTGCCCGGGAGCCGGGCGCAACAGCCCGTACACCGACGCTCCCAGCCCGGCCAGCCCCAGGAGCGCGCCCAGCACACTGGCCAGCTGATCCGCCCGCTCCAGCCCCACGGCCACGAACGTCGCGCCCAGCGCCACCGCCAGGACGCCCGTCGTCACCAGGGTCATCCCCGCTCTGGGCGTACGCTCCCTCTCCATGGGCTCATGGTGAACGCGGATCGCCGCACGTGATAGCGAATCACGGCAAACAGTGCTCACTGTATTACTGACCGCAACAAGGCCGGCCATGCCCAGACTCCTCTATGAGGCAAAAGAGGCGGTGGCATGCCGGACCGTCAGGTACGGTAAGCCACCGGCGCGCGCCCCCAAGGTGCGCCGGGGTAAGCACGGAGTAACCCCGATCCGGCCATCCGGCAAGCCTGGTCGCCCGAAACCCGGGTAGCCGCTGGTCATCGGCCTATCCGCGGAGCAGCCTTGAACCATCCCCCGGTAACCCTGCCACGCCTCACGTCCCTCGCCCGCCAGGCGGTGCCCCGGCTGCTCGAAGGGGTGGTGGCGCCGCTCGCGGTGTTCTACGCGGCTCTGGCGGTGCTGGGGATGACCGGGGCGCTCATCGCGGCCGTGTCGTGGGTCTACCTCGGGGTGGCGTGGCGGCTGTTCAGGGGGATCAGGGTGCCGGCCACGATGTTCCTGGCGGCGATCGCCGTCACCGTACGGGCGGCGGTGGGGCTCTGGACAGGGAGCTGGGTGGTCTACTTCATCCAGCCCGAGCTGGGCACGATCTGCATCAGCATGGCGTTCCTCGCCTCGGTGCGGCTGAACAGGCCGCTGGTGCAGAAGCTCACGCTCGACTACATCCACCTGCCGTCGGCGGTGCTCCGGCACGAGCGGATGCGCAGGTTCTTCGCGCGGATCACGCTGCTGTGGGCGTTCGTGCTGCTGGCGAACTCGACGGTGAGCATCTGGCTGGCGCTGCACGAGACGATCGGCACGTTCATGCTGCTCAGGACGTCAGCGGTGGCACTGATCAGCGGGTGCGCGATCACGTTCTCGGTCATCGCGTTCAAGCGGGTGCTGCGCCGCCTGCACGTGGCCCACGCCTGACCGCCTCCCCCGGACGGGGAACGCCCCTGGGAGCCGGGGGTGGAGAGAAGGCCCCTACAGGGGTAGGGCTGGCACTACCGCAAAGGCGGATACGGGCACTCCTGCCTTCCGCGCCGTGACCCGGTTTGATCGATGGGTGTCAACGGAGGAGTTCCTGCCTCAGGGTGTACGGCCCTGAGCCTTCTCGGGGCGGGGGCCCGCGTTCGACCGGGGGTTTCCCCGATGTCTCGCGGCTCCTCACGCCGACAGGCTGGTGAGGACCCCTGACGATCGGAGTTCACGCGCATGTCGCACGCCATCCTCGACCTGGTCCACCAGGCGATGTCGTCACCGTGGTTATACGTGGCGATCTTCGCTCTGGCGGTGCTCGACGGGTTCTTCCCGATCGTGCCCGCGGAGACGGCAGTTATCACCGCGGGGGTGTTCGCCGCGTCCGGGCAGACGAATCTCGCCCTGGTGATCCTGGTGGCGGCGCTCGGCGCGTTCGCCGGTGACCACGTCTCCTACCTGATCGGCAACAAGTGGGCGGGCAGGTTCCGCGGTCGCAAGGCGTTCGTGTGGGCCAGGAAGGCGCTGGCGGAACGGGGCGGGCTGGTCCTCGTGGTCGCCCGGTACGTCCCCGGCGGGCGTACGGCGACCACGGTGACCATGGGCGCGGTGCGCTACCCGCTGCGCTCGTTCACGCTCTTCGACGCGATCGCCGCCTCGTCGTGGGCCGTGTACTCGGGGCTGATCGGGTTCTTCGGCGGGATGGCGTTCGAGAACGACCCCGTCAAGGGGCTGCTGCTGGGCCTCGGCATCGCGCTGTCCATCACCGGGGTCGTCGAGTTTGTGCGCTGGCTCAGGAAGCGACGCGCCACCCAGGCTTCCTCCGAACGACGTCCGGTGGACATGTCCGTTTGACCCTGCCCCGTGACCATCCAGGTGAGAGGAGTGGGCATGAGTGTGCTGGCCGCGGTAGTCGCGCTGGTCGGTTCGCTGTTCTTCGCGGTCGGAGCCGCGCTGCAGCAGTTCGAGGCGGCCGGTGTCGCCAGGCGGTGCCCGGTGGAGGGCGGCTCCGGATCCGGCCCGGCAGCCGGCATCGCCAAGCCGGGTCTGCTGGCGCTGGTACGCCGGCCACGCTGGCTGCTCGGCTGCGTGTCCATCCTGGCGGGCGGCGGGCTGCACATCGTCGCCCTCGGCCTCGGCCCGCTGACGATCGTGCAGCCCATGGGGGTCGCGAGCCTGCTGTTCGCCCTGCCGATCGCGGCCACGCTGCAGGGTCGCAGGCCCTCTCACAAGGAGCTGGCCGCCGCCGGTGTGGTCGCGGCGGGGCTGGTCGGCCTGGTGCTGCTCGTGCCCGAGTCCGAAGGGCCCACCCACCTCGGCCCGTCTGGGGTTCTGACGCTGCTCGGGATCTCCGGTGTCGCGGCGGTGCTGCTGTGGGCGGGCTCGCGGGCCGCCTCCCCCGCGGGCCGGGCGGCGCTGCTCGCCACCAGCTCCGGTGTGCTGTACGGGGCGACCGCCACGCTCGTCCGGGTGCTGGTGGACGGCACGTGGAACTGGTGGTATCTGCTGGCGCTCCCGGCTCCCGCCCTGCTGGCGCTCATGATGCTCCAGCGGGCGTACGCCGTGGGCCACTTCGGCGTCTCGTTCGCCTCGCTGCAGATCGCCGACCCGCTCACCGCGGTGGCCTTCGGCGCGCTGCTGCTCGGAGAGCCCCTGCCCACGGGCGTCGTCCCGGTCGCCGCGGCGGCGCTGACGGCGGCCGGGACCATTGCCCTGGCCAGAACGACCCCGCTGGAGGCCCGCCACTGACCCGGCCGATTCGCTCCCCCGCCAAGTCCCCGCCTCCCCATCCCCGATCTCTGATCAACCGCTCCGGCGCTCCCCACGCCGGCCGGCGTTCACCTGTGAAACGGAGTCTCCCCATGGTCGTCCCCCTCCACCGCGCCGCCGGCGTGGCCGAACTCGAGCCCGTCGCCGAGCGGCCCCGCCGGATCCTGATCTCCACCGACACCTATCCGCCGGACGTCAACGGCACCGCGTACTTCACCCACCGCCTGGCCACCGGCCTGGCCGCCCGCGGCAACAACGTGCACGTGGTCTGCCAGTCGGACCAGGGTCCGGCCACCGCCGACGTGGTCGAGGGCGTGGTGATGCACCGCCTCCGCTCCGCCCCGCTGCTGGTGCACCCCACCATGCGCGTCACCATCCCCACCCGCCTGGACCGGCTGATGGCCTCCGTCGACCCCGACGTCCTGCACACCCAGGGCCACTTCGTCGTCGGCCGGGCCGCCATCGCCGCCGCCCTCCGCCGCGGCGTGCCCGTGGTGGCCACCAACCACTTCATGCCCGACAACCTCTTCCAGTTCGGCCACATCCCCGACCGGCTGCGGGCCAGGGCGGGCAGGTTGGCCTGGCGCGACTTCAAGCGGATCTTCGACCGGACCGATCACGTCACCACGCCGACGCCGCTGGCCGCCAAACTGCTCGGCGACCAGGGCTTCACCCGCCCCGTCGAACCCGTCTCCTGCGGCATCGACCTGACCCGCTTCCACCCGCACACCGAGCCGAAGCACTGGGCGCGCAAGCTGTTCGACCTGCCGGACCGGCCCACCATCCTGTTCGTCGGCCGCCTGGACGAGGAGAAGCACCTGAACGAGCTCGTCCGCGCCCTGCCGCACGTGCTCAACACCACCGACGCGCAGCTGGCGATCGTCGGCCGGGGCAACCAGCGGCCCGAGCTGGAGAGGCTGGCCAAGCGCATCGGGATCGGCGAGCGGGTGTCCTTCCTCGGGTTCGTGCCCGACGAGAACATGCCGCAGGCGTTCGCCGCCGCCGACGTCTTCGCCATGCCGAGCGTCGCCGAACTCCAGAGCATCGCCACGCTGGAGGCGATGGCCAGCGGCCTGCCCGTGGTGGTGGCCGACGCGATGGCGCTGCCCCACCTGGTGGACGGCAACGGCTACCTGTACCAGCCGGGCGACGTCCTGACCCTGGCCGGCCACCTGACCGCCATCCTGACCGACGACGAGCTGCGCGCCCGCCTCGGACGGGCCAGCCGTGGGCTGGCGATCACGCACGACCACCAGAACTCTCTCGCCCGGTTCGAGCAGATCTACGATGAGGTGACGCGATGACTCCAGGCAGGGTGTCCGGCGCGGAGGCCGGCGCGGTCTCCGGGGCAGTGGTGTCCGCCGTCGCTCTCGGCTACGTGCAGGTGGCGCTGCCCGCGCGGCCGCTGATCAGCGACTACGCGCTGGTGTCCGGCGGGATGGCGCCCGTGCTGATCGGCATGCTGGCGCTCGCGGGCGCGTGCCTCTTCCTGGCGTACGGGCTGGCGGCGCGCGAGCCCTCCCGCAGCGCGGCGACCCGGGTGCTGCTCGTGGCCGGCGCGGCGGGCCTCATGCTGAGCGCGCTCTTCCCCACCGATCCCGGCCTGTCGGAGGTCAGCTCGCTGGGAGGCGAGATCCACCGCTGGTCGGCCGCCGTCTTCTTCACCGCCCTGCCCGTCGCGGGCTGGGCGCTGGCCAGGCGGTACGAGCCCCTGCCGCGGTGGAACGCGGTGCGGGCCATGAGCGCGACGTCGGCGCTCGCGCTGGCCGGGTTCCTCGCCGCGCACCCGGCGTCGTTCACCTCATCGCCGATCAACGGCGACGCCTACTACGGCCTGCTCGAACGCGGCCTCGTGCTCGCCGAGATCGCCCTGGTCGCGGTCATGGCCGTGGCCTCCGCCCGCAGAGCGCACCCCGCCGCGCCCACCGCCGCGACGCCCGAGCCCGAGGTGGACTCCGGGAAGCCGGAACGGCTGGCGGCCTGAGGAGTAGGCCGGGAATCGCGACGCGTCCCTGCTTACGTACCGGCAGATCGCGGCGATCCTCCCCAAGCCCTGATAATCGAGGCATGCGCTTCGAGATCCTTGGTCCCACCCAGGTCGTGGGCGAGGACGGGAAGCCGGTCCCCCTCGGCGGTCCCCGGGTGCGGGGCCTGCTCACGCTGCTGGCGCTCGACGCGGGACGCGTCGTCCGCTCCGATCACCTGGTGGACGGCCTGTACGGCGGGCAGCCGCCGGACGGCGCGGCGAACGCGCTCCAGGCACAGGTGTCACGGCTGCGCAGGGTGCTCGGCAGGGAGCGGGTGGAATTCCATCCGGCGGGCTACCGGCTGGCCGTGGACCCCGGGGACGTCGATGCCCGGCGGTTCGAGCGGCTGGCCGGCGCGGGCAGGCAGGCGCTGAGCAAGGGCGACGCCCGGCGGGCGGCCGCACTGCTGCGCGAGGCGCTGGAGCTGTGGCGCGGCG
>NZ_QNFZ01000848.1 GCF_003313395.1 Nonomuraea lactucae | reverse complement strand
GGCCCGCACCGCCGCGGCGGCCGGCCCCGACGGGCGGCTCTACATCCTCACCGACCTGGACGCGCCCCGGCGCAGGCTGTGCGTCGCCGACCCGGCCACCCCCGCCGCCTGGAAGGAGCTGATCCCGGAGGATCCCGCAGCGGTCCTCGGGGCGTTCGCCGTCCTCGGCGGCGACCGGCTCCTCGTCTCCCGCACCCGGCACGCCGTCGGCGAGATCGCCGTGCACGACGCCGTCACCGGCAGGCCGCTGGCGACCGTGCCGCTGCCCGGCAACGGCACCATCACCTCGCTCACGTCGCGGCCGGGCGGCGGGCACGAGGCCTGGTTCGGCTACACCGACGCCGTCACCCCGGCCGAGGTCTGGCGGTACGACGCGCGCCGGGCGTCCGCCACCCGCTGGGCCGGTGCGCCCGGCCGCGTGCCCATGACGGCGGTGGAGAGCCGCCACGTCGAGTACAGCTCCGCCGACGGCACGCGTGTGCGGATGGTCGTCTCCGCGCTGCCCAGGCGCGACGGTCCGCGGCCGGCCATCCTGACCGGGTACGGCGGGTTCGGCCTGCCGCTCACGCCCGGCTACGCCGCCGACTCGCGCGCCTGGGTCGAGGCCGGCGGCGTCCTCGCCGTCGCCAACCTGCGCGGCGGCGGCGAGGAGGGCGAGGCGTGGCACCGCGACGGGATGCGCGAGCGCAAGCAGAACGTGTTCGACGACTTCCTCGCCGCCGCCGAGAAGCTCGTCGCCGACGGCTGGACGACGCCCGCGCAGCTCGCCGCCTGGGGCGAGTCGAACGGCGGCCTGCTCGTCGGGGCGGCCCTCACGCAGCGGCCCGACCTGTTCGCCGCGGTCGTCTGCTCGGCCGGCCTGCTCGACATGGTCCGCTACGAGCGTTCCGGCCTCGGGCCCTCGTGGACCTCCGAGTACGGCTCCGCCGACGACCCGGGTCAGCTGCCCTGGCTGCTCGCCTACTCGCCCTACCACCACGTCCGCCGCGACGCCGGCTATCCGGCCACCCTGTTCACGGTCTCGGGGGCCGACTCCAGGGTGGACCCGGCGCACGCCCGCAAGATGTGCGCGGCGCTGCAGTGGGCCACGGCGGGCGAGCGGCCGGTCCTGCTGCGCCACGAGCCCGACGTCGGGCACGGCGCCCGCGCGGTCAGCCGCTCGATCACGCTCGCCGCCGACGTCCTCGCCTTCGTGGCCGCCCACACGGGACTCACCAGCCCCGCCGTGCCACGCTGACCGCTCCGGGGCGGGGTGTCAGATCCAGCCCGACTCGCGGGCGATCCGGATGGCGTCGATCCTGCTGCGGGCCCCGAGCTTGGCCGTGGAGCGGCACAGGTAGTTGCGGACCGTGCCCTCGGACAGGAACAGCGAGGCGGCGATCTCCGACACGGGCGCGCCCTCCGCCGCGGCGCCGATCACGTCCAGCTCGCGGGCGGTCAGCGGCGCGTCGGAGGGACGCATCGCCGCGATGGCGAGCTCCGAGTCGATCACCCGCTCACCCCGGGACACCCGGCGGATGGCGTCGGCCAGCAGGTGCGGCGGCGCGTCCTTGGCCATGAACCCCCGCACGTGCACGTCCAGCGCACGCCTCAGCAGGCCGGGCGTGCCGACGCCGGTCAGGATGAGGACACCGCAGCCGGGCAGCCGCTCGTGGAGCTCGCCCGCGGCCTCGAGTCCGTCCTTGCCGGGCAGCGCGACGTCGATCACGGCCACGTCCGCGCCGGAGGCGCGCGCGGCCGCCACGACGCGGTCGCCCCTGTCGACCTCGGCGACGACCTCGATGTCCTCTTCGTAGGCGAGCAGTGCCACGATCGCCCCGCGCACGAGATGCATGTCCTCAGCGAGCAAGGTTCGGATCACGATTGTCCTCGCGGTCGGCCGACACATCTTTGGTTGTCCCCGATGACGGGCCGCGCACCACCCGGGTCGGGTGACGTGACCGCCTGTCGCGCGTGAATCTGCCCCGGCTCCCGCGAAGCATGCCCGCCATCCGGAAAATCGGGAATATTCGCAGGCCGCCCGCCCGGACGGCCGCGAGTCAGAGCGGGACGTGGGGAGTGATCATGGTCACGCCCGGCACCGAACCGATCGACGCCAGCGCCTTGCCCGCGTCGGCCAGCCCGATCGTCCGCGTGACGAGCTGCTCGGGACGCAGGATCCCGGCCCTGATCATCTCCAGCATCGGCGGGTAGGCGTGCGCGGCCATCCCGTGGCTGCCCAGCAGCCGCAGCTCCTGCCCGATCACGCGGCTCATCGGCACCGGCGTCGCCTCGCCGGGCAGCAGCCCCACCTGCACGTGACGGCCCCGGCGGCGCAGGCTCTCGACGGAGGCGGCACAGGTGCGCGGGCTGCCCAGAGCGTCGATCGACACGTGCGCGCCGCCCCTGGTCAGCTCCCTCACCTGGGCGCCCGCGTCACCGGCCGAGCCGTCGACGAAGTGCGTGGCGCCCGCCTGCTCGGCCAGGTGCAGGGCGTCGGCGCTGACGTCGACGGCCACCACCCGCGCCCCGGCGGCCGAGGCGATCATCACGGCGGACAGTCCGACGCCGCCGCAGCCGTGCACGGCCACCCACTCGCCCGGCCGCACCTCGCCGACCTGCGCCACGGCCCGGAAGGCGGTGGCGAAGCGGCAGCCCAGCGACGCCGCGGTGGCGTAGGTCATGTCCTCGGGCACGGCGACGAGGTTCACGTCGGCGTGGTCGACGGCCACGTAGTCGGCGAACGACCCCCAGTGGGTGAAACCGGGCTGCGTCTGCCGCTCGCACACCTGCTGCTCGCCGGCGGCGCAGGCCGTACAGGTGCCGCAGGCGCACACGAACGGGACAGTCACCCGCGCGCCGGGCAGCCAGCCGCGCACGTCGGGGCCGACCGCCTCGATCACCCCGGCGAACTCGTGGCCGGGGACGTGCGGCAGGGCGCGGATGTCGGGATCGTGCCCCTGCCAGCCGTGCCAGTCGCTGCGGCACAGCCCCGTGGCCTCGACCCTGATCACCGCCCCGTGCGGCGGCGGGGACGGGGCGGGCAGCTCGCGCACGTCGAGCTCTCCACCGAAGACGTCAAAGGCTACGGCTCGCATCTCATGAGCTTAGGGTCACCGGCCGTGGCGCGCGCAAGGCCCGGCGTGGGTGGGACGCGGCGCGTACGCGCAGGATGACGGCCCCTTCGGCCGATGAGGTGTGGAGGTCTCCTGTCCGGACAGTAGGGGGGCATGGGACAAGATCTGGACAAGGAGCGGTTCTCCGAAGCGGAGTACGTCCGCTTCGGGGAGCGGCTCCAGGAGCAGCTGAAGGTGCTCCGCGAGCTCCTGGACGAGCCGGGGTTCGGCCAGGGACCGACGACGGTCGGCGCGGAGCTGGAGCTGGTCCTCGTGGACGCGGCGGGCCGGCCGCTGCCACGGAACGCCGAGGTGCGCGAGGCGCTGGACGACCCGCGCGTGGTGCTGGAGCTGGGCCGCTTCAACCTGGAGGTCAACCTGACCCCGGTGCCGCTGGCGGGCCGGCCGTTCGAGCTGCTGGGCGCGGAGGTCCAGGAGTCGCTGACCCGCGTGGACACGGCGGCGGGACGGGAGGCCGAGGGCGGCGGCGCGGTGCCCGTCGGCATCCTGCCCACGCTCGGCACGGGCGACTTCACCAGGGAGGCCATCAGCGACCAGAACCGTTACCGGGCCATGAGCCGGGGCTTCAGGCGGCTGCGGCTCGAACCGTTCCTGGTCAAGATCGACGGCCTGGAACTGGCGGTGGAGGACGTGATCCTGGAGGCGGCCAACACCTCCTGGCAGGTGCACCTGCGCACCCCGCCGGAGAGGTTCGCGCGGCTGTTCAACGCGGCCCAGCTCGCCATCGGGCCGGTGCTCGCCGCCTGCGGCAACTCGCCGTTCTTCCTGGGCCGGCGGCTGTGGGAGGAGACCAGGATCGCGCTCATGGAGGAGGCCGCCGACGACCGCGACGTGGAGCGGCGCTACCGCAGGGACGGGCGCGTCACGTTCGGGTCGGACTGGGTGCGCGAGGGCGTCTACGAGCTGTTCGAGAGGTACGTACGCGACTACGACCCGATCATGCCCGACCTGAAGGAGGACGCCGACGCCCGCGAGGTGCCCGAGCTCCGGCTGCACCAGGGCACCGTGTGGCAGTGGAACCGTCCCGTCTACGACCCGGCCGACGGCGGCCACCTGCGGATCGAGATGCGCGCCCTGCCCGCCGGGCCGACCTGCGCCGACATGACGGCCAACGCGGCGTTCCTGCTCGGGCTCACACTCGCGCAGGGGGAGCGCGACCTGACCGGCTACCGGTTCGCCGAGTCGTACCAGAACTTCTACCGGGCCGCCATGCACGGTCTGGACGCCAAGCTGTCGTGGCCCGGCATGGACGGCGAGCTGCAGGCGGCCGACCTGGTGCTCATGCTGCTGCCCGAGGCGCGCGCGGCGCTGCTGGACGCCGGCGTGGTGCCCGGCGACGTGGACGGGGCGCTGGACGTCATCCGGGAGCGGACCAGGCTGCGCCGTACTGGTGCGGCCTGGCAGCGGGAGGCCCTGGCCCGCCTCGGCGGCGACAATGAGCGCCTCGTACGGGAGTACAGGGAGCACGCCCTTTCCGGGCTTCCGGTGCATAGGTGGCCGTAATCGCGAACCTCGACCGTCCTCGAAGCATCAGAATTGCCCAGAAGACGGAAGAGATGAGGGCGATATGGCGTCTACGGGGATGGTTCCGGCTGACAAGACCGCCTACACGTTACGGCGGGTCACCGGCACCCTGGCCGAGGGGGCGGCCAAACTGGCCAAGGAGATCGAGGGCGCCACGGTCGAAGCGGTGCTGGCCAAGGCCAACAGGGCCGCGATGCGCAGGGGCGTGACCGCGGCGCTGGGCACGATGCGGCCGCGCCCGGCCGAGTGGTACGCCTTCGACGTGAAGGACCAGGACACCCCCGACTGGTACCCGCAGGGCCTGACCGGCGGGGAGGACTCCGGCTCGGCGGGCGTGCCGGTGTTCTTGGCGAGCTGGTACTTCAAGCCCGAGCCGCCGGTCGCCGAGCGCGGGATCAGGCTGACGTTCCTGAGCCCACGGACGCTGAGGTACCAGCACGCGCTGCTGGTCGAGGCCAGGCCGGACGGGTCGTACGGGCCGATCGACATCCACGCCGGCGGCATCGGCTGGTACGGCGACCTGCTCTACGTGGCCGACACCGTGCGCGGGCTGCGGGTGTTCGACCTGCGCAACATCCTCGACCTGCGCACCGCGCAGAACGACCTGGGCGATCCGGCGCGGATCGGCCGCCACGACGGGCGCTTCCACGCCTTCGGTTACCGCTACGTGATCCCGCAGACCGACTTCTGGCGCGTCACCCGGCCGGGGGCGCGCTTCTCGTTCGTCGGGATCGACCGCAGCACCACGCCGCACACGCTGATCTCCGGCGAGTACGCCGAGGACCGCACCGACCGCCTGGTGGCCCGGTGGGACCTGGAGCTGACCGACGGCACGCCGAGGGACGCCTTCGTGCTGGGACACGCCAAGATCCAGGGGGCGCTGTCCACCGGCGGCGCCTGGTATCTGAGCCAGGCCGCCGACGCCAGTACCAACGGCAGGCTGATCGTCCACGGCGACGGCGAGCCCGTCACCCGGCCGTTCCCGATCGGCCCGGAGGACCTGACCGTGCAGAACGGCAGGCTGTGGAGCGTCACCGAGTACCGGAACAAGAGGGTCGTCTTCGGCGTCAGCCTGTGAGATGCCGGTGGAGCAGCTCCCGGTAGCGGCGGTCGAAGTCGTCGTAGCGGGCGCGCAGGGCAGTGCCCGGCCAGTCACCGGGCAGCAGCTCCTCGGGCAGCAGCGGATCGGCCAGCAGGTGCCGCAGCACCGCGGCCGACACCAGGAAACCCTCCGCCAGCCCGCCGACCCGGTGGCAAGCCTGGTCGAGCCGCCGGGCGAGCGCGCCCGCCTCGGCGGCCCAGCCGTCGAGGTCCCAGAGCAGGGGAGTGGGGTCGTCGTGCGGACGGCCGTCGATCAGCGTGCACTGCGCGGTGACGGTCTCGGGCCAGGCGCGCGACAGGTTGGCGGGCCGCAGCCAGGTGCCCTCGCGCAGCTCGGCCATGCGCAGCGCGCTCATCGCGTGGCGCAGCGCGGCCCGGTCG
>NZ_QNFZ01000847.1 GCF_003313395.1 Nonomuraea lactucae | reverse complement strand
GGCGTCGCCGATCACCCGTGGTGATCGGCGACGCCCTCCGCCCGGTGTCCGGTCCGCCTCTCAGGAGGTGTAAAGGGCCTCCACGTCGCCGGCGAAGTCGCGCATCACGATGTTGCGCTTGATCTTGAGCGTCGGCGTCAGGTGGCCGCTCTCCTCGGTGATGTCCGCCTCCAGGATCGCGAACTTCTTGATCTGCTCCGCGTGCGACACCGCGCTGTTGGCCCGGTCCACGGCCGCCTGCACCTCGGCCACGATCCGCGGGTCCGCGCGCAGCTCGGCCACGCTCGCGCCGTCGCGGCCGTTGACCGACGTCCAGTGCTCCAGCGCCTCGGGGTCCAGGGTGATCAGCGAGGCCACGAACGGCCGGTTGTCGCCCACGATGACGGCCTGCGAGATCAGCGGATGCGCCCGCAGGGCATCCTCCAGCGGGCCCGGCGCCACGTTCTTGCCCGCGGCCGTGACGAGGATCTCCTTCTTGCGGCCGGTGATGCGCAGGTAGCCGTCGGCGTCGAGGTCGCCGACGTCGCCCGTGTGGAACCAGCCGTCGGCGTCGATGACCTCGGCGCTGGCCTGGTCGTTGTTCCAGTAGCCGTCGAAGACGTGCCTGCCCTTGACCAGGATCTCGCCGTCGTCCGCGATCCGGATCGTCACGCCGGGCAGCGGCTTGCCGACCGTGCCGATCTTGTTGCCGCCGGGCATGTTGACCGTGCTCGGGGCCGAGGTCTCCGTCAGGCCGTACCCCTCGAACACCTCGATCCCGACGCCCCTGAAGAAGTGGCCGAGCCGCTCGCCCAGGGCCGAGCCGCCGCAGATGGACGCCGACAGGCGTCCGCCGGTGGCCGCGCGCAGCTTGCCGTACACGAGCCTGTCGAACACCGCCTTGCGCAGGCGCAGCCCGAGGCCCGCGCCGCCCGAGCCCTCCGCGCGGCTCCAGGCCACCGCCACGTCGGCGGCGCGGGCGAAGATCGCGCCCTTGCCGCCCGCGATGGCCTTCTGCTCGGCGCCGTTGTAGACCTTCTCGAAGACCCGCGGCACCCCCAGCAGGAACGTCGGCTGGAACGCCGCCAGGTCGGGGGCCACGTTCTTCATGTTGGGGGTGTGCGCGACGACCGCGCCCGCCTCGACGAGGACGACCTGGAGCAGGCGCGCGAGGATGTGCGCCAGCGGCAGGAAGAGCAGCGCCGCCGGGTCCTTGATGGTGAACAGCGACTCCATCGGGCCCGCGAGCGCGTTGCGGGCGTTGAACAGCAGGTTGTCGTGGGTGATGCGGCAGCCCTTGGGCCTGCCGGTGGTGCCCGAGGTGTAGACGAGCGTGGCCAGGTCGGCCGCGCTCACCCGCTCCCTGCGCTCCTGGAAGACCTGGTCGGACACGTCGGAGCCGCCGATCGAGCCGTCCAGCGCGGCCTCGACCCGCCAGACCTGCTTCAGGTCCGGCGCGGCGGCGCGCACGGTCTCCTCGTGCCCGTCGAGCTCGACGAAGATCGCCTTGGCGGCGCTGTCGGACAGGATCCACCGGACCTGCTCGGTGGAGGACGTCTCGTAGATCGGGACGGTGACCGCGCCAACCGACCAGATCGCGTAGTCGATCAGCAGCCACTCGTAGCGGGTGCGCGACATGAGCGCGACCCGATCGCCGTGCTCCACGCCCGCCGCGATGAGCCCCTTGGCCAGGGCGACGACCTGATCACGCAACTCGCCGGCGGTGACGGCGGGCCAGGCATCGCCGTCCTTGCGGCGCAGGACGACCGTGCCGGGCTCCTGCTCGCCCCGCCTGAACACCGTGTCGGGCAGGCTCGCGGCGGCAGGAACATCAACCAGCACGGGGACGGTGTACTCGCGCACGGGCCACTCCTCCATGTGCACGCTTCGTGAACGGCCAGGACGTTACCGCGATATGTTACGGGCCGGTAGCTTCGACATCCAGGCGTTATAAAGGGCAACAATCACGCTAGCAGCCACCGCTCGTAGGATTTCCGCATGAGGGCTGGGTCATGAGGGTTCACGTCGTCAGTGATGTGCACGGCCGGGCCGACGCGCTGGCGCGAGCCGGTGACGGCGCCGACGCGCTGATCTGCCTCGGCGACCTGATCCTCTTCATCGACTACGACGACCACGCGCAGGGCATCTTCCCCGACCTCTTCGGCGCCGAGCAGGCCAGGGAGTTCATCGCGCTGCGCACGGCCAAGCGCTTCGACGAGGCCAGGGCCATGTCCGCCCGCCTGTGGTCCGCCCTCGACGGCGACCCCCGGGAGCACATCGAGCGCAACGTGCGCGCGCAGTACGAGCGGCTCTTCGCCGCCATGCCCGAGCCCGCCTACCTCACCTACGGCAACGTGGACATCCCGCGCCTGTGGCCCGACTACCTGCGCCAGGGGCACAGGGTGCTCGACGGGGAGGTCGTGGAGATCGGGGGGTGGCGGTTCGGGTTCGTGGGCGGCGGGCTCAGGACCGACTACCGCACGCCGTACGAGATCGGCGACGAGGAGTACGCCGCCAAGGTGGAGGCGCTCGGCGAGGTGGACGTGCTGTGCTCGCACATCCCGCCCGCGCTGCCCGAACTGCTGTACGACGTGGTGGCCAGGCGCCTCGAACGCGGCAGCGAGGCCACGCTGGAGGCGATCAGGAGGACGCAGCCGCGCTACGCCCTGTTCGGCCACGTCCACCAGCCGCTGTTCCGGCGCGCCCGCATCGGCCGCACCGAGCTCGTGAACGTCGGCCATTTCCGCGGCAGCGGCGTCCCGTTCGTCCTCGACTGGTGACCTGCGCGACTGGGTCCGGCGGTCCGTCGCAAGTGGCGGATTGTGCACTACGGTGGGCCGCGTTCAGCGGTCCATCGCAAGTAGCGGTTTGTGCACTACGGTGGTCGCATGGCTGATCGCACCACTTCGAGCATCACCATCGACGCCGACCGCGCCGCCGTGATGGCGGTCATCGCCGACTTCCCGGCCTACCCCGAATGGGCCGGGCAGGTGAAGAGCGCCGAAGTCCTCAGCACCAGGGCCGACGGCAGGGCCGAGACGGTGCGGTTCGTCCTCGACGCCGGCGTGATCAGTGACACCTACACCCTCGGCTACACCTGGCAGGGCGACGAGAGCGTCGGCTGGCGCGTGGTCGAGCAGGGCAAGATGGTCGCCGAGCTCGACGGGAGCTACCGGCTGGCCGGCGCGGGCGCCGGCACCGAGGTGACCTACGAGCTGACCGTCGACCTCAAGGTGCCGATGCTCGGCATGCTCAGGCGCAAGGCGGAGAAGGTCATCGTCGACACCGCTCTGAAGGGCCTCAAGAAGCGCGTCGAAGGTCGCTGAGGTGAGCCCGCGGGTCCTGCTCTTCACCGGCAAGGGCGGCGTCGGCAAGACCACGGCCGCGGCGGCCACCGCGACGCTCGCCGCCAGGCGCGGCCTGAAGACGCTGGTCGTCTCCACCGACACGGCGCACTCGCTGGCCGACGCGCTCGGCACCGGGCCCGGCGAGGTCGCGCCCGGCCTCCACCTGCACCAGGTGGACACGCAGAAGTCTCTCGAACGCCACTGGGGCGAGCTGCAGGACTATGCCCGTGGGCTGCTGGTCGAGCTGGGCCTCGACGAGATCACCTCCGAGGAGATCACCGTCCTGCCGGGCGCCGAAGAGATCATCGCCCTGCTGGAGCTGCGCGAGCACGCCCAGGCCGGCACCTGGGACGTCATCGTGGTCGACTGCGCCCCCACCGCCGAGACCCTGCGGCTGCTGGCCCTGCCCGAGGCGCTCGACTGGCACATGAGCAGGCTCATGCCGATCGGCCGGCGCATCATGAAGCTGGCGTCGCCGTTCGTGCGCGGCGTCGCGCACGTCAGCACACCCGGCGACGAGGTCATGAGCGCGGGCGAGCGCCTGCACCGCGGCCTGCTGGAGGTGCGCGAGCTGCTCACCGGCGACCGGGCCTCCGTGCGGCTCGTGCTCACACCCGAGTCGGTGGTGCTCGCCGAGGCCAGGCGCACGCTCACCTCGCTTAACCTGTACGGCTACCGGGTGGACGCGGTCATCGCCAACCGGGTCTTCCCCGCCGGAGGCGCCGACGAGTGGCGCACCCGGTGGGTGACCGCCCAGTCGAGGCTGCTCGCCGAGGCCGAGGAGTCGTTCGCGCCGCTGCCCATCCACACCGTCCCCTACCTGCCGGCCGAACCGGTCGGCAGGGGCGCGCTGGCCGCCGTGGGCGAGGCGCTCTACGGCGAGGCCGACCCGTTCGCGGCGCCCTCGGTCCGCCCCCCGCTGCGGCTGACGGCCGACGAACTGGCCCTCGACCTGCCCGGCGCCGACCGGGCCGGCGTCGATCTGGCCCGCAAGGGTGACGAGCTGATCGTCACCGCGGGGCCGTACCGCAGGATCCTGGCGCTCCCGGTGGCGCTGGCCCGCAGGGAGGTCAGCGGCGCCGTGCTCCGTGACGGCATCCTGAGGGTACGGTTCAGCTCGGGAGACGAATCCGGCACGGCACCCGAACCCGGCGACGGAGGCACGAGGTCGGCGGCGACGTGAGCACGGCGGGCGCCCCACGGACAGGGAGGGCCACATGAGCGAGACCAACGACAGAGACCCGATAGGCACCGTCGCCGACGAGGCGCGCAAGCTGTTCGACACCATCCAGGGGCGGGCCACGCGCCAGGTCGGCAGGACCGTGCTCGGCTCGTTCACCGGCGGCGGACGCCGGGAGAGGGACGTGTGGGGCGAGGCGGTCGCCGAGCCCGAGGATCAGTACATCTGCCGCGCCTGCCCGGTGTGCCGGGCCATCGCCGCGCAGCGCGAGTCGGGCAACGACGTCGCCGGGCACCTGGTCGCGGCGGGCGGCGAGCTGTTCGCCGCGTTCCGGCAGACGGTCGAGGCGCTGAGCAGGCCGGCCCCCCGCCGGGCGGCTCCCCACGGGCCGCGCGACGACCACAGGAGCGATCACGACGGGCGCGACCCCCACGGGCGTGACGACGTGCAACACATCGACCTGGGATAGGGGCGACGGCAATGCTCACGATCGGCGTGGACATCGGCGGCACGAAAGTCGGCGCGGGCGTGGTGGACGAGGACGGCGTGATCGTCGCCCAGACGTTGCGGCGCACCCCCGCCGACCGGCCCGACCTCGTCGCCGAGACGGTCGCGGACGTGGTCCGCGAGCTCGCCGCCGGCAGGGAGATCGAGGCCGTCGGCGTCGGCGCGGCCGGGTTCGTCGACGAGACCCGCTCGATCGTGCGCTTCGCCCCCAACCTCGCCTGGCGCGAGGAGCCGCTGCAGAAGAAGATCAGCGGCCTGGTCGGCCTGCCCGTCGTCGTGGAGAACGACGCCAACGCCATGGCGTGGGGCGAGACCAGGTTCGGCGCGGGACGCGGGCAGTCCCACGTCGTCTGCGTCACGCTCGGCACCGGCATCGGCGGCGGCCTGGTCTTCAACGGGGCCCTGTTCCGCGGGCGCTGGGGGATGGGCGCCGAGCTCGGGCACATGCAGGTCGTGCCGGACGGCCGGCCGTGCGGGTGCGGCCAGAGGGGCTGCTGGGAGCAGTACGCCAGCGGCAACGCGCTCGTCATCGAGGCCAGGCGGATCGCCGACGCGCACCCCGGATGCGCCGGGATCCTGCTGGGGCTGGCGGGTGGCAAGATCGAGGGCGAGGAGGTCACCGAGGCCGCCCGGCGCGGCGACCAGGCCGCGCTGGAGGCGTTCGCGAGCCTCGCCGACTGGCTCGGGCAGGGCATGGCCGACCTGGCCGCCGTCCTCGACCCGGGCTGCTTCATCGTGGGCGGCGGCGTGTCCCGGGCCGCCGACCTCTTCCTCGACCGGGCGCGTGAGACGTTCGCCGAACGGCTGACCGGCAGGGGGCACCGCCCGCTCGCCGAGGTGCGGCTGGCCGAGCTCGGCGCCTCCGCGGGAGTGGTGGGCGCCGCCGATCTCGCCAGGCAGCGCTGACGGAGCTACATTCCGTCTGTGACGGTCAGGATCGCCACCTACAACGTCCGGGGCATGAAGGACAGCGTTCCCGCGCTGGTGCGCGTCATCGGCGCGATGCGCGCCGACGTGCTCTGCGTCCAGGAGGCGCCGGGGCGGTGCGGCCCGCGGGGCGGACGGCGGGCCCTGGCGGCGGCGTGCGGCATGCGGG
>NZ_QNFZ01000846.1 GCF_003313395.1 Nonomuraea lactucae | reverse complement strand
GGGAACGGGCGGGTGGCGCGGATCGCGGAGGCGTGGCGGGGGGCGCGCGGCGTGGTGCCGCCCGGGCATCTCGACGCGGCCGGCTGCAACGTGAGCAGCGACCGGGTGCTCGACGCGGTCGTGGCGCACCTGCGGCTCGAACGGGAACACGGCGGCTACGCGGCCGTCCCGGACCTCACCGCGCCGAAGTCGGCCCTGGCCGCCCTGGTCGGCGCGGGCCCCGCGGACGTGGCGTTCCTGGAGAGCGGGACGGCGGCGATGGCGGCGCTGCTGGGCGGGTGGCGGCTCGCGCCGGGCAGCCGCGTCGGCCACACGCGCACCGAGTACGGCAGCACGCTGATGCTGCTGCGCCACCTGGCCGCCCGGCGTGGCTGGAGCCTCGTCGAACTGCCTGTGGACGGCGACTCGCGCCTCGACCTGGCGGGTCTGCTGGCCGCGCTGGTGGCCGGGCTGGACCTGGTGGTCGTCTCTCACGTCGGCTCCCACCGCGGCGTCGTGCAACCGGCGGCGGAGATCGGGACACTGTGCCGCGCGGCGGAGGTCCCGTTCGTGCTGGACGCCTGCCAGTCGCTCGGGCACGTGGAGGTGCGCGGGACGGGCGCGAGCGCGTACGTGGGGACCTCGCGCAAGTGGCTGGCCGGGCCGCGCGGCGTCGGCTTCCTGATCGTGCCCGACCCCACGCCCGCCATGGACGCCGCCGCCCCCACTCTCGGCACGCACCACTGGAACGAGGGGGGCGGTGGCGAGGATGCGCTGCCGCTGCCCGGCGTGGAGGTGTCAGGAGGCGAGGACGTTCCGGCGGACGTCCCGCTGCCGGTGCCGCTGCCGGGCGCCGCACGGTACGAGAGCTCGGAGGCATCGATCGCCGCCCGGATCGGGCTCGGCGTGGCGGTGCTCGAACACCACGCGCTCGGCCCGGCCGAGGTTCACGCGCACCTGGCCGCCCTGGGCCGCACGGCACGCGGCCTGCTCGACGGGGCGGGTGGCTGGCGCGTGGCCGAGCCGCTCGACGAGCCGTCCGCCCTCGTCACGCTCAGGCCCCCGCCAGGTGACACCGCCCAGCACGCCGCTGCCCGGGCGTCAGCGGAGTCCCTGCTGGTCAGCGTCGTGCCGACCGCCCGGGCCCCGCTGGACCTGCGCGAACCCGTCCTCCGCGTCTCCCCGCCCCCTGGCACCCCACTGGAGACCCTGCACGCCCTGGCCCGCGTCCTCGCCTCCTGATACCTCAAGGGCGTTCAGGACGGGCACCGCCCGTCCAGGGCACTGAGGACGGCGTCGATGAACACCCTCGTCCTCGGCTCGTCGGCGTGGCGCACCCCGGCGAACTCGGCCCCGCACCAGACACCGTCGATCGTGTCGTCGCGGGTCTCGTCGAGCGAGCTGGCCAGCAGGGTGTAGCGGACCGGACCTGGCGTGGGGTCGCCGCTGTTGAGCCGCCTGATGAAGCCGCCGGTGGGGCACATCTGCCCGCCCTGCTCGGACGGCAGCAGGCAGGCCGGCGCGTAACCGCGCTGGCCGGTGCCCATCGAGACGTAGCTCCGCGTCTCACCGGCACCGCCGAGGAACTTCAGGTAGTGGCGCGCGGACAGCCCTCCCATGCTGTGGCCGACAATGCTGATCTTGCCGCCGCCGTGCTTCCGCCGCACCCGCGCCACCAGTTTCGCGATGGCTTCGGCGTTGGCGATGTTCTCCTCGCCGGGCAGGTCGATGGCGTACGCCGGATGCCCGGCCCGCTTCAGCGCCGCCTTCATCCGGGCGAACTGGCCCGGCTCCCCGTTCCAGCCGTGGACCAGGATGACCGGCTCGCGCCGCGCGGCGTGCGCAGGCGGCCCCGCGTGCAGGCCGGCCAGCAAGGTGACCACGGCGATCGGTAACGCTCGGACCCACTCGCGTCTGTAGGACATCGACACACACCTCACCGGCTCGTGGAGATTCGCTTACCTAGTCCTCGGTAAGCGAACCTGCTACGTTTAACACCGTGCCCCCGAGCAGGCAAGCCCCGAGCAGGCAGGAGCGCGCTCGCCGGCGGCGAGAAGAGATCATCGCGATCGCGGGCGAGATGTTCGCCCGCCACGGCTACCGCGGCACCTCGCTCGCCGACGTCGCGGCGCGGGCGGGCATCACCGAGCCCGGGCTCCTCCACCACTTCCGCAACAAGGCCGGATTGCTGCTGGCGGTGATCGAGCGCCGCGACCTGGACAGCGAGGCGTTCGCGATGGAACTGCTGGGCATGGAGCCCGCCGGGCGGCTGCGGGCCATGCCGGAGTTCGCGCTCCGCAACAGGGAGCGGGCCGGGCTGGCCAAGCTGTTCACCGTACTGGTGGCGGAGAGCCTCGAACCCGACGCGCCCGGCCACCGGCACTTCGTCGACCGATACCGCGCGATGCGCGCCATCGTCGCCGAGGCCATCCGTTCCGCGCAGGCCGCCGGCGTCACCCGCCCGGACCTCGACCCCGCGGCCAAGGCGGCCGAGATCATCGCGACCCTGGACGGCCTGCAGACCCAGTGGCTGCTCGACCCCGACACGATCGACATCGTGGCCGGCGTCGAGTCCTACGCCCGGACCCTCGAACACGACCTCACGTGCGGCCTCACCCCGCGGGACCCCGCACGTCGCGTGTTCAGAGACCGATGAGCCGGACGCTGTCGCCGCACAGCCGGGCCAAGTCGTCGACATCGGGGGTCAGCATGGCCACCGGACGGGGCTGGCGCAGCGCCCCCTCGGCGACCGTGGCATCGATGGCGTAGTTGTGGCCGTGCAGACCCGCGGCCTTGAGCAGGTCCGCGGACGCCTTCGCCGCCCTCTCGGTCACCGGCTCGACTTTGACGCGGGAGAGAGTCCACTGGAGCCGAGGCATGTTCACCCGCGTGTGGCTGATCTCCACGATGGTGTTGGCGCCGATGACGAAGTCGGCACCCATGGTATGGAACACCTGGCACATGGCGAGGACTCTGCGGTCCTGGGCGATCCAGGCGGCGAGCCCCTGCGAGTCCAGGACGACGGTTTCGACGTGCGCGATCACGCCGCGCTCGCCGGACCGCCGGGACCCGCCGCCCCGAAGATCCTCGAACGGGCTTGGGCCAACTCCTCTTCGGTGAACTCCCCGTGCTCCTCCTGATGACGCAGGAGGTCCTGCCGAGGCGCACCGGGTCGGGCGGGGGCACGACGGCCCGGGGGGCGCCCGTCGCGGTCTCTTCAGCGCAGGGACTGGGCGAAGCGGAACAGGCCGTCGGGGTCGTAGGCGGCCTTGACCTCCCGCAGCCGCGACAGGTTGCTCCCGTAGTACGCCTGCGCCCAGTTCTCCAGGTCGGCGTCGGGGTAGTTGGGGTAGACCGCGCCGGATGCCCATGGCGACACCCGTTCCCATGACCGGCACAACCACGCGTGCGCGTCCCGTCTGCGGCTGTCGGTGGCGCGGAATCCGACCTGCACGGCCTGCTTGAGCAGGAAGCGCGGGGCGCGGTGGACGAAGGCGCTCGCGCCGGGGGCGACGCGGGCGATGGCACCCGCCCAGGGCACGAATTCCAGATCCCGGATCTCGCCGCGCACGCGGTCGGCGGCCAGCCGTCCCAGCAGGTCCTCGATGGCCGTCCGGGGCAGGTGTCCGTCGAAGAAGCCCGACTTGTTCAGCCGCAGCCCGGGCCGCTCGCCGTACGGCAGCTCCGTGACGGCGCCCTCCCCGCCGTCGGCGTAGGCGTGGTGGCAGGCGGCCGCGGCGCCCTCCAGCCGGGTGAGCCGGAGGCGGTCCAGCGGCGCGAGATCCCCGACCAGCTTCCTGGCCCACTGCTCCGGCCCGGCGACGATGCCGAAGAGCACGGTGTAGGGCGCTTCCTCCGGCTCGTCGCCGGAGACGACCGCGATCTCCAGGTTGACCTCGTCCGGCGCTTCGGGCGCCCAATGCTGCCACGCGTCGACGAGATCGGCGGCGCGGCCGAAGTCGCAGACGGCCTGGACGGTGGTGACCGGCACGATGGGCCGGGTGCGCAGCGTCATCCGCGTGACCACGCCGAAGTTGCCGCCGCCGGCTCCGCGCAGCGCCCACAGCAAGTCGTCTCCCGCCTCGACGCGCCGCCCGTCCGCAAGGATCACCCGCGCCGCCAGCAGATGGTCGGCGCCGAGCCCGTACAGGCGGCTGAACACGCCGTATCCGCCGCCCAGGACCGCTCCGGCCACGCCGACCGTGGGACACCAGCCGCAGGGCACCATACGCCCGTTCTCGGCCAGGCGCCGGGCCAGCTCTCCGACCCGCACACCGGGGCCCACCCGCACGCTCTCCGCGCCGACCTCGATCTCCTTCATCGCGCTGAGGTCGACGAGCAGCCCGGTCGTGGAAGAGTGCTCGGCGAAGCTGTGGCCGCCGCCACGCAGGGCGAACGGCGTGCCGCGGGCACGGACGAGCTCCAGAACGCTCATGACGTCCGCTTCCGAGGCGCAACAGGCCACGGCGGTGGGCAGTTCCTCGGTGAGCGTGCCGAGGAAGGCCTTGCGCCTGGCCTGGTAGCCCGGCTCGCCGGGATGGATCATGCGCGGGCCGGTCATCGGCGGGCGGGCTTCCCGGTCTGCAACGCGTACAGCTCGGCGTAGCGCCCCCGCAGCGCCAGCAGTTCCTCGTGCGTGCCCTCCTCGGCGATGCGCCCCTGGTGCAGCAGGTAGACGCGGTCGGCATGCCGTACGCTGGTCAGCCGGTGCGTGATGAGCAGGACGGTCCGTTCCCCCGCGATCTTGCGGAGCGTCTCGTAGACGGCGTACTCCGCCTTCGCGTCCAGCGGCGCGGTCGGCTCGTCCCAGATCAGCAGGGACCCGTCGCGAAACAGCCCGCGGGCCACGGCCAGGCGTTGCCACTGCCCTGCCGACAGTTCGTGACCGCCCCTGAAGTGCTTGGACAGCAGGGTGTGCCATCCGGCGGGCATGCCGGCGATGACATCGTCGGCCGCGGCGAGCGAAGCGGCCTCGCGCAGGGCGTGGTCTGCCGGGTCCGGGCGGTCGTGGCGGCCCATGCGGACGTTGGTCCTGGCGTCGTGGGGCCAGCGGACGGGGTGCTGCGGAACCAGGACCACCCGGTCGGCCAAGGTGTACGGGTCCAGGTCGGCGCTGTCGAGCCCGTCCCACCGCACCATGCCGCTGGTGGGCCGGTAGAGCCCGGCCAGGAGCCTGGCCAGCGTGGTCTTGCCCGAACCGTTCTCGCCGACCAGCGCGATCGTCTGGCCGGCGTGGATGGTCAGGTCGATCTCGCGCAGCGCGGGGCGCCGGCTGCCGGGATAGGTGAAGCCGACGCCGTGCAGGGTGATGCGTTCGGGAGAGCGCGGTGCCGCCGTACCGCCCGCCGGTCGCTTCCTGACGTCGGCGTCGGCGAGGAAGTCGTGGTAGTCGGCCACGTACAGGGACTGTTCGAACAGGTGATTGGCGGCCTGGGCGAGCTGTCTCAGCGCCGCCGCCGCCACCCTCACGGCGATCACCGCGGTGCCCGCCCCGGCCAGCGCGATCCAGCCGGCGTGCAGCATCAGCCCGAGTGCTGCCAGCACTCCGGCCATGGTGAGGCCGGCCATCGCGCGGCCCGCGGTCCTGACCCGCGCCATGGAGAGCCCGACCTTCGTCTCCTGCTCCTGCAGCACGTCCGCCACCTGGCGGTATTCGGCCAGCACGTACGGCTCGGCCTGGCAGGCCCGCAACTCGCCGGCGGGCTCCCGCTCGGTGGCCAGCTCGGAGAGCATCTGCACCCGGCGGTTCAGCGTGACCATGCGTCTCATGCCCGCGTATCCGCGCTGAGCGGCCTTCAGCACCGCCCAGGCCTCCGGGATCACGCCGGCCACGAGCAGCGGCAACAGCAGCGGGTGCAGGACGGCCAGCCCGACCGCCGCGGCCGTCACCCCGCAGGTGGCGCCGAGCAGGTCGATGGCGTTGCCCACCGCGCGGTCGAGGTGGAACAGCCCGCGGTCGCGTGCCCGGTGCAGGCCGTCGTAGAAGTCGGCGTCGTCGAAGTCGGCCAGCTGCACGCCCAGGGCGGCGGCGAACAGCCGCTCCTCCGCCGCCCGCCGCAGCGCGGGCTCCAGCCGCGCTCTGGCCAGCTCCACCGCCGCTTCGGCCGCCCCGCGCAGCGCCAGGACC
>NZ_QNFZ01000845.1 GCF_003313395.1 Nonomuraea lactucae | reverse complement strand
CGCCGTGATCGCGCTGGCGGCCGCCACCGGCGGCTGGATGGTACGGCGCGCGGGCTGGCCGGAACGTGCCGTCTCGGCGGGCGCGGCCGTCGCGCTCCTGTACCTCGAACCGGCGAGCGTCGTTACCGGGCTGGCCCTGCTCGCCGTGGCACTCCTCCTCCACCTGGCCCTCCGCCGACCGAACCCCCTCCACCGAACGCAGAAAGGGACATGATGCGATCCGTCATCCGCCTCGGCGCCGCCGCGGCCGCTCTCCTCATCGGCCTCACCGCCTGCGGCGGCGAACAACAGGGCCCCGCCGGCGACCACTACAAGAACGGCCGGCTGTCCATCGCCACCGGCAACACCACGGGCGTCTACTACCAGCTCGGCGGGGGCTACGCCGACCTGCTCTCCAAGAACGTGCCGGGCTACCAGGTCACCGCCGAGGCCACCGGTGCCTCCGTCGAGAACATCCAGCGGGTCGTACGCGGTGACTCCGACATCGCGTTCACGCTGGCGGACGCCGCGAGCGACGCCGCGACGGGCAAGGGCGCCTTCGACAGCCCGCAGCCGATCCGGGCCCTGGCGCGGATCTACACGAACTACACCCACGTGATCGCGCGGGCCGACTCCGGCATCCGCACGGTCGCCGACATGAAGGGCAAGCGGGTGTCGACCGGGTCGCCGAACTCGGGCACGGAGAACATCGCCCTGCGGCTCCTGAAGGCGGCCGGGCTGAACCCCGACGCGGACATCAAGAAGCAGGCGCTGTCGCTGCCCGAGACCGTGCAGGGCATCAAGGACGGCACGCTGGACGCGCTGTTCTGGTCCGGCGGCCTGCCGACGGGAGGCATCACCGACCTCACCACCAGCCTGAAGAACGACGTGGTGTTCGTGCCGATCGACGACCTGCTGCCCAAGCTCCAGGCCGAGTACGGGCAGGTCTACCAGGCCAGCGCGCTGAGGAAGGACGTGTACGCGACCCCTGCCGACGTGCCGACCATCGCCGTGCCCAACCTGCTGATCGTGTCGGACAAGATGCCCGCCGACCTCGCCGCGAACCTCACCAAGGTCCTCTTCGAGCACCAGGCGGATCTGGTGAAGGTCCATCCGGAGGCGAAGAACATCAGCCGCGAGGACGCGCCGAAGACCGAGCCGGTCCCCCTCCACGACGGCGCCAAGCGGTATCTCGGATCCGCCTGACCCCGGCGTCCCCCGATTCCCGTCCCCTGCGCGTCCTGCCCGCGCACGGGGGCGGGCCCGTACGCGCCTCAGCCCTCGTCGACGTTGGTCCTCGTCGACCTCAGCCCTCGTCTACGTAAAGTCCTCGTCGACCTCAGTCCTTGTCGACGTCGACGATGCTCGCGCCCAGCGGGAGCAGCGAGATCGGCACCATCTTGAGGTTGGCGATGCCCAGCGGGATGCCGATGATCGACACGAACAGCGGGATCGCGGTCAGGACGTGCCCGATGGCCAGCCAGACGCCCGCGACGACACACCAGATGATGTTCCCGATCAGCGAGAACACCCCGGCCTCCGGGTCGCGCACCACGATCCGGCCGAACGGCCACAGCGCGTAGGCGGCGATCCTGAACGCGGCGATGCCGAACGGGATCGTGATGATCAGGATGCAGCAGACGACTCCGGCCACCGCGTAACCCAGCGCGAGCCAGATGCCCGCGAAGATCAGCCAGATGACGTTCAGCAGCGTGCGCATGCTTCCAGCATGTCAGCGGCCTGTCGGGACCGTCATCCGGCACCCCCCTCAGCCGCCCCCGACCTCCAGGCGCCCCGGCCTCGGGGCCAACCCTGAGGTCGTCGGCGTCCCCGAGGTCGGCGTCCCCGAGCGCGGGGCCCGTCCCTGTCCTGGCGGCCCGGCGAACGCCTGGGCGATCCCCATCCAGGCGCGGGCGGTCTCACCGGTGATCTCCAGCGAGGCGTCGGCCAGGTGGAGGCGCTGCGTGACCACGAGGCAGAAGTCGAGCATGGGGCCGCGCACCACGTCCGCCGCCTCCGCCGGCCCGGCGGTCCACGGCTCGCCGCCGGGAGCCGTCAGCTCCACCCTCACCGGCTCGGCAGGCACGGGCAGCCCACGTACGGCGAAGCTGTAGGCCAGGGCCCGGTGGCCGATCGTCGCCACGTGGCGCAGCCTGGCCGTCGGCTCCCGGGTGACGCCGAGCGCGTCGGCCACGTCCTGGCCGTGCGCCCAGGTCTCCATCAGGCGTGCGGTGACGAACGAGGCGGCCGACATGTCGGGGCCGTACCAGGGCACCCGGTCGCGGGCGCCGAGCCGGGCGAACGCCTCCAGGCCGGTGGCGCGGGCCGTACGGAACCAGCGCAGCAGCTCGTCGGGGGGCAGGCCGCGCGCCTGTGCGGCGAGGTCGTCCACGGAGGTGAAGGACGCGAGCGAGGCGCGGAAGGCGTCGGGGTCGGTCACCGCGGTGCGGGCGGCGTCGTCGAACCAGGCCAGGTGGCTGACCTGGTCGCGCACCGCCCAGCCGGCGGCCGGCGTGGGCAGCTCCCACTCACCGGGCCGGAGCGGCCGGAGCAGGAGCTCCAGGGATTCGGTCTCCGCGCGCAGGTCGTCGAGCAGTTCGGCCATCAGGTCCACCACGCCGACACCCTAACCCGAATTTCGTTCTACAAGGAATAATGCGAGATGTGATCTGCGACAGTTGCAAGGACAGGCGCCACGAGGAGTGCCGCGGTGGTTCCTGGTGCGACTGCCAGCACCAGAGCCAGCCGGAGGTCAAGGAATCACCGCTGGGGTGGCAGCACCAGGGATGATCGAGTCCAGACTCTGGACCCCATGTTGGACAACTCGGGCCGCTCGCGTATCTTCTAATACATGCCAGCGGACCCCATGCTCGTAGGCCGGCGCCACGTCGACCTTCAGCGTGTCCGCAGCGCCATCTGTAGCGACGCCAGCTGACCCGATCCACTCTTTTCACACTCAGCGCGTCGCACACCTCCTGAAACCCCTGCACTCGACGACGAGGCGGGAGGAAAGACTGCGCGCGCCCATCATCCGAAGGACGCGCAATGAGCACTCCTGCCAGCCGGCACCACAAGCGCCCGCGCGGCGAGGGTCAGTGGGCTCTCGGCTACCGCGAGCCGCTCAACAAGAACGAAGAGAACAAGAAGAACGACGACGGGCTCAACGTCCGCCAGCGCATCATCGACATCTACTCCAAGGCCGGGTTCGACTCGATCGACCCCGCGGACCTGCGCGGACGCATGCGCTGGTACGGCCTCTACACCCAGCGCAAGCCCGGCATCGACGGCGGCAAGACGGCGATCCTGGAGCCCGAGGAGCTCGACGACCGCTACTTCATGCTCCGGATCAGGATCGACGGCGGCCAGCTCGACCTGCGCCAGCTGCGGGTGATCGCCGACATCTCCAACGACTACGGCAGGGGCACCGCCGACCTGACCGACCGGCAGAACGTGCAGCTCCACTGGGTGGAGATCGAGTCGGTGCCCGACATCTGGGAGCGCCTGGAGGCCGTGGGCCTGTCCACCACCGAGGCGTGCGGCGACACCCCGCGCGTGATCCTGGGCTGCCCGCTGGCCGGGATCGACTCGGAGGAGGTGCTCGACGCGACCGAGCAGATCCGCGAGGTGCACGACCGGTTCATCGGCGACCCGGCCTACTCCAACCTGCCGCGCAAGTTCAAGTCGGCGATCAGCGGATGCCCGGCCCACTGCACCGTGCACGAGATCAACGACGTGGCGTTCGTCGCGGTGGAGCTGCCGACCGGCGAGAAGGGCTACGACCTGTGGGTGGGCGGCGGGCTGTCCACCAACCCGATGTTCGGCAAGCGGATCGGCGTCTTCGTCCGCCCCGACCAGGTCGGCGACGTCTACGGCGGCGTGATCGGCATCTTCCGCGACTACGGCTACCGGAGGCTGCGGCACCGGGCCCGGATCAAGTTCCTGGTCAACGACTGGGGCGCGGAGAAGTTCCGGCAGGTCCTCGAGACCGAATACCTCAAGGAGGCGCTGCCCGACGGGCCCGGCCCCGAGCAGCCCCGCGGCGGCCGGCGCGACCACGTCGGCGTCTTCCCGCAGAAGGACGGCAACTTCTACGTCGGCTTCGCGCCCAAGGTGGGCCGCCTCGACGGCGACAAGCTGCACGTGATCGCCGACATCGCCGAGCGGCACGGCTCCGACCGGGTCCGCACCACGGTCGAGCAGAAGATGGTCATCCTCGATGTCGCGCCCGACCGGGTCGACTCCCTGGTGGCCGAGCTGGAGGCCAACGACCTGCGGGTCAACCCGTCCACGTTCCGCCGCCAGACGATGGCCTGCACCGGCATCGAGTTCTGCAAGCTGGCCATCGTCGAGACCAAGGCCGTCGCGTCCGACCTGATCGACAAGCTGGAGCAGCGGCTGCCCGACTTCGCCGAGCCGCTGACCATCAACGTCAACGGCTGTCCCAACTCCTGCGCCCGCATCCAGGTCGCCGACATCGGGCTGAAGGGCCAGCTCGTGATCGACGAGAACGGCGAGCAGGTCGAGGGCTTCCAGATCCACCTGGGCGGCTCGCTCGGCGTCAACCCGGGCTTCGGCCGCAAGGTGCGCGGCCTGAAGACCACGGCCGCCGCCCTGCCCGACTACGTGGAGCGGGTCGTCACCCACTACGACGCCCAGAAGAAGGAAGGCGAGACCTTCGCCGACTGGGTGCAGCGCGCTGACGAGGCGGACCTGCGATGAGCACGCGAGCCGTTCCCTTCCACTGCCCCTACTGCGGCGACGAGGACCTGGAGCCCTACGAGGGCGACGGCGGTTGGTACTGCCGGTCCTGCGCGCGTGCTTTCAAGCTGAAGTTCCTCGGAATCGGAGTGAAGATATGACGCTGGTCGACATCGAGATCGGACTGAGACAGCAGCGCGGCACGCTCGACCTGCAGGACATCATCGAGTCCGCCGCCGTGTTCCTGGAGGAGGCGTCGCCCCGCGAGATCATCCGCTGGGCGGCGGCCACGTTCGGCGACCGGTTGTGCCTGACCTCCTCCATGAGCGACGCGCTCCTCATCGACCTGGTCAGCCGTGTCAAGCCCGGGGTGGACGTGCTGTTCATCGACACGGGCTACCACTTCGCCGAGACCATCGGCACCCGTGACGCGGTCCAGCAGGTCTATGACGTCAATGTGATCAACGTGCAGCCGTCGCGCACGGTCGAGGAGCAGGACCGCGACCTCGGCCCGCGCCTGTTCGGCCGCAACCCCGACCTGTGCTGCTACCTGCGCAAGGTGGAGCCGCTCAACCGGGCGCTGGAGCCCTACCTGGCATGGATCTCGGGCATCCGCCGCGACGAGTCGCCCACCCGCGCCGACACCAAGGTCGTGGAGTGGGACGCCAAGCGGCAGATGGTCAAGGTCAACCCGATCGCCCGGTGGACCCAGGACGACGTCGACAACTACATGGCCGACAACGGCGTGCTGATCAACCCGCTGCACTACGACAACTACCCCTCGATCGGCTGCGCCCCCTGCACCCGGCAGGTCGCCCCCGGCGAGGACCCGCGCAGCGGGCGCTGGGCGGGGCTGGGGAAGGTCGAATGCGGCATTCACCTGTAGTCCCGGGCGCCCAGCGGCTCTCACCGGCGGGCGAGGTGGCCCGGCCGGGCCGCCCTGCGCGCGCGGGTGTGCCGCCGACGACGGAGGCGGCCCTCTCGGGGGTTTTGGGGCTCTCGGGGGTCTCGGGGTGCGGTGACCTCCCGCTGGTGGCGGGCCTCTCGACGCGGGGTGACGTAGCTCCTTCGGCGCGCGGTGAGGTGCCGTTGGTGGCGGTGGCGCACGGTTCGCGCGACCCGCGGGCCGCCGCCACGGTGGAGGCGCTGCTGGACGAGGTACGGCGGGCCCGGCCGGGCCTGCCGGTGCGTACCGCCTACCTGGACCACGCCGCCCCGACGCTCGGCCAGGCCCTGCACGGGCTGGGCGAGGCCGTGGTGCTGCCACTGCTGCTCACCGAGGCGTACCACTCGCGGGTGGACCTGCCCGCGGCGCTGAACGAGGCGCGGGCCCGCGACCCGCGGCTGCGCGTCCGCTACGGCACCACGCTCGGCCCGCACCCGCTGCTGCCCGCCGCGCTGGAACGCCGGCTGG
>NZ_QNFZ01000844.1 GCF_003313395.1 Nonomuraea lactucae | reverse complement strand
GACTCGCCCCGTCCGCCGTCCGCAACGCCGGCGCCACCCGGCGGCTCACCGCGACCGCCGTCCGCCACGCCGGGGCCGGTGAGCGGGACGCGGGTCAGGGCGAGCGCGACCAGCTGGCTGGCCTCGTCCTGTACGGCGGCACGGGTCTCGGCGATCGCCGGGATCCGGCCCGGGTCGCCCTCCGACAGGTAGGCGGCGTACGGCGAGAACCTGCCCGGCTCAGCCCCCGCGTCCAGCAGCTCGTCCACCGAGGAGCGCCCGGGCCGGGCCACCAGCGTGACCAGGGGACGCGCGTTGTCGGCGGCGAGCAGGTCGGCGATCTCCTCGCCGCCTCCGCCGAGGGCGTCGCGGAAGGCGCTGACGATCCACCGGGGATGGCTGTGGGCGATGGCGAGGTGTCCCGACGGGTCGTCGGCCGGGTCCGGGGCCACGATGGGGATCCACTCGGCGAGCGTCCTGGACCCGATCTTGCGCAGGACCGCGTTGACGAACTTGGCGGCGCCCGCGCCGATGCGCAGCCGTACGAGGTCGACGGTGGTGCCGACCGCGGCGTGCGGCGGGACGCGCATCCTGAGCAGCTGGTGGGCGCCCAGCCGCAGGGCGTCGCGCACGTCCGGGTCGGGCTCCCGGTCACCGCACATCGCGATGATCGCGTCGTAGGTGCCGAGGCCGCGCAGGGTGCCGTAGGCCAGCTCGGTCGCCAGCGCCGCGTCGCGCCCCTTCAGGCCGCGTTCGCGCAGCAGGCGCGGGGCGAGCAGGTTGGCGTACGCGTCGCGCTCGTCGACGGCTCGCATGATGTCGAAGGCCGCGTTGCGTGCCTGGTCGCGCGCCGGCCTGCGCGGCCTGCCCGCCTGACCGCCGCCGCGGCCCGCCGGTCCCCGCTCTCCCCTTGCCCTCATTGCCTCCGGCTTTCCTGGCGCCGGTCCGCGGTGCTCACTCGAACCGGTCGCCGCTCTCGACTCGCGCGCCGCGCGCCCATTCGCCCGCCGTCATCAGCCTCTTGCCCTGCGGCTGCACCTCGCCCAGCTCCACCGGGTGCGTGGCCGTGCCGACCAGGACGGAGTTCTTCCCCGAAGCGACGGCGCCCGGGGGGAGCCGTTCGGCGGAGGGCGCGAGCCGTACGGGACCGAGCTTCACCCGGTGACCGCGGAAAGTGCTCCATGCCCCCGGGTTGGGGGTGCACGCGCGGACGAGCCGGTCGACGCGCATGGCGGGAGCCGACCAGTCCACCTGCGCGTCGGTCACGTTGATCTTGGGGGCGACGGTCACCCCGTCGGACGGCTGCGGACGCGCCTCCAGCGTGCCGTCCTCGATCCCGTCGAGCGTGGCCGCGAGCAGCCCCGCCCCCGAGACCGACAGCCGTTCGAGAAGGGCACCGCTGGTGTCGCCGGGCTGGATCTCCTCGGTGACCACGCCGTAGACGGGCCCCGCGTCGAGCTCCTTGACGATCTGGAACGTCGAGGCGCCGGTGATCTCGTCGCCGTGCAGGACGGCGTGCTGGACGGGGGCGGCACCGCGCCAGGCGGGCAGGATCGAGAAGTGGAGGTTGACCCAGCCGAAGCGGGGCACGTCGAGCGCCGTCTGCGGGAGCAGCGCCCCGTAGGCGACCACGGGGCAGCAGTCGGGGTCGAGCTCCGCGAGCCGTTCGAGGAACTCGGGGGCGCCGGCCTTCTCCGGGCGGAGCACCTCGACGCCCGCCTCCTCGGCGAGCTCGGCCACCGGCGAGGGGTGGACCTTGCGGCCCCGCCCGGACTGGGCGTCGGGCCGGGTGACGACCGCGACCACCTCGTGCCGGGGCGAGTCGATCAGGGTGCGCAGGGACGGCAGCGCCGTCTCCGGTGTGCCCGCGAAGACCAGGCGCATGGTCACAGCGCCTTTCCGCCGGTGGCGTGCGGCGAGAACTTCACCGTGGGGGCGGCCAGGCCGCTCCACTCGGCCTCGCGGATGGCCTTCATCGCGAGCTTGCGCTGCTTGGGGTCCATCCGGTCGATGAACAGGATGCCGTCGAGGTGGTCGGTCTCGTGCTGGAAGCAGCGGGCCATCAGGTCGGTGCCCTCTAGCGTGATCGGCTCCCCGTGCATGTCGAGGCCCTTGGCGACGGCGCGGACGGCACGCGGCGTGGGGTAGGACAGGCCGGGGAAGGACAGGCAGCCCTCCTCGCCCTCCTCGTCGAGCTCGGCGGACAGGTCGAGGTCGGGATTGATCAGATGGCCGAGCTGATCGTCGACGTAGTAGGTGAACACCCGCAGCCCGACCCCGATCTGCGGGGCGGCGAGGCCCGCGCCCGGAGCGTCCATCATCGTGTCGGTCAGGTCTTTGACCAGCCTGCGCAGCTCCTTGTCGAAGTCGACGACCGGGGCCGCCGGGGTGCGCAGCACCGGATCTCCGAACAGCCGGATCGACTGGATCGCCAAGGGGTCACTCCGTTTCGTCGGTGGGGTCAGCCCAGTTTAGTGTGCGCGAGGGAGCGCGCCTTCATCGCGGCTTTACGGGCTGCCTTGACGACGGCCGGGTCGTCGTGTGCGGTGGCGAGCATGTCGAGGACGGCGACGGTGTCGGGGTGGCCCACGGCGGGCATCTCGTCGATGAGCTTGACCAGGTCCTCGCCGGGCTCGGGCGTGTCCAGCCGGCCGGCGGCGTGGCCGGACAGGTGCATGAGCGCGGCGAGCGAGTCGACGGCGATCCAGGTGTGGTCGTCGGCGCTGAGCGCCGGGGCGTCGAGGTCGCGGATGTGCAGCCAGGACGCGGCGTAGCGGCGCACGAGCGGCAGGTCGAGCGCCTCGCGCAGGGGGGCCTCGGCCTCGGGTCCCAGTTCCTCCAGGATGGCGCCGACCGCGCCGCGCTGCCCGGCGGTGCCGTCCGCGGCGATGCGGATCAGCTCGCGGGCCGCCTGCTCGGGCGGGCGGCGTTCGAGCCATCCGGCGACGGCGCTCTGCGTGGCCGCCCCCTTCACCAGGGCCTCGACCAGCTCGGCGGCGGACAGGTCGGCGAAGACCTCGACCTCGGCCGCGGTGGGCGCGTCGTGCCCCTCGCGCAGCAGGTCGCGGCGGATGGCCCAGACTCCGAGCGGGGTGAGCGCGGTGCGACCGGACTCGGTCTGCTCGACCAGCCCGCAGTAGGTCAGCAGGGACAGCGCCTCCAGCAGCTCGGCGGGCAGCGCGGCGGCGAGCCTGCGCATCTGGACCGCGCCCGGCTCGCAGGCGACCTCGTGGGACTGCAGGATGCCCCTCGCGAGGTTGGCGACGGCGACCCCGGAGCGCACGGAGTAGACGGTGGCGAGCATCTCGGCGAGGTGCCCGTCGACCACGGCCGAACCGGTCAGGCCCTCGTCGGCGCGGTCGAGCACGTCCATGACGACGCCGTCCCAGAACTCCAGCGTGGCCTCGACCGTTAGCTGGAGCGACAGCGGGCCCCGGGAGGCCCGGCCGCGCATGATCCGCAGCAGCCCGGTGTTGACGGCGACGATCCAGACCAGGCGCAGCCGCGCGGAGGCGAGGCCCAACTCCTCGGCGGCGGCCGTCGTGTCGGCCTCGGTGAGCAGCCCTTCGGGGGTCACGGGACGGCTGCCGGTCCAGCTGGTCAGGCGGATGGCATCGGCCACCAGCGGCACCGTCGGCACCCGCGCGGCCAGCTCCGCGTCGGGCGCCAGCAGGACGGGCGGGAAGGTCAGCGCCTCGGGATCCACGCGCGTCTCCTGCGGCGGCCGTGGCGGCACGGCGGCCTGCTCATCGATCAGCTTGCGCAGCTCGGCGAGGTCGAAGACGTTGTTGGCCACCCACGAAACTTACTGCACACGAGTCACATGGACGTAGTCAACGAGTGGGTCGGTCGCGCTTTCGCACGCGGTTCGCACCGCGCGCGCGGGCGGCCACCCAGTAGACGCCTGGCCGGGGCCGCGTGATCGTCCGGCGGCAGTCCGGCGGCTATCTGATGGCCCGGGAACGCGCCTTGAAGGCGGCCTTGCGCGCGGCCTTGGCCACCGTGCCGTCGGGCAGGGAACGGCCGAGCAGCTCCAGCACCTCGACGACGTCGGGGTGGTCGACCTGCCACATCTCCTCGATGAGGTGGGCGGGCGGGCCGGAGGCGGCCATGTTCTCGGCGAACACCTCCGGGTTCTCCTCGGCCGCGGGCAGCGCGAGCGCGAGCATGTCGACGCTGACCCACAGCAGCTCGGCCTGGGTGAGCGACGGGGCGGGCAGGCCGCGGGCGGCGAGCCAGTGGATGGCGTGCGGGCGCAGCTCGGAATCGTCGAGGCCGGCGCGCACGGCGGTCTCGGCCGCCGCGTCCAGGCGGTCGACGATGGTGATCGCGATCCCGCGGGCCACGGCGGGCGCGCCCGACGAGGCGCCCAGCAGCTCGGCCGCGGCGGCGTCCGGAGCCCTGCGGCTGAGCCAGCGGCTGATGTCGTCCTCCGCCTGCTCGGCCGGCACGCCGTCGAGCAGGCCCTCGATGAGCCCGGTGGCGTCCGTCTCGGCCAGGTCGGCCATCACGGGCGCGTCGATGCCGAGCGACACATAGTGCTCGCGCAGCGCCCAGACGGCGAGCGGGGTGAGCCCAGCCGTGTCGCCCGGCGGGCCTGGAGACGCCTCCACCAGCCCGCACCAGGCCAGCTTGTCGAGCGTGGCCGCGACGTCGGTCTCGTCCTCGCCGGTGATCTCCTCGAGGTATTCGGCGATCATGGAGATCGGCACCCTGGTGCGTACCCGGTAGAGCATGTCGAACAGGTCGTACAGCTCCTCGTCGACACCCGCGCTGCCCGTGACGGCGCCGCCGGTGTCGTGCTCGACGAGGTGGGCGACGATCCGCGCCCACCGCTTGAGCGGCTCCCCGTCGGCGAGCCGCGCCAGCTCGCCGACCAGCCCCTGCCACGGGTCCTGCCACGGGTCCTGCCACGGGTCCTGTCGCGGGTCCTGTCGTGGGTCCTGTCGTGGGTCCTGTCGTGGTGACGCGCTCTGCCGCCCCGGACCGGCCGCGTCCTGGAGCTCGTTCCAGAGGGGTACGCGGGCCAGGTCGGCGAGCAGGGCGTCGGGCGACGCCGGCCGTACGGCGGGCAGGGGCGAGCAGCCCGGGCAGTCGCAGGGCGCCTCCCCCAGGTCGGGCACCTCGCCGGAGGGAATCGCAACCGCTTGCTCCAGCGACTCCGGCCCGATGGAGCTGAACAGGCTCTTGGCCATGCCGAAGTTGGCCTCGTCGGCGAGCGCCTCGCGCATCCTGGGCTCGATGTCGGCGATCCGGTCGCGCATGGCGGCCGCCGCCTTGGCGGTCACCTCCCGGGTGTCCTGCAGGTAGTCGACCAACGTGCCGGCGGCGGCCACGGTCTGGGGCGCGCTCTCCGGCGGCGTGATGACCTTGCGGGGGTAGATGGACAGGAGCAATTCGTCGAAGGTCGCTGGAGTGAAGTCGCCCGGCTCGTTGACGTTCAGGTAGTCGCTGGCGTAGTCGCAGAGCAGGCGGACCTCGTCCGCGTCCACCTCGACGCCCCGCGCCCTTCCCCATGCACGCAGGTCGTCGATGGCTTGGTTCACCCATTCGATCGACACAGAGGCACGCTAACGGCTGACTTACGGATGAGCGAATCGGGGATAGTTCCTAAATCAGGTCGAGAGGGTCAACACTCACTCTTACGACATCTGGTGCCTTACGCGCCGCGCGTACCCCACTGGCCCCCTTGAGCGCGGCGGCCAGTCCCGCCCCCTCCGTGCGGGGAACCCGGATCATTGCTCGTTCGTGCCCGCTCTCGTCGATCGGCACCGGCCCCAGCACCTGGGCGTCGGGAGGCAGGCGCGCCTCGCCGAGCATCTGCCGGACCGCGCCTGACGCTCCCGTGAGCGTCGCCATCCGGACCGCGGGCGGGAAGCCCAGCTCGGCGCGGTCCGCCAGCTCGCGTTCCGCGTGGGTGACGGGGTCCCACCGCAGCAGAGCCTGTACCGCGGGCAGCGCGGCGTCGGCGAGCACCACCAGCTCGGCGGCCGGGCGGAGCAGGGCGGCGGCGTTCATCCAGCGGCGCAGCGCCTCCTCGGCGGCCCGCAGGTCGGCCCGGCCGAGCAGCGACCAGCCG
>NZ_QNFZ01000843.1 GCF_003313395.1 Nonomuraea lactucae | reverse complement strand
GGGCGCCCGGCGAGCCCGCGCAGCAGCCGTGGCCGCACCGCGTCCTGCGCGGCCGACAGGCCCTCGCGCGACGCCGCGATGATCCTGCCGTCCGAGTCCACGACGAGGACCGGGGTGTCGTACAGCTCGTCGTAGCGGATGAGGTCGGCCGTCAGGCGCACGGTCCGGCCCGACGAGAGCGCCGACTCCGCCACGTCCGCGAACCGGGCCGTGTCGTCGGCCCTGCTGATGAACAGCTCCTGGGACGCCTGGTCGGCGCCCGCCACCGCGAGAGGCAGGCCGAGCGCCACCACCAGCCCGGCGACGAGGGCGAAGACGATGACCAGCAGCCGTCTGCGCACGCGGCCCCCCTTTCTCCGGTTCCATCTTCGCGGCCGGCCCGCCGACCGGGGAAGGGGACGGCGGCGGGTGGCGGGGTGGTGGGTGGGCATGCCCGTCCCGGAGCGGGGTACTGGACCGCGGACGTAAGCTTGCCTGAAAGTTCCTGCGAATCCTCTGGGTGCCATGACGTCAACCGACGCGCCCGCGCGGCCCAAGCGGCGGCTCGCCGCCAACGTACGAGCCGGTATGAACTGGGTCTGCGACACCAAGCACTGGGCCATCCTCCGCGCGGCCACCAACGCCGGCATCACCTATCGCGTGACCGGCCTGGCGGGCGAGGCGGCCTTCTTCGCGCTGCTGTCGCTGCCCCCTTTCGTCCTGGGCCTGATCGGCGTGCTGGCCAAGGCGGGCACCTGGCTCGGCAGGGAACGGGTCGAAGAGGTGCGCCAGTGGGTGGTCGACCAGGCGGGCGTGCTGTTCACCAAGGAGACGATCGACTCCGTGGTGAACCCGCTCATCAACGACGTGCTGAGAGACGACGCCAGCAAGGTCTCGATCATCTCGCTCGGCTTCCTGCTGTCGCTGTGGTCGGGCTCGCGGGCGCTCTACGTCTTCGTCGACCTCATCTCCGTCGCCTACGGCCTGGGGGAGGAGCGCGGCATCGTCCGCACCAGGCTCATGTCGTTCGGCCTGTACATCGTGGGGCTGGTCATCGGCATCATCGTCATGCCGACCCTGGTGATCGGGCCCACACTGCTCAAGCACACCCTGCCGGCCGAGTACGGGGTCATGGTCGACCTGCTCTACTGGCCGGTGGTGATCACCGGGTCGGTGCTCTTCCTGACCGTGCTCTACCACGTGAGCGTGCCGGTGCGCACCAAGTGGTACCGGGAGCTGCCGGGGGCGATCCTGGCGCTGATGCTCTGGATCGCCTGCGCCGCCGTGCTGCGCGCCGTGCTCGCGGCGTGGTTCTCGCCCGTCTCGGTGTACGGCTCGCTGGCCGCGCCCATCGCCCTGCTGCTCTGGCTCTACATCACCGCGCTCGCCGTGCTGATCGGGGCCATCCTGAACGCCGAGGTGGACCGGCTCTGGCCGGGCGTGAGCCGTACGCCGGGCACCTGACTCGCCGGATGGACCCGCCCCCACGCGGAAGTGAGCCGTGCCGGCACTTCCGCTATCGTCTAAACCGACGCGACTGGCGCATGAAGGTGGGCTCACCACCAGGGAGCGAAAGGAGCGGAGGCCGTGCGCCTGGGTCTTCGCACATGTCAATGATGACAGGAGAGTCATGAGTTCTCTCGCTAGCGTCGACCCGCGGATCGCCGAGCTCATCCAGGCGGAGGAGCGTCGCCAGGCCGACACCGTCAAGCTCATCGCCTCGGAGAACTACGTCTCCAAGGCGGTCCTCGAGGCCACCGGCACCGTCCTGACCAACAAATACTCCGAGGGCTACCCCGGCAAGCGCTACTACGAGGGCCAGCAGGTCATCGACCAGATCGAGACCCTCGCCAACGAGCGGGCCAAGGCCCTGTTCGGCGTCGGCCACGCCAACGTGCAGCCCTACTCCGGCTCCCCGGCCAACCTGGCCGTCTACATGGCGTTCCTGCAGCCCGGCGACACCGTGATGGGCATGGGCCTGCCGTTCGGCGGCCACCTCACGCACGGCTGGTCCGTCTCGGCCACCGGCAAGTGGTTCAACCCCGTCCGCTACGGCGTGCGCAAGGACACCGGCCGCGTCGACCTCGACGAGGTCCGCGCGCTGGCGCTGGAGCACCGGCCGAAGCTGATCTTCTGCGGCGGCACCGCGATCCCGCGCACCATCGACTTCGAGGGGTTCGCCTCGATCTCCCGTGAGGTCGGCGCCGTCCTCGCGGCCGACATCGCGCACATCGCCGGCCTGGTCGCGGGCGGCGCGCACCCGTCCCCGGTGGGGCACGCCGACGTCATCTCCACCACCACCCACAAGACGCTGCGCGGCCCGCGCGGCGCCATGCTGATGACGTCGGACGACGCGCACGCCGCCGCGCTCAACAAGGCGGTCTTCCCGGGCCTGCAGGGCGGCCCGCACAACCACACCACCGCCGCCATCGCCGTCGCCCTCCACGAGGCCGCCACCGACGAGTTCAAGGCCTACGCCCACCAGGTGGTGGCCAACGCCAAGGCGCTCGCCGACGAGCTCGCCGCCCGCGGCTTCGACCTGGTGTCCGGCGGCACCGACAACCACCTGATCCTGCTCGACCTCACGCCCAAGGGCATCGGCGGCAAGCCCGCCGCCCAGGCGCTCGACCGGGCCGGGCTGGAGACCAACTACAACACGGTGCCCTACGACACCCGCAAGCCGTTCGACCCGTCGGGCATCCGCATCGGCACCCCGTCCGTCACCTCGCGCGGCATGGGCGAGGCCGAGATGCGGCAGATCGGCGCCTGGATGGACGAGGTCGTCACCGCCCTGGCCAAGGGTGACGCCGACGGCGTCATCACCCGCGTCCACCACGAGGTCAGCGAGCTCACCGCCCAGTTCCCCGCCCCCGGCCTGTCGTAGCGCCCACCCCACACCCGAGGGCCCGGCCTGGCGTCCCAGGCCGGGGCCCAGGTCAGGCCCGGCGTCCCAGGCCGGGGCCCGGGGTCAGCCCGGCGGGTGCCGTTCCACCCGGCCCAGGCCGCAGCTCTCCGGCGACACCACCTCGGCGTCCGCGATCGTGCACGTGGGGTCGCCGAGGGAGCGCACGACGTACCGGTCCACGCCGTCGCGGCGGGCCCGATGAGCGCGCTGGTCCACACGGTCGATGGCGCCCCGCTCGTCGACGAACGCCTTCCCTTGCCGGGCTGCCCGCGCCGCGCCATGCGGACTCATACTTCCTGACTCATCGAAACCCCCGTCCGAGGCCCGAATTTTCGGGATCTTGTTGGGTCGTTTGTCGCTTTTCGATAATCGTGCCACCCGTCGCCGATCACATACGGGCACGAGAGATCGAGGTCTGCTGAATGGTGAAGTTCCTGGCGCGGCGGCTGCTGAACTACCTCGTCCTGGTCTTTCTCGCCGCGAGCCTGGCGTACGGGCTGGCGGCCACCGCGCTCCATCCGCGGGCGAACTACGAGGAACGCAACCCCCGGCCGCCGGTCGCGGCGATCGACGCGACGCTGAGCGCGCTCAACCTCAACGACAAGGAGCCTCTCCTCCAGCGGTACGGCGTCTGGGTCGCCGGGGTGCTGCGCGGCGACTTCGGCAGGACGTGGGAGGGGGACTCGATCAACGAGCAGATGGGCCGCCGCATGTGGGTCAGCGTGCGGCTGCTGTTCTTCGGCGTCGTGCTCGGCTCCGTCGCGGGTGTGCTGGTCGGCGCCTACAGCGGGTTACGGCAGTACAAGCCCGACGACCGGGCGATCACCGTGGTGTCGTTCGTGGTGCTCGCGATGCCGACGTTCGTGCTCGGCACGGCCCTGGCCATCGGCGCGACCTGGCTCAACAGGACGCTGGGCGTGTCGTTCCTGTCGATCACCGGTGAGTCGACCCCGGGGCTGGAGGGCGGCTTCCTCGTCACGCTGGCCGACCGGGTGGGCCACCTGGTCGTCCCGACGCTCACGGTGGCGCTCGGCCAGATCGCCGCCTACAGCCGCTACCAGCGCAGCATGATGCTGGACGTGCTCGGCCAGGACTACGTCCGCACCGCCCTGGCCAAGGGGCTGCGACGCCGTACGGCCATGCTGAAGCACGCGCTGCGCACCGCGCTGATCCCGGTCGCCACGTTCTTCGCCTACAGCTTCGGGCTGCTGCTGGTCGGCTCCACGTTCACCGAGAAGATCTTCGGCTGGCACGGCATGGGGGCCTGGTTCGTCGACTCCGTCACCAGGCAGGACACCAACGCCGTGGCCGCGGTGTCGCTCTTCAGCGCCGTGCTCGTGCTGCTCGCCGGGCTGCTGTCCGACGTGATGTACGCCGCGCTCGACCCGAGAGTGCGGGTGAGCTGAATGGCTCCCATGGCCTCGCGCGGCACGCTGGTGCTCCGGGCGATGATCCGCAGCCCCGAGACGATCGGGGGGCTCGTCCTGCTGACGGCGCTGGTGCTGCTCGCCCTGGTCGGGCCGTCGATCAGCCCGTGGGCGTACGACCAGAAGGACTTCACCGCGCTGCTGTCGCCCCCCACGGCCGAGCACTGGTTCGGCACCTCCCAGATCGGCGCCGACCTGTTCGCGCAGACGGTCCGGGGCATGCAGAAGTCCCTGCTCATCGGCCTGCTCGTGGCGGTGATCTCCACGGCGCTGGCGGCCGTGGTGGGCGCGTTCGCGGGTTACTTCGGCGGCTGGGCCGACCGGATGCTCATGTGGGGCGTGGACCTGCTGCTGGTGCTCCCCGGCTTCCTGATCATCTCGATCCTCTCGCCCCGGCTGCGGGGCAGCGGGTTCGTCGTGCTGGTCCTGCTGCTGGCCGTGTTCGGCTGGATGCTCACCGCGCGGATCGTCCGCGGCCTCACCGTCTCGCTGCGGGAGCGGGAGTTCGTGCAGGCGGCCCGCTACATGGGCATCTCCGGGCCGCGGATAGTGCTGCGGCACATCATCCCGAACCTGTCGTCGTTCCTCATCATCGACGGCGCGCTGAACGTCAGCGGCGCGATCATCGGCGAGGCCGGGCTGTCGTTCTTCGGTTTCGGCGTGCAGCCGCCCGACGTGTCGCTCGGCACGGTCATCGCGGCCGGCGCCCCGGCGGCGATCCCGCACCCGTGGCTGTTCGTGTTCCCCGCCGGGGTGCTGATCCTCATCGTGCTCAGCGTCAATCTCATCGGCGACGGGCTGCGTGACGCACTCGAAGGGAGATCCTGATGCCTGAAATGACAGCGCTGTCAATCCGTGATCTTCAGGTCACCTTCCCCGGCGGAGTGCACGCGGTGCGCGGCGTGACCTTCGACGTGGCGCCCGGCGAGGTCCTGGGCATCGTGGGGGAGTCGGGCTCCGGCAAGTCCGTCACCTCGCTGGCCGTCCTCGGCCTCCTGCCGCCCGGCGCGCGGGCCGACGGGTCGGTACGGCTGGCCGGCCGCGAACTGATCGGGCTCGACGAGCGCGAGCTGGCGGCGATCCGCGGCCGGTCGATCTCCATGGTCTTCCAGGATCCCCTTTCGTCGCTCACCCCCGTCTACACCGTGGGCCACCAGGTGGCGGAGGCCGTGCGGGCGCACCAGGACCTGCCGAGGGACAGGGCGTGGACCCGGGCGGTGGAGCTGCTCGACCTGGTCGGCATCCCCGAACCCGCGACGCGGGCCAGGGCGTTCCCGCACGAGTTCTCCGGCGGGATGCGCCAGCGGGTCATGATCGCGATGGCGATCGCCAACGACCCCGAGGTGATCATCGCCGACGAGCCGACGACCGCCCTGGACGTCACCATCCAGGCACAGGTGCTGGACGTGCTCAAGACCGCGAGGCAGGCCACGGACGCGGCGATCCTCATGGTCACCCACGACCTGGGCGTGATCGCCGGGATGGCCGACCGGGTGCTGGTGATGTACGCCGGAAGACCCGTGGAGATCGGGCCGGTGGACGAGGTCTACGCGCGGCCGCGCATGCCGTACACGGTGGGGCTGCTCGGCTCGGTCCCGCGGCTCGACGTCGGGGCGCGGCGGGCGCTGGCGCCGATCGAGGGCGCCCCGCCGAGCCCGGCCGCCC
>NZ_QNFZ01000842.1 GCF_003313395.1 Nonomuraea lactucae | reverse complement strand
CGGTGTGCGGCGGCGCCGGGGGCACCGGCGCGGCCCGGGCGGAGCTGAGAGCCGGGGCCGCCACGGTGATCGGCGGCGCGAGCGGCACCAGCAGCCGGGCCAGCAGCTCGTGCACCGAGGTGAGCGCGAGGCGGACGAGATCGGACAGCGCCGCCTCGCCGCGCTCCAGCCACCAGCTCGAAACCAGCGCGACGGCCACGTGGACCATGAGCATGCGGCCGTCGACGCCGTTCCCGGCGCCGCCGCCGAAGGAGATGCCGCCGGTCAGCAGGCACTCGAGGCCGTGCGGCGTGGCGAAGAGATGGTGCAGGCCGTCCCCGAGGGCGGCCACGTGGTGCGTGCCGTCCCCGGCGGCGGAGGAGAACAGGTGGTGCAGGCCGTACTGGGCGCCGAGGCAGGCGCCCAGGATCGTGGGCCGCCCGCATCGCCGGCCGCCCAGCGCGAACGCCCCGCCCCAGGTCGTCGCCGTCGCCACGGCCAGCACCGGGAGGCTCACGGCGCCGCCCCCGGTCAGCGTGTGCAGCCCCGCCGACAGCAGGACGCACACGACCGCGAACACGGTCGCGCGTAAGGCGCGGAGGAGGGGATGCCCGACGTGCGGCCGGGAATGGCGGCAGGCGCGACCGGTGCCCCCCCATAGGGGGGACGGGGCCGGTCGCGCCGCCATCGCCCTGCTCCTTTCCTCAAGGGGAGATACGGCCGGCGACCCGATAAGGCTCAACGCCGGTACGTGTGATTTCTGTGGGACGCCTGTGTCCCGTTCGCGTTGATCATTCGCAGCATGGAGCGGGCACCGGGTGCCCCACCTCCCCGGACCGCGCCGGATCAGGAATCCTGGGGCGCGGGAGGAGTGAGATGTCGCGGGAGGAGTGAGATGGAGACCTTCACGAGCTGGAAGTCCTGGGAGGGCGCCGAGGGGCCGCTGAGCGCGGCGCTGCCCGCGGACACCGTGGACGCGCTGCGGGAGGCGGTGGCGTTCGCGACGCTGCACCACGGCCCGCAGCGGCGGCCCACCGGCGTCCCCTACCTGGAGCATCTGCTTGAGGCGCTGGAGGTGGCCGTCGCCGGGGCGGGCGTGACCGACCCGGACGTCCTGGTGGCGATCGTGCTGCACGACGTGGTCGAGGACACGGCCTGCACCCGGAAGGAGATCGAGGAGAGGTTCGGGGAGCAGGTGGCGGAGCTGGTCGGCTGGGTGACGAAGCCGCGGGTCGCGGACGGGCAGGACAAGGCCGCGGTCAAGGCCGCCTACCTGCGCTCGCTGGCGGGCGCGCCCGAGCCGGCCCTGCTCGTCAAGCTGGCCGACCGGGTGAGCAACGTGCAGGAGCTGCACCGCATGCCCACCGCGTTCCAGCGCCGCTACCACGGGGAGACCGTCGCGCACGTCGTGCCGCTCGCCACGCGCCTGGCCGGGGAGTGGCCGTGGTTCGCCCGCTGGTTCGCCGCCTGGCGGGCCGAATGGCGATCCTTCGACCCGGACCCGGCCTAGGCCCGGCTAAGGCCCGGCCCGAGGGTGGGTCTCAGGTCCGGCCCGGTGATGGGGCTAGGGTTCGGTCGCCTGGGTGAGGCGGGCGAGGCGGTTGCGGACGCCCTCGAAGTGGGCGATGACGGCGTCGGCCGCGGCGGCGCGGTCGCCCGCCGTCACCGCCGCGTAGATGTCGCGGTGCCGCCTGGCCACGTCCTCCGGCGACTCGTCGGGCGCGCCGAGCTGGTCGCGGAGCTGGTGGTAGACGTCCCAGAACGCCCCCAGGAGCTGGCCGACCAGCGGGTTGCCGAGCGGCCGGTAGAGCAGGTCGTGGAAGAGCCGGTCGGTCTCGGGCGACACCTGGCCGACTTCGGCCTCGGCCTCCATGCGGGTCATGACGTCGGCGACCGGGTCGAGGCCGGCGTCCGGGCCGAGGTCGATGAGGCGCTGGACGAGGCCGCTCTCCAGGATCTCGCGGATCTCGGTCAGGTGGGCGAGGTGGTTGCGGTCGTCCAGCAGCGTGATGCGGCTGTGGAAGGCCAGCTCGTCGACCAGCCCGGCCAGCGACATGCGCCCGACGAACATGCCGAACCCGTGGCGGATGTCGACGATGCCGACCGCCTGGAGCGCCTTGAGCGCCTCACGGACGGAGTTGCGGCTGATGCCCAGCTCCTCCATGAGGTCCGACTCGGTGGGCAGGGGGTCTCCCGCCACCAGCCCGCGCCTGAGGATCAGGTCCTTGACGCCCTCCTGGGCCTCCACGGCACGGCTCGGCCGCGAGCGCGGGACAGTGGTCATGAAAAATCCCTCTCTGGTAGGGCGTCTAGGTAACATTCCGGAAATCTCCGGTTGACCTCAAGCGCCTCCGGCGTTTAGCGTCCACGTTACGCAAACATAGGACATGGGATGTCCCATGTTCCACATTGGGTCGCGTTCAGCGGGCCAATGCAGGTTGCGGAAGCTGCACCTACCCCCAGGAGGCACCCGTGAGCTCCGACTTCAGCCGCCGCGACTTCCTGCGCTACAGCGGAGCGTCGGGTGCGGCGGCGTTCATCGCGGCGACCCTGTCCGCCTGCTCGGGAGGCCCCGCCTCGACCGGCTCCGTGGGCGCCGGCTCCGACAAGGATCTCATCACCGCCGTAATCGGTTACGGCAACGACCAGAGCTGGGACCCGACCCAGACCGCCTCGGCCTTCGCGATGGCCGGGATCAACCACGTCTACGAGGGCCTGCTCGACACCGACCCCATCTCCCGCGAGCCGTACCCCGCGCTCGCGACCGCGCTGCCCGCCGACCTGAACGCCACGACGTGGAAGTTCACCCTCCGCGAGGGCGCCACCTGGCACGACGGCAAGCCGGTCACCGCCGACGACGTGGTCTTCACCTACGAGCGGGTGCTCGATCCGCAGGCGAACGTCCTGGTCGGCAACTTCTTCAGGACCTGGCTGCGGGAGGTCAGGAAGATCGACGACCGGAGCGTCGAGCTGGTCTTCAAGTTCGCCTTCCCCGACGCGGCGCCCAGGCTGACCATCGCCAAGATCATGCCCAGGCACGTGTTCGGCCGGCCGGGCGCGTGGGACGCGGCCAAGGGCGGCAAGGCCGTGGGGTCGGGGCCGTACAAGGTGGTCGCGCACAACCCCAAGTCCAACACCGCCTTCGAGGCCCATGCCGGCTACAACGGGCCGCGCCCGGCCGTGGTCAAGAAGATGAACTGGCTGACCATCGTCGACGCCGCCGCCCGGGTCGCCAAGATCTCCGGCGGCTCCGCCGAGGCGCAGATCGCCGACAACATCCCGTACGCCAACGTCGACCGGCTCAAGCAGCAGGGGCTCACCGTCGAGGGCGGCGCGGGCATGAACCACCTGTTCCTGATGTTCAACACCGGCACCAAGCCGTTCGACGACGTCCGCGTGCGCCAGGCCCTGCACTACGCGATCGACAAGCAGAAGATGATCGACGTGGCGCTCAAGGGCCACGGCACGGCCTCCAGCTCGTTCCTCAACGAGGGCCACCCCGACCACAAGCGGGCCGCGGTCGTCTACGACCACGACCCCGACAAGGCCAGGGCGCTGCTCAAGGAGGCGGGCGTCAGCAACCTGACGATCAACCTCATGTCGGTGAACGTCAGCTGGATCGTCGACTGCCTGCCCACCATCGCCGCCTCCTGGGAGGCCATCGGCGTCAAGACCACGCTGGAGCCGCAGGACACGGCCGCGCTGTTCACCAAGATGGACCAGTTCCAGGACTACCAGGTGGTCGCGGCGGCCTCGAACCCCAACCAGTTCGGCATGGACCCCGACCTGATCATGCGCTACAACTACACGCCCGGCGGCCTGTGGATGAAGTACGCCCACTTCGACGGCGGCAAGGAGGCCAGGGCGCTGTTCGCCATGATGGACGGGGCCACCAGGGAGCCCGACAGGGCCGAGAAGATCGCCCTGGTGCACAGATATCTGGACGTCGTCGCCGAGCGGGCCGTGCTCTACCCGGTCGTGCACACCGAGCTGATGACCGCCTGGGATCCCAGGAAGCTGTCGGGCGTGCGCGCCCAGCCGTACCCGGGGATCAACCTGCTCCAGGCCAAGCGGGTCTGAGCCTGGCATGGTCCTCATAGCCAGAATGCTGGTGCGGCGGGTCCTCATCCTGGTCCCGCTGGTGCTCGGGGTCGTCGCGTTCGTGTTCGTCGTGATGCGCTTCTCCTCCAGCAAGCCGGAGTACGCGTACTTCCAGGGCGCGAACCCGACCCCCGAGCAGATCCGCCAGTTCCAGGTCGAGAACGGCCTGCTGGACCCGCTGCCGCTGCGCTACGTCCGCTTCGTCGGCGACCTCGTACGGGGCGACCTGGGCACCAGCGTCCTCACCAAGAAGCCGGTGATCGAGTCGGTGACGACGGCGCTGCCGCTGACGCTCCAGCTCACGTTCCTGGGGCTGGCCGTGGCGGTCGTGCTCGGGCTGGTGTTCGGCGTCACCGGGGCGCTGTTCCGCGACCGCTGGCCCGACCAGGTGATCCGCGTGGTGTCGCTGGTCGGGGTGGCGGCGCCGGCGTTCTGGCTGGCGCTGCTGATGATCCAGTGGCTGGCCGTCGGCGAGGGCCTGTTCCCGACCGGCGGCTACATCAACCCGGCCGACTCCCTCGGCGGCTGGCTGCGCTCGATGACGCTGCCCGCCCTGTCGCTGTCGCTGCCGGTCGCCGCCCAGCTCACCCGCATCATCCGCACCTCGATGGTCGAGGAGCTCGACCGTGACTACGTGCGCACCGCCATCGGCAGCGGCCTGCCGCCGATCGTCGTGGTCGGCCGCAACGTGCTGCGCAACGCGCTGATCAACCCGCTGACCGTGCTCGGCCTGCGCATCGGCTACCTGATCGGCGGCACCGTGGTGATCGAGCAGATCTACGGCCTGCCCGGCATGGGCCAGCTCATGATCAACGCCGTGCGCGACGGCGACCCCGCGGTGGTGCAGGGCGTGGTGCTGACGATCGCGGTCGGCTTCATGGTCGTCAACCTCGCTGTCGACATCCTCTACCTGCTGGTCAACCCCCGGCTCAGGAGCGCCGCATGAGACGTGGACTGACGGAACGCCTGTCCCGGCCCGGCGTGGCCCTCCGCGGGCCGCGGCCTCTTTCGTGGGTCGCGGCCGGCGTCGTCGCGCTGGTCGTGCTCGCCGCCGTGCTGGCTCCGACGCTCGCCCCGCACTCGCCGTACTTCCAGGAGGCCGCGGGCGGCGGGCCGTCCGCCGAGCACTGGATGGGGCTCGACAGCGCCAACCGCGACATCCTGTCCAGGCTCCTGTACGGCGCGCGCTGGTCGCTGATCATCGGGCTGGGCGCGACCGGCCTGGCCCTGCTGGCCGGGGCCGCCGTCGGGGCCATGGCCGCCACCTCACGCAGGGCCGCCGACGAGACCATCATGCGCGCGCTCGACGTGATCATGGCCTTTCCCGGGATCGCGCTGGCCGCGGTGCTGGTCGCCGTGTTCGGGGGCAGCATCCCGGTGCTCGTGATGGCCATGGCCTTCGTCTACATGCCGTCGGTCGCCCGGGTCGTACGGGCCAACGTGCTCGCGCAGTACGGCGAGGACTACGTGGCCGCCGAGCGGATCATCGGCGCCCGCACCCCGCACATCCTCGTCCGGCACGTGGCCGTCAACTGCGCCGCGCCCGTGCTGGTCTTCTGCACGGTGATGGTCGCCGACGCGATCGTGCTGGAGGCGTCGCTGTCGTTCATCGGCGCCGGCGTCCGCCCGCCCAACCCGTCGTGGGGCAGCGTCATCGCCGACGGCAAGAACCTGGTGCTGCTGGGCGGCTGGTGGGCCACGGTCTTCCCGGGCCTGCTCATCCTGATCACCGTGCTCGCGCTGAACATCCTCTCTGAGGGCATCTCCGACGCCTGGGCGGCCCCCGCCTCCCGCCGCGCCGCCCCTGGGAAGGAGTCCGTGGAGCCGGGCGTCCGGCCCGGCGGCGGGCGTACCGTCGAGCTGCCCGGCCTGGCCGAGGCCGCGCGGCGG
>NZ_QNFZ01000841.1 GCF_003313395.1 Nonomuraea lactucae | reverse complement strand
GTGGTGACCGCCTCGCGCGGCCAGGTTGGCCTGGTAGGCCAGGCCGAGCACGACGGCGGGCGCGAGCAGGGTGGCGACCGTCAGCCAGGGCGCCCGCGAGACGCGCGAGCCCGTCGCGCGCCACCGGGCCAGCAGCACGGCGAGCCCGATGGCAGCCACCGAGGCGCCCAGCTCGATGGCGAGGTCGAACGGGACGAACAACCACAGACCGGATAGCAGGACCCCGACCGCGGCGGCGTGGGCGGCCATGGACGCCTGGCTCCTGACCGCCAGCGCCCAGGTGATCGGGAGCACCGCCAGCGGCAACTGGATCGCCAGCCGCGACTCGGCAAGCACCGGCCCGCCGGTGAGAAGCAGGAACGCCACGACCAGCCGGACCGCGACCAGGAAGGCGGTGCCGTACAGCACGCGGCGCAGCCGGCGCAGGCCGCGGTCGCCGACCGGGCGGGCGGACGCGCCGACGGTCATCGCGGCGACGATCACCGCGATGGCCAGCAGCATGTCGGTGAGGAAGAGCGGCTCGAACATCGCGGTGGTTCTCCTTCGGGGGTCCAGGCGTCCACCGTGACGCCCGCGAGGGAGGGTTCGCGTCGGTGACCGTCGCCTATGCGCGAGGTCACGACCGGATAGGCGACTATCGCCCAGCCGTGAGGCCCCGGCCGGATAGGCGACTCCTACCGACGCGAACGCGCCGGCGCCGCTGCGAGTGTTCTCGGCGTAGCCACCGCACCGCCGAAGGAGGCATCATGACAGCGGAACCGGGCGCTCCCAGCCGGCCGATCGCGCCGCAGGCCCCGACGCGCCTGGCCCGTGGCACGGTGCTGGCCGCGGCGGCGTTGACCATCATGGCGGCGGCGATCATCGCGCCCAGCCTGCCCGCGATGAGGCAGGTCTTCGCCGACATCCCCGGCGCGGACCTCCTCGTCAAGCTCGCGCTGACCGTCACCTCGCTCGCGATCGCCGTCAGCGCTCCGTTGTCCGGGATGGTCGCCGACCGCCTCGGCCGCCGGCCGCTGCTCGTGTCCGGCCTGGTGCTGTACGCCGTCAGCGGCACGGCCGGGTTCTTCGTCAGCGACCTGTACGTGCTGCTGGTCACCAGGGCCCTGCTCGGTGTCGCGGTGGGCGGGATCATGACGGCGGTCAGCGCCACGATCACGGACTGGTTCGAGGGGCCGCGTCGCGCGTCCTTCCTCGGGCTGCAGCAGGCCTTCGCGAGCTTGGGCGGCGTCGTCTTCCTGCCCCTGGCCGGGCTGCTGGCCACGGTCAACTGGAGGGCACCGTTCTGGGTCTACGCGGTGTCGACCGTGATAGCGGTGTTCGCGCTGTTCTCCTTGCGCGAGGAGCCGCGGTCCACGCCCGCCGCCGCCCCTGCCCACCAGCAGAGCGCACGGCGAACGGCGGCCGGCCGGGTCGGCGGCGTGTACGTGCTGGCGCTCGTCGCGACGCTGGTGTTCTACATGGCGCCCACACAGCTGCCCTTCCTGCTGGGCCGGTTCGGCAGCGGACCCGCCGTCATCGGTGCGGTGGTCGCCGGGAGCACGGTGACCAGCGTCGTCGGAGCCCTGGCCTTCCCGCCCCTGCGCAGGCGCCTGACCCCCACCGTGATCACCACGATCAGCGTCGCGCTGCTCGGCGCGGGCTGGCTGCTGGTCGGCATGGCGGGCAGCGTCGCCCAGGTCGTGGCCGGGCTGCTCGTCGGCGGCGTCGGCGTCGGATTCGTGGTGCCCAACCTCAACCTGCGGCTCAGCGAACTCGCCCGCCCCGACCAGCGCGGCCGGATCCTCAGCGGCCTGGTCGCCGGGATCTTCCTCGGGCAGTTCCTCTCACCGCTGGTGGTACAGCCCCTTGTCGACACCACCGGGATCGCCGGCGCCTTCGCCTGGACCGGGATCGCCATGACGGCCGGTGCGGCTGTCGCCGCCATCGGAGCGTGGGCGACGCGCGCGGGCCGCGCCACCGGCGCCTGAACCACAAGACCACTTCGCACAACCAAGAAACCGTACGAAAGGAAGAGGAACGATGATCTACCACGGCAACCGCTTCACCATCAAGCCCGGCGTCTCCCCCGAGCGGCTGGAGGAGGCCCTTGAGAGTCTGCGCAACCAGGGCCGGGCCATCCCGTCGGTGAAGTCCTTCGTCGTCGGTCGCGACTACGGCGGCGAGTACGAGTGGGGGGCCACCTTCGTGATCGAGGACCTCGAAGGATACTGGGAGTACCTCGTCCACCCCGCTCACCTCAACACCGACCGGGTCGGTCTGCCCCTGGTCGACAAGTTCGTGTCGTTCGACATCACCGACGACGACGACCCGGAGATCGGCGCGAAGATCGCCGCGCTGCACAAGCGCCGCTACGACAGCATGCCGGACATCAACCAGCTGGTCTCCGACCTCGGCGAGTACGAGGGCCTCGCCGCTCCCGGCCCGCACGGCGAGTGACCACCGAACACCCGTCCAGTGACGAATGGAGCATGAACCACCATGTCCGTGAACTTCTCCGCACTCGCCCAGTCGTGGGCCGACATCTGGAACGGCAACCTGTCGCTGACCGACAAGACCGTGCACGAGGACTTCGTCTCGCACGCGGCGCCGCTCCTCGGCGGGCCGGCTCAGGACTCGACCGGCCGCGACAACCTCAACACGTGGGTCAGCGGGATCAGGGCGGCCTTCCCTGATCTGACATTCACCATCCAGGTCGGCCCGGTGGTCGACGGATCCTTCGAGGTCCTGCGCTGGCACGCGCAGGGCACGTACGCGGGCGGGATTCCCGGCGCGTCCCCGGAGGCCGTGGGCCGCCGCGTCGTCTTCTACGGCACCGACATCCTGCGCGTGGTCGACGGGCTGATCGCGGAGTACTGGGCCAACGCCGACAGTCTCTGGTTCGCCCAGCAGCTGGGCTTTCGGGAAGTGCCCCCCCTCGGCTGACGGCCACCGCCACGCCCCCGGGGCGACGTCAGGGCGCGGGCAGGCGGACCTGGAAGGCGGTGCCGCGGCCGGGCTCGGAGGTGACGGTCACGTCACCTCCGTGCGCGGCGGCCACGGCGGCCACGATCGACAGGCCGAGGCCCGCCCCGCCCCCGCCCAGTCCGTCGCAGCGCGCGTGGTCGCCGCGGTAGAAGCGCTCGAACACCAGGGAGCGCTGTTCGCGGGTCAGGCCAGGTCCCTCGTCAGCCACCTCGACCACCGCCTGCCCGTTCCGGACGCCGACCCGGATCCGGGCCGCGGTGCCCGGCGAGGTGTGGTCGAGCACGTTGACCAGCAGGTTGCCCACCGCCTGGCGGAGCCTGGCCGCGTCGCCCACCACCCTCACCGGTCCGTCGTGGCGCAGCGACAGCGGCCGGTCAGGGTCGATGGCGAGCGTGTCGGCGACCGCGTCGGCCACCAGCTCGGTCAGCTCCACCGGCTCGCGTTCCAGTGGGCGCCCCTGATCCAGGCGGGCGAGCAGGAGCATCTCGTCCACCAGGGAGCCCATGCGGGTGGCCTCGGCCTCGATCCGGCGCATGGCCCTCTCCAGATCGTCCTGCCGCGTCGCGGCGCCCCGGCGGAACAGCTCGGCGTAGCCGCGGATCGTGGCCACCGGCGTGCGCAGCTCGTGGGAGGCGTCGGCGACGAAGCGCCGCAGCCGGTCCTCCGACGCCTCGCGCTCGCGGAAGGCGCTCTCGATCTGACCGAGCATCGCGTTGAGCGCCGCGCCGAGCCGGCCGACCTCGGTGTCGGGCGGCGCGGTCTCGACCCGCCGGCCCAGCTCGCCGCCGCCGATGGCCGCCGCCGTCTCCACGATCCGGTCGAGCGGCCGCAGCCCGCGGCGGATCAGATGGGCAGCGAGCAGGGTGAGCACGGCCAGCGTGAAGCCCGTCGTACCGATCATGACGTACGCCACCCGCTCGGTCAGCTCGTCGGCCGCCGCCAGCAGCCGCTGTTCGCTGGTCAGGGCCAGCAACCGGGAGCCGCCGGGGCCGCGCCAGTCCTGGATGGCCCCGAACGTCGCCCCGGCCGCTACCGCCAGCGCCAGCGCCAGCAGGCCGACGACGGTCAGGACCAGGCGGATCCGCAGGGACATCAGTCCTCCCTCGGCAGGCGCAGCACGTAACCGACGCGGGGGACGGTGTGGATGAGGGGCGGGCCGCGGAAGTCGACCTTCCGGCGCAGGTAGCTGATGTAGGTCTGCACGACCCCGTCGTTGCCGCCGAAGTCGTACTTCCAGACGTGGTCCAGGATCCGGCCCTTGGACATCACCTTGCCCGAGTTGACCAGCAGGAAGCGCAGGAGCTCGAACTCCGTCGGGGTGAGGTCGATCAGGACGCCGCCCCGCCGCACCTCATGGGCGTCGTCGTCGAGGACCAGGTCGGCGAAGGTCAGCGTGCCGCTGTCGTGCCCGGCCCGCGTGGTCCGGCGCAGCACGGCGCGTACCCGGGCGATCAGTTCCTCAAGGCTGAACGGCTTGGTCACGTAGTCGTCGCCGCCCACGGTCAGCCCGCCGATCTTGTCCTCGGTCGCGTCCAGGGCCGTCAGGAAGACGACCGGGACCTCGGAGCCGGAGGCGCGGATCCTGCGGCAGACCTCGGTGCCCAGGAGGTCCGGCAGCATCACGTCCAGGACGATCAGATCGGGGTCGAAGGTCCCGGTCGCCGCGATGGCGGCGGCTCCGGAGGGGGCGGTCGCCGTCTCGAAACCCTCGTATCTCAGGGCGGTGGCGACGAGATCGGCCAGATAGGGTTCGTCGTCCACGACAAGAATCCGGTTCACCCGTCCAGTCTCACCCCGCCGATCTTGCCTGGCCCATGGAGAACTCTGTGAATCGGGATTCACACACCGCTCCAAGACCGGCCACAGAGCGGCTGGACATCGCCTTGCTGCACTGGCCGCCATGGAGAGACTCTCTGCCTTCGTGCTGCGGCGCAAGGGCATGACCATGCTGCTGGCCCTGGTGGCGTTCCTCGCCGGCTTGGGCGCGACCCCGATCGCGATCCAGCGCCTGTCGGAGGAGTACGCCCATCCGGGAATGCCGGCCTTCGACGCCAACCAGGACATCGTCAGGATCTACGGCAACGGCGGATACCAGCGGCCTTTCGTGCCGGTGGTGGTGCTGCCCGAGGGACGGAGCGCGCAGGCCGCCAAGGACGCGATCGGCCGGGCGTTCGCCGCCGTCTCGGCCAGCCTCCCCCAGGCGCGCGTGGTGTCGTACGCGGACACGGATGACCCGCGCCTGGTCGGCGCGGACGGCCGGACCACGTTCGGGCTGGTCTTCCCCGGCACCTACACCGACGGGAGCCCGCCCGGTGGCGGGCTGGGCGAGACACCGGACGAGACGCCGGTGATCGTCGAGGCGATGCGGCCGCACCTGCCGCCGGGCGCCACGGTCCGCGTGACGGGGCTCGACACGCTGGCGCCCAGTGTGGACGCGGGCGGGGTGGACGTGCCCGCCAAGATCGGCGTCGGGGTGCTCGCCGCGGTGTTCGTGCTGGTGCTGGTGTTCCGGTCGCTGCTGGCGTTCGTGCCGGTGCTGATCTCGGTGCTGGCCGTCTTCATGTCGTTCATCGTCATCCTGCTGCTCACGCTGGTGATGACGGTGCACGACGTGGCGCTGACCACGATGCCCCTCCTGGGCCTGGGGATCGCCGTGGACTATTCGCTGCTGCTGGTGGCGCGATGGCGCGAGGAGCAGGCCAACGGCCACCGCGGCGACGAGGCGGTGCACCGGGCCATGGCGGGGGCTGGGCGGGCGGTGCTGTTCAGCGGCGTCGCGGTGGCCGTCGGGCTGGTGACCATGGTCGTGCTGCCGGTGCCGTTCCTGCGCAGCCTGGGCATCGCCGGAATGATCATCACCGCCGTGAGCGTCGCCGCGACCCTGACGGTGCTGCCGGTCCTGCTGGCGCTGGCCGGGCAGCGGCTGGACCGACGGAACGCGACGGGCGCGCGCTTCCGGCGCGAGGCCGGCGCGGGCCGCGCGTGGTCGGCCTGGG
>NZ_QNFZ01000840.1 GCF_003313395.1 Nonomuraea lactucae | reverse complement strand
GGTGGCCGACCAGCCGTCCAGGCAGCGCTCGGCCGCGGCGTCGGCCGCCCCCCGGATCAGCGCCTCGACGCCGCTCTCCAGCGCGTCGCGCAGGTCGGCGGCGGGCGCCCGTCCGGTGAAGAACGCAACCACCCGGTCGCGCAGCCACCCCACCCGGCTCTCCAGCGACCGCATCAGGTCGCCGGTGCCGATGAAGTCCTGCCAGCGGGCAAGCACCTCGCCGCGCAGCAGCGACCCGTCGCGCATGCCCTCGTCGAAGTCCGCCATCGCGCCCGCGTACGCGCCGGACACGATGGAGCGCAGCCCGTCGAACCCCGCCTGCTGCCGCCGTAGCGCCTCGGCCAGCACGGGCACCCGAGCGGACAGGCTGTCGAGCGCCCCGGACAGCGTCTGCCGCACCACGCGGGACCGTTCGGCCGCGTCGGCGGCCAGCCCGGTCAGCCAGGTGACGATCGGCTCCACCATGGGGGCGGGCAGGCGCGCCCTCTCGGACGGCAGGGCGGCCTCCGGCACGGTGAACAGGCGGGTGCCGTCGAGCCCGTTGGCGACCAGGAGGCGTTCGAGGTCACGGGTGACCGGCTCGACGGCCTCCGGGGGCGCCCGGTCCAGCACGACGGCCAGCGCGGTGCTCCGTTCGCGGGCCGAGCGCAGGAAGCTCCACGGCACCTCGTCGGCGTAGCGGGCGGCGGTCGTCACGAACAGCCACAGGTCGGCGGCGGCGAGGAGCTGCGCGGCGAGCTCCCGGTTGGCGGTGACCACCGAGTCGATGTCGGGCGCGTCGAGCAGGGCGAGGCCGGCGCCGAGCGCCTCGGAGGTGACCACGCGCAGCGCCCCCGCGGTGGCGCCGCTGGTGCGGGAGAGGCCGGGCAGCACGTTCGGCCCCATGAACCAGTCGCGGTCGGCCGGGCTGGCCACGAGCGTGGGCACCAGCGTGGTCGGCCGCAGCACTCCGGGCTCGGCGACGTCGGCCCCGACCAGCGAGTTGACCAGCGTGGACTTGCCCGCGCCGGTGGAGCCGCCGACAACCGCGAGCAGCGGCGCGTCGATCGCGCGGAGCCTCGGCAGCAGGTAGTCATCGAGCTGCCCGGCGAGCTCCCTGTGCATGCGCCGGTCGCCGTCCACCTCCCCGATGGCGAGCGGGAACAGCTCGCCGTCGAGCCGGTGGCGCAGCGCCTCCAACGCGCCCAGCAGGTCCATGCCCCCACGCTAGCCCGCGGGCGGCTCCCGCAGCACATATCCAACGCTCCGCAGCGTGTGGATCAGCCTCGGCTCGCCCGCGTCGACCTTGCGCCGCAGGTAGGAGACGTACGACTCGACCACGCCGGCGTCGCCGCCGAAGTCGTAGTTCCACACGTGGTCGAGGATCTGCGCCTTCGACAGCACCCGTCCCGCGTTGGACATGAAGTAGTGCAGCAGCTTGAACTCGGTCGGCGACAGCCGCACCGGCCGGCCGCCCCGCCACACCTCGCGCGCCTCCTCGTCCAGCTCCAGGTCGGCGACCCGCAAGCGGCTGGCGGGCGCGCTCTCCCCGCGCGTACGGCGGAGCACCGCGCGGATCCTGGCCTGCACCTCTTCCAGGCTGAACGGCTTGGTCACGTAGTCGTCGCCCACGCCCAGCCCGAAGATCTTGTCCTCGGTGGCGTCACGGGCGGTCAGGAAGAGCACGGGCGCGGCGATCCGCTTGGCCACCTCGAACCCGTCCAGGTCGGGCAGCATCACGTCGAGGACCACCAGGTCGGGTGAGGCGCGCTCGGCCACCTCGACGGCCTCATAGCCGTCGGCGGCGGTGAGCACCTCGAACCCGGAGAAGCGCAGGCTGGCGGCCAGGAGATCCCTGATGCTGGGCTCATCGTCCACCACCATGATCAACGCCTCGGGTTTTGTCACCTACCCAGCGTGACCCAGGAGGCTGAGGAATAGCTGAAGGGTCACTCCAAAGCGAGTGGGAGTTCGACACGGAAGGTGCAGCCCGCGCCCGGTGCGGTGACCAGCGTGACCGTGCCGTCGTGGGCGCGCACCAGTGCCTGCACGATGGCCAGGCCCAGCCCGCTGCCCCGGTCCTCGCCCGAGCGGCGGCGCGACCTGGCCGAGTCGGCCCGGTAGAAGCGCTCGAAGACCTTCTCGGCCTGTTCGGGCGGGAGACCGGGCCCCTTGTCGGCCACCTCCAGGAACACCGTGCTGGGGCCGGCCCCGACCCGGATCGTGACCGGGGTGCCCTTGTCGGTGTGGATGAGGGCGTTGGTCATGAGGTTGGTGACGACCTGGCGGAGCCGTACCTCGTCTCCGGAGACGATGAGGGCCGCGCCGCCGACGACGTCGAGGTTGATCACCCGGCCGGGCTCCAGGATGCGGGCGTCGTGCACGGCGTCGGCGGCGAGCGCCAGGATGTCGACCGGCCGCATCCGCAGCGGCCGCTGCTGGTCGACCCGGGCGAGCAGCAGCAGGTCGTCGACGAGCAGGCTCATCCGGCCGGCGGCCTTCTCCACTCGCTGCATCAGCTCGACGGGGTCGGCGTTCGGGTTCTGCCTGGCGTACTCGGCGAACCCGCGGATGGAGGTCAGCGGCGTGCGCAGCTCGTGGGAGGCGTCGCCGACGAACTGCCGCATCCGGTCCTCGGAGCGGCGGGCCGCCGCCTCGGACGCCGATCGGGCCACGAACGCGGCCTCGATCTGCGCGAGCATCCCGTTGAGCGATCGGGCGAGCCTGCCCACCTCGGTACGGGGGTCGCCGTCGGGCACCCGGCGGCCGAGCTCGCCCCGCGCGATGGCCTCGGCCGTGTCCTCGATCTGTTCGAGCGGCCGCAGGCTCCGCCGGACGCTGGTGACGCCCACGACGGCCAGGATGAGCAGGATGCCGCTGCCGCCGAGCAACTCGATGAAGCCGAGCCGGCGGGTGATCTCGTCGACCTCGGTCAGGTCCGCGGCGACCACGAACTCGGCGTGCGGGGTGGCGGCGTGCAGCACCCGCCACTCGCCTGTGCCGTTGATCGCCGGGGTGGTGTAGATGTCGTGGCCCGGGGTGGGCGACAGCACCGGCTTGGACTTGAAGTCGACGTCGCGGTCGATCTGGAGCGGCATGAACTGGCCGCCCGGCTCCTTCACGAGCACGATCGTGTCGGACTCGAGGAGGAGGTGGTTGACCTTCCTGGGCTTCTGGCGGCGCTGCAGGTCGAACTCCAGCTTCTTCTGCATCCGCACGGCGACCAGGTTGACCTGGCTGTCGACCCGGGCCAGCAGGTAGCCGTGCAGGACCGAGACGCTGACCAGGCCGATGAAGGTCAGCCCGAGCGCGAGCAGCGCCAGCATCGCGGCGATCAGCTTGATCCTGAGCGGCAGTCCGGACATCAGGCGCCCGGTGGCAGGCGCAGCACGTATCCGACGCCGCGCAGGGTGTGGATGAGCCGTGGCGAGCGGTTGTCGATCTTGCGGCGGAGCACCGACACGTAGGACTCGACGATGCCCACCTCGCCGCGGAAGTCGTAGTCCCACACGTGGTGCAGGATCTGCGGCTTGGACAGCACACGTCCGGCGTTGGTCATGAAGTAGCGCAGCAGCTTGAACTCGGTCGGCGACAGCGCCACCGGCCGGCCGCCGCGCCACACCTCGTGGCTCTCCTCGTCGAGCTCGATGTCGGCGAACGTCAGCCGCGGGGGCGGGGCCGGCACCTCGCCGTTGGTGCGGCGGAGCACCGCGTGGATCCGCGCGACCACCTCTTCCAGGCTGAACGGCTTGGTCACGTAGTCGTCGCCGCCGATCGTCAGCCCGCGGATCTTGTCCTCGGTCTCGTCTCGGGCGGTCAGGAAGACCACGGGCGTGTGCGTCCCGCCGCCGCGCAGCCGCCGTACGATCTCGAACCCGTCGAGGTCGGGCAGCATGACGTCGAGCATGATGAGGTCGGGCCGGTGCCGCTGCACCGCCGCGACGGCGTCCATGCCGCTCTTGGCGGTCGTCACGTCGAACCCCGCGAACCTGAGGCTCGCGGCGAGGAGTTCGAGGATGTTGGAGTCGTCCTCGACGATCAACAGGCGTGCTTCCATCACCTTCAAGGATGCCTTCATCGGACGGATGCCGGAACAAGAGCGGCGATATGCCGCGCGATGGCAAGACTGGACGTGGCGGCCGGAGAGGGCGCGTTGCGCACGAGCACCACCCTGCCGTGCACGTCCACGGCGAAGTCGTCCACCAGGCGACCGTCCCTGGCCACGGCCTGGGCGCGCACGCCGCCCTCGGCGCGCCGCAGGTCGGCGGCGGTGAGCTCGGGGACGTAGCGCTGGGCCGCCTTGAGGAAGGCGCTCTTGACCAGCGACCCGTAGACCTCCCTGAGGCCGGTGCGCCAGTGCTGCCGCGCCAGGCGTATCGTGCCCGGCCAGCCGGCGATCCGCCGCACGTCGCGGACGTCCCGCCAGCGGTAGCCCTCGTAGGCGAGCGCGAGCACCGCGTTCGGCCCGACGAGGACCTCGCCGCCCAGGTGCCGGGTCAGGTGCACGCCGAGGAACGGGTAGCGCGGGTCGGGCACCGGGTAGATCAGGCCGCGCACCAGGTCGCGCGCCGGGCCGGCCAGCGCGTGGTACTCGCCGCGGAACGGCACGATCCTGACGTCACCCGGGTGCCCGGCCATGGCGGCGACCGCGTCGGTGCCGAGCCCGGCGCAGACCACCAGCCGGTCGAAGGCGAGCCGGCGCCCGGCCGCCAGCACCTCCACGCCCCCGGCGGTCTCCCTGATCGCCCGCACCGGGTGCGCGAGCCGTACCGAGCCACCCAGCTCGGCCACGTCCAGGGCGAGCCTGCGCGCGACCGCGGCGAAGTCCGTGATCGCGGTGTGCGGTGAGTGGATCGCGGCCACGCCGACCGCGTGCGGCTCCACCTCGCGCAGCGCCAGCGCGTCGAGCTCGGCGATGCCCGGCACGCCGTTGGCCCGGGCCCGCTCGGCCAGCGCCAGCAGCCTCGGCCGCTCAGCTCGGGTGCTCGCCACGACCAGCTTGCCGACCTCCTCGTACGGCAGGGCGTGCCGCCCGCAGTAGTCCTTGAGCAGTGCCACGCCCTCGCGGCACAGCCTGGCCTTGAGCGAGCCCGGCGGATAGTAGATGCCGGCGTGCACGACACCGCTGTTGTGCCCGGTCTGGTGCGCTCCGACCTGGTGTTCCTTCTCCAGGACGGTGACCTCGGCGCCCCTGGCGCCGGCCAGCTCGCGAGCCACGGCGAGACCCACGATCCCCGCCCCGACGACCCCAATCTTCTCCGTCACGACGACAGTCTGTCGACTTCACGCCCGTCCAGGTGGCCTTCGGCACAGAGCAACCGCAATGTATCCGAAACTGTGTCTTTGACCTGCTGGTATCAGCCACCTCGGCTCATGGGGGCGAATCGAACGTGAGTACGATGACCCCATGTACGTCCCGCCGGAGTGGCCCGCCGAGGTCAGGCCGCCGAGCGTTCCCGACTGGGAGCGGTCCGCCGTCGCCTGGCTGCTCGACGCCGTGCCGCCCGACTACCGCGCCTATGAGGTGCTCAGGCGGCACCCGATCGCGCTGGCCAGGATGGCGAGCCACCACGTCCGGGCGGCCATCGAGGCCGCCCGGTCCGGCTACCGGGGAGCGGCCGTCGAGCTCAAGGGCCACCTGCCACCGCACGCCATCGAGGCCGTCCTCGACGCCTACCGCCAGGAGGGGCCCCGGCTGGTCCGCCTGTCCCGCTCGATCGAGGTGGTGGAACGCGCTCTCAGAGGCGACCTGTTCACCGCCACCATGCGCAACCACCCGTGACCGGCACGGAGCTCACTTGGTGCGCTTGGCGACGAGGCCGATCACGCCGCTGGCCGCCGCGGCGGCGACCAGCAGGATGATGACGTCCCGCGCGGTCAGCCCGCTCTTGTCCCCCGCGCCGTCGGCCTGCCCCCCGGAGCGGTCGGACGGCCGCCGGGAGGACTGCCCGGCGGCGTCGGCCGGAGAGCCCGACGG
>NZ_QNFZ01000839.1 GCF_003313395.1 Nonomuraea lactucae | reverse complement strand
GGCACGCGGGCGCCTGGCCGGCAGCCCCCGCGGGCCGGCCCGGCGAACGCCCGCTCGGCCGGCTTCAGCTCGTCCATCACAGCTCCCTCATCGGATTGACGTCGCCCAGTGCCTCACGCGGCCCCCCTGGCCGCCAGGTGGCGGGGCGTGGCGTCAGGACGTACGGGAGGGGGCGGCCAGCACGGGTGCGGCCTGGCGGGGGCGGGTTCCCGCGTACAGGACGCCGGACACGATGAGCGCGCCCGCCGCGAGCTTGACCCAGGAGATCGGCTCGCCCGTCACCAGGGCGGCCGAGGAGAGGCCGAACACGGGCACCAGCAGCGTGTACGGCGCGACGGTCGAGGCGTCGTAGCGGCGCAGCAGCCAGCCCCACAGGCTGAACCCGCCGAGCGTGGAGACGAAGGCCACGTAGCCGAGCGACAGCCACCCCTCGGCGGGGGCTGACAGGCTGGGGACGCCCTCCACGAGCAGGGAGAGCGCCAGGAGCGGCGGCGCGGACAGGGCGCTCACCCACACCATGAACCGCAGGGAGTCGGACGGCGCGGCCCTGCGCTGGGCCACGTTGCCCAGCCCCCAGGCCGCGGCGGCGGCCACGCACAGGGCGAAGGCGCCGGCGGGCCCGCCGTGGCCGAAGTCGAAGGCGACGAGCGCCAGCCCGCCGAAGGCGAAGGTCAGACCGGCCACGCGCCGGGCGGTGAGCCGCTCACCGAGCAGCACCACCGCGAAGAGCACGGTGAACAGCGCCTGCACCTGTAGGACGAGAGATGTGAGCCCGGCCGGCATGCCGGCCCGCATGCCCATGAGCAGCAGGCCGAACTGCCCGACCCCGATCGTCGCGGCCACCCCGGCCACCCAGCGCCACGGGACTCCGGGCCGGCCCACGAACAGCAGCGCCGGGAACGCCGCCATGGCGAACCGGAACCCCGCGTAGAGAAGTGGTGGGAAGTGGCGCAGACCCACCTGCATGACCACGAAGTTGAACCCCCATACGGCCGCGAGGCCGATCACGAGGGCCAGGTGGCGCGGTGTCACGCAGAGCGGGGCTTCTGGTAGCGAACGCGCTGCTCCCGGGCCTGGTCGGCCAGGGCCTTGAGGTAGGAGACGGACTGGGACTGGTGCTTCTTGGTCTTAAGGATTCGCATGCATATATTTTCATCCGCTACAGTTTGGAGCACAAGCGAGACTTTCTACGCTAAACCCTTTAGTGTGGCTTACATGTTGGACTTGAACCGCCTCAAGGCCCTTCACGCCGTGCACGTCTACGGATCGGTGGGCGCCGCGGCCGACGCGCTCATGGTGACCCCATCGGCCGTGTCGCAGCAGATCGCCAAGCTGGAGCGCGAGACCGGCGCCCGCCTCGTGGAGCGCAACGGCCGCGGCGTCCGGCTGACCGACGCGGCCGGGCTGCTCGCCGAGCACGCCGAGCGGATCCTCGCGCTGGTGGAGACCGCCGAGGCCGACTTCGAGGCGCTGCGCGGCGCGGTGGTGGGCCGCCTGCAGATGGGGGCGTTCCCCACGGCGGTGCGCGGGCTGATGCCCGCCGCGCTGATGGGCATGCGGGAGCGCCACCCCGACTTGCAGGTCCTGCTCCACGAACGCGAGCCCGAGCGGGTCGTGCGCGAGGTATCCAGAGGAGAGCTCGACCTCGGCGTCATCCAGGACTGGATGAACCGCCCGATGGCCCTGCCGGACGGGCTGTCCAAGGCGACCCTCCTCGACGACATCGCCGACGTCGTGCTGCCCGGCGACCACCCGATGGCCGCGAGCAAGGAGGTCGAGCTGTCGTCGCTGAGCGGTGAGCAATGGATCAGCTCCTCTCCCGGCACCTGCTGCCACGACTGGCTGGTGTTCACGCTGCGGACCGCGGAGCTGGAGCCGGAGATCTCCTGCATGGCCGACGAGTACCCGACCCAGATGGCCCTCGTCGCCGCCGGCGTCGGCTGCGCGATCATCCCGAGGCTGGGCAGGGACCTCGTGCCCGAGGGCGCCAGCGTCGTTCCGCTTCGCCCGCGGCAGTCGCGGCGGATCTACGCGGTCTGGCGCACCGACGCCGCCCGCCGCCCGGCGATCAGGGCCGCTGTCGAGGCGCTGACCGAGGCCAGCCGCTGCCAGGAGAACTCCTGGGCGGTCAGCTGATCGAGATGTCCTGTACCCGATCGCGCGGCGCGGGTGGATAGGCTGTGGCTCACCATGGCTGAAACCACCGTCGTTCATCTGATGCGGCACGGTGAGGTGCACAATCCCAATGGCATCCTCTACGGCAGGCTGCCCGGCTACCACCTTTCCGACAACGGCCGGCTCATGGCCGAGGTCGTCGCCAAGGCGGTCGCCGCCCGTGACATCGTCGCCCTCTACAGCTCGCCGCTGGAGCGCGCCCAGGAGACCATGGCCCCCCTGGCGGCCACGTTCGGCCTGGAGGTGACCTCCGACGACCGGCTGATCGAGGCGGGCAACCTGCTGGAAGGCCGCATGGTCGGGCAGGGCCTGGCGGTGCTCCGCGACCCCCGCAACTACCGATATTTCTGGAATCCGATGCGTCCGTCGTGGGGCGAGGCCTATCCTGCGATCATCGACCGGATGCGGTCGGTCATCGACGACGCCAGGCGGGCGGCGCGCGGCCACGAGGCGGTGCTGGTCAGCCACCAGCTGCCCATCTGGGCGATCCGCATGGCGGCCGAGGGGCGGCGCAGGCTGTGGCACGACCCGAGGCGCAGGCAGTGCGGGCTGGCGAGCCTCACCACGTTCACGTTCGAGGGCGAGCGCCTGGTGAGCGTCGGCTACAGCGAGCCGGCCGGTTCGCTGGCCAAGGGGCCGTCGATCCCGGGGGCCTGACCCACGGCCCGCGACTGATCGCCGCGGGTGGCCCCAGCGTCCCGGGCGGCCGGTCCCGCCGGTAGAGTTGCAAGCTCTACCGGTTGTAGTACAAGGAGATCTTCCCCGTGCGCGCGAAGTCCGTCTCCCTCATCCTCCTGGCCGTCCTGGCCGCCGGCTGCGCGGGCAGCCAGCCCGGGCAGCCCCAGGCGGGTGACACGCGCTTCGTCGCGGGCGACGGCAAGATGCAGGTCTTCGCCGCGGCCGACCGCAAGGCGGCTCCAGCGATCGAGGGGCCCACCCTCGAAGGCGGCACCGCCTCGCTCGCCGCGCACAAGGGCAAGGTCGTGGTGCTCAACTTCTGGGCGTCGTGGTGCGGGCCCTGCCGGGCCGAGGCCCCGGTGCTGAAGGAGGTCGCGGCCAAGACCAAGGCGAGCGGCGTGGAGTTCGTCGGCGTCGACTTCAAGGACCGCAAGGCCGACGCGCTGGCGTTCGAGCGCACCGAGCAGCCCGGCTATCCGAGCATCTTCGACCAGCCCGGCAAGGTGGCGCTGGCCTTCCAGGGCACGGTCCCGCCCGCGGCCATCCCGTCCACGCTCGTCATCGACGAGCAGGGCCGCATCGCCGCCCGCGCTCTCGGCGCCGTCCGCTACACCGACCTGATGGAGACCGTGACCAAGGTGCGAGATGAGTGACGTCGTCGCCTCCGGGTCGCTGCTCCTGGCCGTGCCCATCGCGGTCCTGGCCGGGCTCGTGTCGTTCCTGTCGCCGTGCGTGCTGCCGCTGGTGCCGGGCTACCTGTCGTACGTGACCGGCATGAGCGCCGACCCCCGGAGGGGGCGGCTGGTGCTGGGCACCGTGCTGTTCGTGGCCGGGTTCGCGGCGGTGTTCGTGGCCGGCGGCGTGCTGTTCGGCGGGCTCGGCGCGGTGATGCTCGGCAACGCCGAGGTCATCACGCGGGTGGTCGGCGTGCTGACGATCCTGCTCGGGCTGGCCTTCCTCGGCGTGCTGCCCGGCCTCATGCGCGACGTGCGCATCCACCGGCTGCCGTCGGCGGGCCTGGCGGGCGCGCCGCTGCTCGGCGTGGTGTTCGGGCTGGGCTGGACGCCCTGCATCGGGCCCACGCTGGCGGTCGTGCTCGCGCTCGGGCTCAACGAGGGCAGCGCGTCGAGGGGGGCGCTGCTCGCGGTGGCGTACGCCCTCGGGCTCGGCGTGCCGTTCGTGATCGCGGCCCTGGCCTACAGCAGGGCGCTGCGCACGTTCCAAGCCGTCCGCCGGCACTCGCGGCTGATCACCCGGATCGGCGGCGGCATGATGGTGGCGGTGGGGGTCCTGCTCGTGACGGGCCTGTGGGGAGAGATGATCGCGTCCATGCAGGGGTTCATCGGCGGGTTCAGGCCGGTGATCTGATGACCGTGGACGAGCTGCGCAAGCAGGAGACTCCCGGGCCGTCCGGGCTGGGCCCCGTGGGCTGGCTGCGGTGGGCGTGGCGCACGCTCACCTCGATGAAGACGGCGCTGATCCTGCTGTTCCTGTTCGCGCTGGCCTCGGTGCCCGGCTCCCTGGTGCCGCAGCGCGGCGTCGAGCCCGAGAAGGTCGCGCTGCTCTACCAGAACAACCCCACGCTGGCCGCCTGGTACGAACGGTTCCAGCTCTTCGACGTCTTCACCTCGGCCTGGTTCGCCGCGATCTACCTGCTGCTGTTCACCTCGCTGATCGGCTGCGTCATCCCGCGCGCCGCGATCTACCTGCGCGAGCTGCGCCGCCGGCCGCCCGCCGCACCGCGCAACCTGTCCCGCCTGCCGCACTTCGCCTCCTTCGACGGTGGGCTGACCGCCGAGGAGGCCGCCAGGCGGCTGCGCGGCCTGCGTTTCCGGGTCGACACCGGCGACGGCTGGGTGGCCGCCGAGAAGGGCTACCTGCGCGAGACCGGCAACCTGCTCTTCCACGTCGCGCTGCTCGGCCTGCTGGTCGCGGTCGGGGCCGGCTCCCTGTACGGCTACCGCGGCAACGTCCTGGTGGCCGAGGGCGACGGGTTCGCCAACACCGTCGCCGCCTACGACCGCTTCATCCCGGGCCGCCAGGTGTCCGCCGAGTCGCTGGAGCCGTACTCCTTCACGCTGAAGGACTTCCGGACCACCTACCAGGTGGAGGGCGACAAGAAGGGGCAGGAGCTCGACTACTCCGCCTTCCTCTCGGTCAGCGACGCGCCGGGGGCGCCCGAGCGCGACTACGAGCTGAAGGTCAACGAGCCGCTGGAGATCAACGGCACGCAGACCTACCTGATCGGCCACGGCTACGCGCCCGTGTTCAAGGTCACCGACGGCAAGGGGCAGGTGGCCTTCGAGGGGGCGGTGCCGTGCCTGATCGAGCACAAGCCCACGCTCACCTCGGGCTGCGTGGTCAAGGTCCCCGACGCCCGGCCCGCGCAGCTCGGCTTCCTGCTGAGGTTCCTGCCGACGAGCGTGCCGATGACCGACGGCACCTACGCCTCCGCCTTCCCCGGCGCGCTCCAGCCGGAGGTGCAGGTCCTCGGGGCGTTCTCCGGCGACCTGGGGATGCGTTCGGGCCGGCCGCAGTCGGTGTACGAGCTCGCGCCGCCCGAGGTCATGAGGACCCTGACGCCGCTGGTCATGGGCACGGCGGTGCCCCGGCCGCTCGCCGTCGGGCAGTCGCTCGACCTGCCGCGGGGAGCGGGCAGGCTGGAGTTCACCGGCGTCAAGGAGTGGATGACGCTGCAGATCGCCTACGACCCGGGCCGGCTGCCCGCGCTGGTGGCCGCCGCCGTGGCGACGGTCTCGATCGCGCTGTCGCTGATGGTCCGCCGCCGCCGGGTGTGGGTGCGGGTCGCCGGGACGGGCTCCGGCGGGAGCACCGTCGAGGTGGGCGGGCTGACCCGCACCGAGGGCTCCGCGGCCGGTTTCGCCGAGGAGTTCGCCGACATCGTGAAGGTTCTATCAGCAGGAGACAAGGATGCCCGCTGAGCGACTGGCCGAGGTGAGCGACCTCTTCATCGTGGTCGCCGTCCTGCTCTATCTCTTTTCCATGATCGGCTTCGCCCTCGACCTGGCCTTCGGGCGGGCCCGCGCCGGCGTGCCGGCCGAGCGCGCGATTCAGCCCGCCGCCGTGGGCGCCGGCGGT
>NZ_QNFZ01000837.1 GCF_003313395.1 Nonomuraea lactucae | reverse complement strand
GGGCCGCGCCCGCGAGCGCGACGCCGGCGCCCATGCCGAACGAGGCCAGCATGACCCACGGCCGCGTCTCCGTGTGCCGCTTCGGCGGCCGCTCGTACACAGCCGCCCCGGGAGCCGCCGCCGTTGCGGGAGTCGCCGCCCCGGCAGCCAGAGCCACTCCGGGAGCCAGAGCCACTCCGGTCTCGGCGGCCGCTCCTGGCGCGGCGGCGACGGCGGAAGGTGCTTGGGCGGGTCCGGGCGCCGGGGCGGCGCGCAGGTGGTCCTCGACCGCAGCGAAGAACTCCCCCGCCGTCCTCTTGGCCACCGAGCCGAGCATGCGCTGCCCCACGCCGCCGATCATGCCGCCGATCACGGCGTCGGCGTCGTAGTCGACCCGGGTCCCCTCGTCGATCTCGCTGAGCCGTACCTGGACCGTGGCGTCCACCGTGCCGGGGGCGCCCTGGCCGCGCGCCCGCAGGACGAAGCGCTCGGGGGCGTGCGGATCGGCCAGCGCCACCTCACCCTGGTAGACGCCCTTGATGGACGCCACCCCCGCGTTGACGGTCATCCTGTAGGTGTCGGGGCCGCTCTCCTCCAGGCGCTCGCAGCCTGGGATGGTGCGCACCAGCACCGCCGGGTCCTGCAGCGCGGCCCACACCCGATCTCTCTCGACGCCGATCACGGCGCTACCTGCGACCTTCACATGGCCACTCTAGGGAGGGCGGTTGGCCGCGATAAGGGCAACACCTGCCAGACGGTGGATCCGTGGGGCGATCACGACCTGACAGAGGTACGCGCGAATACGACATCCTCGACAGCACCGAAACGAGCGCGCATGTGACGGAGATCGCATCGCGCTGCTCTACTGCTTGTAGTACTACTAGTTGTAGAAGTACTACGGCCTGTAGAGCAACGGAGCCGGCGAGGGGAAATGGACGCACTTGACCTGGCGCGGTGGCAGTTCGGGGTGACCACCGTCTACCACTTTCTGTTCGTGCCGCTGACGATCGGCCTGGGCGTCTTCGTGGCGGGCCTGCAGACGGCGTGGCACCTGACCGGCGAGGAGCACTACCTCCGGCTGACCAAGTTCTTCGGCAAGCTGTTCCTGATCAACTTCGCCATGGGCGTGGTGACCGGCATCGTGCAGGAATTCCAGTTCGGGATGAACTGGAGCGAATACTCCACGTTCGTGGGTGACGTGTTCGGAGCGCCGCTGGCCATGGAGGCGCTGCTGGCGTTCTTCATGGAGTCCACGTTCCTGGGGTTGTGGATCTTCGGCTGGGACCGGCTGCCCAAACGGGTGCACCTGGCCTGCATCTGGGCCGCCGCCATCGGATCCAACCTGTCGGCCTACTTCATCCTCGCGGCGAACGCGTGGATGAAGCACCCGGTGGGCTACGAGGTGGTCGACGGCAGGGCTCGGATGACCGACCTGTGGGCGGTGCTCACCAACTCCACGGCGCTGGCCCAGGTCCCCCACGTGATCGGTGCGTCCTTCGTCGTGGCGGGCGGGTTCGTGCTGGCGGTGAGCGGCTACTGGCTGCTGCGCACCCGGGCCGACATGTGGCGGGGCGTCGCGCGGGCCGCGCTGGTCATGACGGCGGTCGCGGGGGCGGTCGTCGTGGGCAGCGGCGACATGTCGGCCAAGCTGGCCCACGAGCAGCAGCCGATGAAACTCGCCGTCGCCGAGGGCCTCGAACGTGACACGGCCGGAGCGCCGTTCACGATCGCGCCCGGCATCGAGATCCCCAAGGTCGTCAGCTTCCTGTCCACCGGCGACTTCGACGCCACCGTGCAGGGCGCGGAGGACGTCCAGCGCAGGTTCGAGGAACTGTTCGGCCCCGGCGACTACCGGCCCGACCAGGGCGTCGTCTTCTGGTCCTACCGGGTCATGCTCGGCTTGGGGATGGTCACGGTGGGGCTGTCGGTGCTGGGCCTGTGGCTCACCCGCCGCAGGCGGCCGATGCCCGGCTGGCTGGCGAGGCTGTTCGTGCTCGCCCTGCCCCTGCCCCTGGCCGCGGTGATCGCGGGGTGGCTGCTGAGCGAGGTGGGCCGTCAGCCGTGGACCGTCGCGGGCGAGCTGCTGACCGCCGCGAGCGTCTCCCCCGGGGTGAGCCTGGCCGAAGTGGCCGTCTCGCTGACGATCTTCACACTCCTGTACGGCGCGCTCGCGGTGGCCGAGGCCGTACTCCTGACCAGGCACGTACGCGGGGGCCTCGAGGCGCCCGAGCCCGTGCCCGCGGCCGAGAAGCTCGAGCCGTCGCTGATGTACTGAGGTGAGACAGTGATCGACCTGTGGTTCGTCATCATCGCCTTCCTGTGGTCCGGTTACTTCGTGCTGGAGGGCTTCGACTTCGGCGTGGGGCTGCTCGCGCCGTTCGTCAGCCGCGGCGGGGCCGAGCAGCGGCAGACCCTGCGGACGATCGGCCCGGTCTGGGACGGCAACGAAGTGTGGCTGATCACCGCGGTGGGCGCCATGTTCGCGGCCTTCCCCGCCTGGTACTCCGGCCTGTTCAGCACCTTCTACCTGCCCGTGGTGCTCATCCTGGTGGGCCTCATCGTGCGCGGGGTGGGGCTGGAGTGGCGCGGCAAGGTCTCCGACCCGTTCTGGTGCGACCTAGGCATCCTGATCGGCAGCGCGCTGCCGGCGTTCCTGTGGGGCGCGGTCTTCGCCGACCTGCTGCTTGACAGCGCGCTCGCGGCCGTCGTGGGCGGGACGTTCACGCTGGCGCTGTGCGCGCTGCACGGGGCCGTGTTCCTGGCCCTGAGAACCGACGGCCGGGTACGGCACCGCGCCCGGGTCGCGGCCCTGGCCATGAGCGCGGCGGCGCTCCCCCTGGCCGTGATCGCCCTGTCCAGCCTGGGCTCGGGCCTGGGGGCCGGTGGGCGGCAGGGGGCCGGACTGGTGCTTGAGCTGGGATCGCTACCCGCGCTGGCGGCCATGGGGACGCTGGCGGCGGCGGTCGCCCTCGTCTGGCGGCGCCGCGAGGGGTGGGCGTTCACCGCCACCGCCGCGGCCACCGTGCTGACCTCGGTGGCGGTCTTCGCCCGGCTCCGGGTGGCACCGCTGCCCGGCCTCACCCTGGCCGAGGCCGCCTCCGGCCCCTACACGCTGACCATGCTCACCTGGATCGGTCTCATCACGCTGCCGTTCGTGCTCGTCTACCAGGGCTGGACCTACTGGGTCTTCAGGAAGCGAGTGTCACTGGTCCACTGAGAGCGTGCCCTGTTCGGGGGAGGTCGTCCGTCCACAAAGGACGACGAAAAGCAGAAGGCAAGGAGGTCATGCGCTCCTTGCCACTTTCAACGTATAGCGCACTGGGGGGCTTGCGGCAAGACCCGGGCCGTGCTGCAGAATCTCCGCCCGGAGGCCGGCCGCCGGACCGCGCGGGCCGCCGGCCGGAACGCGACCTTGGTGAATGGGGGGTTCATGTTCGACGTGATCGTCGCCGGCGGCGGACCGACCGGCCTGATGCTGGCCGGCGAGTTGCGGCTGCACGGCGTGCACGTGCTCGTGCTGGAGAAGGAGGCGGAGCCGACCCGGGTTGTCCGCGCGCTCGGCCTGCACGTGCGCAGCATCGAGGTGATGGACCAGCGAGGTCTGCTGGAGCGGTTCCTCGCGCAGGGCCGGCAGTACCCGGTCGGCGGTTTCTTCGCCGGCATCGACAAGCCCGCGCCCGACCGGCTGGACACCGCGCATCCCTATGTCCTCGGCATCCCGCAGCCCACCACCGATCGCCTGCTGGCCGAGCACGCCACCGAGCTCGGCGCCGAGATCCGGCGCGGCTGCGAACTGGCCGGGCTGAGCCAGGACGAGGACGGGGTGACCGCCGAGCTGGCCGACGGCACGCGGCTGCGCTCGCGCTACCTCGTCGGCTGCGACGGCGGCCGCAGCACGGTGCGCAAGCTGCTCGGCGTCGGCTTCCCCGGTGAGCCCACGAGGGTCGAGACGCTGCTGGGCGAGATGGAGGTGGCCGTGCCGCCGGAGACGCTGGCCGCCGTGGTGGCCGAAGTCCGCAAGACCCAGAAGCGGTTCGGCCTCGCGCCCTTCGGGGACGGGGTGCACCGCGTCGTCGTGCCCGCGGAGGGGGTGGCCGAGGACCGCTCGGTCCCGCCGACCCTCGAGGACTTCAAGCGACAGCTGCGGGTGTTCGCCGGCACCGACTTCGGCGTGCACTCGCCGCGCTGGCTGTCCCGCTTCGGCGACGCCACCCGGCACGCCGAGCGCTACCGGGTCGGCCGGGTGCTGCTGGCCGGCGACGCGGCGCACATCCACCCGCCGACCGGCGGGCAGGGACTCAACCTCGGCATCCAGGACGCGTTCAACCTCGGCTGGAAACTGGCTGCCGAGGTCGGCGGCTGGGCGCCGGAGGGCCTGCTGGACACCTACCAGACCGAACGGCACCCGGTGGCCGCCGACGTGCTGAACAACACCCGCGCGCAGATGGAGCTGCTGTCCACCGAGCCGGGCCCCCGCTCAGTGCGCCGGCTGGTGTCGGAGCTGATGGACTTCGAGGACGTGAACCGCTACCTGATCGAGAAGCTCACCGCGATCGGGGTCCGCTACGACTTCGGCGAGGGCCACGAACTGCTCGGCCGGCGGATGCGGGACGTGGGGCTGAAGCGAGGGCGCCTCTACGAGCTGATGCGCGGCGGCCGGGGACTGCTGCTGGACCGGACCGGCCGGCTTTCGGTCGCCGGGTGGGCAGATCGGGTCGACCACGTCGTCGACGGCGGCGAGGAACTGGACGTGCCCGCGGTGCTGCTGCGACCGGACGGCCACGTGGCGTGGGTCGGCGAAGATCAGACGGATCTGCTCACCCGGCTGCCCGAGTGGTTCGGCGTCCCCGTCAGTCTGTGATGTATGTCACTCCACGCAAAAGGGTCACGAGGGAAAGCAGACGAGGGTCCGGCGCGCGCCTTCACCGGTTCGGGTGAAGGTATGACCTGGTTGCCGCCGCGAAACACACGCGCCACACACGGAAACACCGCCTTTACGGTCAGACGCCCCGCGCACCCTCCTCCTCGCTTTCTTTGAATTGTTAACCACAAAGGCAGGCGGCGGGTTGCCCGGCCCTATTTCTCGTTCTAGCATCACCGAGGCGCAAGGATTTACAGCCCACCGGCGACGGGTCCTTTGCGCCTTTCCTCCGCAACATGAGGCGGCGGCCATAGAAAGGCCGCCTCACCACACCGATTACCGCTATCGCGGTAGAGATGCCAGGAGGTATCGATGCGATTCCGGCGACCCTTGTACAGGCGCGGCGGGTGGCTTCTGACTGCCGCCGCGGCGGGCCTCGTGCCGCTGTTCACCGCCGCTCCGGCCATGGCGGCGGCCTCCACCTCGTACGACCCCGTCGGCGTCTACGTCCTGACGGTCACCTCGGAGGCCGACACGGCACCGCGGCCAGCGGCGACGTCGACGCTGCTGTGTGTCCCGGACGGCGGCACGCACGCCGACGCGGCGGCGGCCTGCGAGCAGCTCAGCCGCACGAACGGCAGGGTGGACCGCGTCCCCGCGGCCCCCGGCCCCTGCACGAGGGAGTACGCCCCGGTCCGCGTCGCCGCCACCGGCGTCTGGAACCGGCAGCGCCGTGAATTCACGCGGACATACCCGAACCGGTGCGAGGCGATTCGCGCCACAGGAGGAGTCATCTTCGCCTTCCGAACCGAGACGACGCCTACAGTGAAGTGAACACGGGGTGTCCCGACGGTGATTACAGCATTATGCCGGGACGCCCCGCCACAATATCGGCACAATACTTTCGCCGGGCCACGCGCACGACCGCACCCGAACGCCGTGCGCGCGAACGGAGAAAATATATATACACGCACCCGCAAGCAATATCCCCATTCGCGTCGGCCGCCTTTCGGGCGGCGAGGGGGCGTGCGATGGGGCCTCCACCCCGGGGACGGGCACGGCGGGACGCGGCGGACGCGCCGCGTCCCGCCGTGACG
>NZ_QNFZ01000838.1 GCF_003313395.1 Nonomuraea lactucae | reverse complement strand
GGGGCACGCGCAGCCGCACGCCGGCCGCGTCGCACCGCTCCTGGGCGAGCGCGCGCAGCCGCGAGTTGGCCGCCACGCCGCCGCCGATCAGCAGATCGTGCACGTCGTACTTCTTGCACGCCTGCAGCGCCTTGCGGGTCAGCACGTCGACCACGGCCTCCTGGAACGAGGCCGCCACGTCGGGAACGTGGATGATCTCGCCGGCCGCCTGCCGCGCCTCCACCCAGCGGGCCACCGCCGTCTTGAGTCCGGAGAAGGAGAAGTCGAGCGTGCCGTCGTCGATCTTGCCTCGCGGGAAGGAGATCGCCGTGCCGGAGCCGGAGGTCGCGGCCCGGTCGATGTGGGGGCCGCCGGGGAAGGGCAGGCCGAGCACCCGGGCCACCTTGTCGAACGCCTCCCCGGCCGCGTCGTCGACCGTGGCGCCGAGCGAGATCACGTCCTGGGCGACGTCGGGCACGAGCAGCAGCGAGGAGTGGCCGCCCGACACGAGCAGGGCGATGCAGGGTTTGGGCAGCGGCCCGTGTTCGAGCTGGTCGACGGCCACGTGGGCGGCGAGGTGGTTGACGCCGTAGAGCGGCACGCCGAGGCCGAGCGCGTAGGCCTTGGCGGCGGCGACGCCCACCAGCAGCGCCCCGGCCAGGCCGGGACCGGCCGTCACGGCGACGGCGTCCACGTCGGAGAACTTCAGGCCCGCCTGCGCCAGCGCCGCCTCCACGGTCGGCGTCATCGCCTCCAGGTGGGCCCGCGAGGCCACCTCGGGCACCACGCCGCCGAAGCGGGCGTGCTCGTCCATGCTGGAGGCGATCGTGTTGGCCAGCAGCGTGTGTCCCCGGACGATGCCGACCCCGGTCTCGTCGCAGGAGGTCTCGATGCCCAGGACCAGAGGTGCGTCAGCCATCCAGCTTCTTCCTCATCATGATCGCGTCGGTGCCGTCGTCGTAGTAGCGGCGGCGGATGCCGATCTCCTCGAACCCGAAATGCTCGTACACGGCGCGCGCCTGCGGGTTGTCGGAGCGGACCTCCAGGAAGACCTCGCGCGCCCCCCTGCTGCGGGCCTCCCGCAGCAGCTCGGAGAGCAGCGCGCCGCCGATGCCGGTGCCCTGGTGGGCCTCCAGTACGGCGATGGTCTGCACGTCCGCCTGGTCGGCCGCGGCGGCGAGGCCGGCGTAGCCGACGACGACGCCGCCGAGGATCGCCACCACGTAGTGCCTGGTGCGCGGCTGCTCGGCCAGCTCGCCGCGCATCATGCCCTCGCTCCACGCGTCGAGCGGGAACATGGACCGCTCGATCGCCATGACCACCGGCAGGTCGGCCTCGGTCATCTGCCGGAGTCTCACGCCGTCACCCGCTTGGGCGCGCCTGGCGCCACGGCGTCGGGCCGCCGCAGGTAGATCGGGCGGGGCAGGTCGAGCGGCGTGCCCGCGGCCAGGCGCTCGACCGCCAGGGCGGCCAGCGAACCCGCGTACGGATAGGGCGGAGCGGTGGACTCCCCGAGATCGGCGGGATAGAGCGCGGCCCCGGCCCCCACCACGGGACGCCCCTCCACCGGGACGTCGGCGGGCCGGTCGACGAACGGCCCGTCGATCCTGGTGCGCAGGTCGGCGTACGGGGCCCAGAACACCTCCTTGCGCCGCGCGTCCGTGGCGGCGATGAAGGGCTCGGTCAGCCCGCTGCCGTAGGCGACGGCGTCGAGCGTGCAGATGCCGTACGCCGGAACGCCCAGCGTGGTGGCGAGCGCCTGCGCGGTCATCAGCCCCACGCGCAACCCCGTGTAGGGGCCGGGGCCGCTGCCCGCGACGACGGCCGTGAGATCGCGCAGCGAGGCGCCCGCCTCTCGCAGCACGGTCTCGATGGTGGGGGCGAGCAGCTCACCGTGGCGCCGGGCGTCGATCGTCGTCGACTCGGCGAGCACCCGCCCGCCGTCGTGGAGGGCGGCGGTCACGGCGGGAGTCGCGGTATCAAAGGCGAGGACCAGCACGACTGATTAGCCTACCCGCCACGCACGTCAGGCCCGGCCCAGTGCGGCGAGGCCGGGTCAGTACCAGGGGGGCGAGTGGCCACGTCCTAGACCGCCCGGGTGGCGTGCCGTCCCCTGAGGTAGCGTGACCACGCATCCCGCCGTCGTGGAGGGCGGCGGAACGGCGGGCGGTCGTCAGACGCGGGAGGCGTAGACGATGACGTTGTCGAGATACTCGCCCTTGGCGCGGTCGAACGTTCCGCCGCAGGTGACCAGCTTGAGCCCGTCGTCCACGTACACGCGCCGCAGCGGGAAGCGGTCCTTGTGCACCTGCTCGACCGAGACGACCTTGTACCTGGCGACCTTGCCGTCGCTCCGCCCGACCTTGACGATCTCTCCTTTGCGGACCTGCCTCAGCTTGTAGAAGACGGCGGGCGCGGTCTTGGTGTCGACGTGGCCCACGATCACCGAGGCGCCCTTGTCGCCGGGCACCGCGCTGCCGGTGAACCAGCCGGCCACCTTGGGCTTCTCGTACGGGGGCAACTCGACCTCGCCGTCCTTGGAGAGGCCGAGCTTCATCAGCGGTGCCTCGAGGTCGATCGACGGGATGTCGATGCTCTCGGGCACGACCTTCTGGAGGGGGCCGGCGCCCATCTGGGTGCGGCCGAACATCACGAGCAGCAACCCCGTGGCGGCCCCCGCGAGCACCACCCGTCCCGCACGGGCCATCGCTAGGCCCGGCTGCGGCGCCTGAGCGCGATCCCGACGCCGGCGACGAGGGCCACGCCGAGCACCACCCCGGCGGGGCCGAGCGGCAGCGACGAATCGTCATCCGCGGCCTGACCGAACGTGCCGCCGCCGCCCGCCCGCGGAGCCTTGGTGGGCACGTGGCTGGGCAGCGGCTCCGGCCTGCTGACGCGCAGGGTGGCCCGGCCGGTGTCGTTGGTGCCGTCGCACTTGACGTCCACGCGGTAGGTGCCGCGCGCGACTGTGCCGGACACCTGCGCCTCGCCGCGCACCCAGGGCGTGGCCGGCGCGCCGGTGGAGTTGGGGGAGGCCGAGGAGGGCGGCGCGGGGTTGAGCGTGACGCCGCTGACGAACGCCCTGGAGGTGGCGGTGCCGGTGTGGGCCGGGCCGCCCGTGGGGACCGGGCAGTTGGCCAGGATCCACACGCGCGACGTCTCGCCGGCGGTGACCTTGTCGGGGTTGAGCTGGACGTTGATGCGGGCCCTGGTGACCGTCGCGGTGGGCGACGCCGTCGTGGTGGGGGTGGTGGTGGTCGTGGGTGTCGGTGTGGGTTCGGAATCCGCCTGGGCCGAGCAGCCCAGGGCGCCGATCATGAGGATGGCTCCCGCGCACGCGACGCGTCTGACCCTGAGCACCAGCGCACCCCACTTCGCCGTCTTGCACCAAGCATCCACCAAGTTTGGGGATGCTGCCCCTCCTGATACCCAGAAAATCTGGGGGAATCCACAGCCAACGATCATGATTTCCGTCATTGGCGAGATACGTCAAGGGTGACAGCTTTGCCCGGCGAGGGCGGGGACTTTACCCTTACCCGCGATCAGGCGGCGTGTCGGACCAGCGCGCCCCCACGCCATGTACGGTGACCAGGCGGGCGTCGTCACCGGTCTCGCGGTCGATGTGGATCTCCAGCCGCTCGTCGGAGAGGCCCTCGACCAGGCCCTCGCCCCACTCGACGACCGTGACCGACTCCTCCAGGGACGCGTCGAGGTCGAGGTCGTCCACCTCCAGGTCGCCGCCGATGCGGTAGGCGTCGACGTGGACCAGCGGCGGGCCCTGGCGCAGCGACGGGTGCACCCTGGCGATCACGAACGTGGGCGAGGTGATCGGGCCGCGCACCTTGAGGCCCTCGGCGATGCCCTGCACGAGGGTCGTCTTCCCGGCTCCGAGCGCGCCCGACAGGACGACGAGATCGCCGGCGCGCAGCCGGGCCGCCAGGCGGGCCCCGTAGGCCCTCGTCTCGTCCGTCGTCGCCAGCCGCTCCGCGTCGGCCCCCACTACAGCTCCACTCGCTTGATCAGGTCGCGAAGCGCGTCGTTGACCACGCCGGGACGCTCCAGTTGGAGCAGATGGGACGTGTCGGGCACCTCGGTGAGCTGCGCCTTGGGCAGCGCGGCGGCGATCGCCCTGCTGTGGTCGGGCGGCGTCAGCCAGTCCCTGTCGCCCACCATGATCGCGGTCGGCACGGGGTCGAGGACGTGCAGCGCCGACAGCTTGTCGTGGTTCATCAGCGCGGGGTAGAAGTCGGCGACCACCTCGGTCGGCGTCGCCCTGATCATCGACTCGGCGAAGTCGACGAGCGTCGGACTGACGTTCCTGGAGTCGCCGAAGCCCGCGTAGCGGGTGATGAGGAAGGCGATGTCGCTGCCCGCGCGGCGGGTGCGGTCGACCAGCGATCCCCTGCGCCCGAGCATGGAGACCGTTGACGGGGCGACCTTGTGCACCACCTTCGACACCAGGGCCGGCAGGCCGAGCGTGATCTGGCCCAGCTTGCCGGCCGACGTGCCGATGAGCGCCACGCCCCTGATCCGGTCGCCGAACAGCTCGGGACGGCGGTCGGCGAGCGCCATGATCGTCATGCCGCCCATGGAGTGGCCGACCAGGACGCACGGCCCCGGCACGAAGTGCTCGATCACCTCGGCCAGGTCGGCGCCCAGCCGGTCGATCGTGCAGTCCTCGGCGGTGGCGCGCTGGGAGCGGCCGTGGGAGCGCTGGTCCCAGAGCACCACGCGGTGGGTGTCACGCAGGTCCTTGCGCTGGTAGTGCCACGACTCGAGGCTGAGGCAGTAGCCGTGGCAGAACACGATCGTCAGCGGCGCGTCGTCGGGGCCGTCGAGCTCGACGTGCAGGTCAACGCCGTCGGAGGCGATGAACCTGCGCTCCCTGCCCCGAAGCTCGCCGAACGGCTCGTCGGCGTCGGCGTCGGGGCGCAACCTGATGCGGCCCACCGCGTAGCGCTTGGCCAGCGCCGCCCCCGCGACGCCCGCCGACGCGGCGCCGACGAGGGCGCCGGCGATGCCGAACCTACGCCGTGTTGTCGTCGTCATGTCCCCGACCCTTCTCCGCTCATGGACCCGGCCGCTCCCCCTGACGGTCGCGGTCGCGCCGTGCCGACGGTCGCGACCGCTCCCGGGGGGTGCCCGGAGGTCCTCTACACGTGAACGCGCGGAACCCGCGAACCGATCCTGGTCACGATCTCATGCACGATGGTGCCGAGGTTATCCGCCCACTCCTGAGCGGTCGGCTCGCCCTCCCCACCGGGACCGAACAGCACGACCTCGTCACCCGCCGCCAGCGGGTCGTCACCCATGTCGATCATGAACTGGTCCATGCACACGCGCCCGGCCGCCAGCCTGCGCCGCCCACCGGCCAGCACCTCCACCCGCCCCGTTGCGTGCCGGAAGATGCCGTCAGCGTAGCCGAGGGGGATGAGGCCGAGCGTGGTCTCGCGGTCGGTGACGTAGAGGTGTCCGTAGGACACGCCGGAGCTCGCGGGGACCCTCTTGGCCAGCGCGATCCGCGCGACCAGCGTCATGGCCTGGCGCAGGCCGAAGTCGCCGAGCTCGGGGACGGGGCTGATCCCGTACATCGCGGCGCCGGGCCTGACCATGTCGTAGTGGGCGCGCGGCAGCGTCATGATCGCGGCGGAGTTGGCCATGTGCCTGATGACGTGCGATCCGGCGGCGCCCTCCTTCTCGGCCAGCCTCAGCGCCGCCTCGAACGCGTCGAGCTGCGCCTCGATCGAGGGGTGGCCGGGGATGTCGGAGCAGGCGAAGTGGGACCAGAGCCCGACGATCTCGATCGCGCCCTCGGCCTGCAACGCCATCGCCCTGGCCAGCAGCCCCGGCCACGCGGCGAGCGGCGAACCGCCCCGGCTCATGCCGGTGTCGGCCTCCAGGTGCGTGCGCGCGGGGCGCCCGGTGCGCCGGGCGGCG
>NZ_QNFZ01000834.1 GCF_003313395.1 Nonomuraea lactucae | reverse complement strand
GGCGCGCCGCCGCAGCGCGACGAGCGCCGCGGGGGCGAGCGGGACCGCGATGAGGAGCGCGTCCGACGGCCGCATCAGCGACACGACCGCCAGCGATCCGGCCAGCCCCGCGACGGCCCCCCAGGAGCGGCCCTTCACCACCTCTCCGCGCGAGCCCTGCCCCAGGTCCCGCCCGGAGCCGACACCCGAGAGCGGCCCTGAGCGCTCACCCGAGGCCCGCCCGGAGCCCGCACCCGAGGCCCGTTCGGAGCGGACCGCCAGCACGAGGAAGCCGGCGGCCGCGACGCCGCCGAGCGCCACATACAGGTTCGGCATCGCCTCGTTGCCGTAGAACAGCGACAGCCAGCACCCGCCGAACAGCAGCGCCGCGAGCGGCACGGACCTGTCGGCGCGCACCCGCACCCAGACCAGGTACGCCCCGAACAGCGCGAGCGAGGAGACCGCCGTCAGGTACAGCCGCAGCGCGAGCACCGAATCGGTCACCGCCACCACCGGGGCGACCAGCAGCGGCACTCCCCGGGCGCGGGGCGCGCTGAAGGGCGCGGGCGGCGCGTGGGCCGCGTACTGGCTGGCGTAGATCGCCTCGTCCCAGCCGATGCCCATCCCCGGCGAGACCAGCACGAGCTGCGCCGCGGCGTACAGGACGCCGACCAGCGCGAGCAGCACGACCGGCCGTGGGAGGGACGGCCCCCGCGGCGCGACGGCCTCGGGCGCGCGCGGGCGGGTGACCGTCATACCGGGCTCCGAAGGTAGGCGACAGTCGTCGTCTACCCGGGGCCCGCCCCCCTAGGACCTGACATGCCCGGATTCAACCGGTACGCTGACCAGGTATTTTGTCACCCATTGCCGGACCGGGCCTCCGGCGGGCGATCCACTCCGCCCGGACAGATGATCGTCTGCGAGGCGGCGTCTCTCGGTCCGAACGACAGATGCAGCACGCCGTCCGGCTGAGCCGGCACCGTGCCGACCGCCAGCACGAAGGCGATGCCCCCCGAAAGGGACAGCCAGGGCCTGAACGGCCGTCGGCGCGGCGCACCTCGCATCCGTCACTCCTCCCGATTTCGTGGGCCCGCGGAGAACGATCTCCTCCTGCCAGGTACGGCGCCGCACCCGGACCGGTTCAACCGCCAGGAGAGTCACGAAGAGTTATAGAGAGTCACGGAACGTCACGGTTCATCAGCGTACGGAGATCTTTGGCGTGAATTCATGGATGTTCCGCCAGGATGGGTGTCGTGGGCACCTACGACGACGTGACTCTCCCGCTCCAGCCACCGATCCGCCTGCCCTCGGAGGGCGACCTGGCGGCGGCCGTGCGGGAGACACCCCTGGCGGCGACCCTCCTGACCTCCGTGGAGGCGGTGGACGCGCTTCCGGAGGTGGGGCCGGAGACGCTGGACAGCCTGCGGGGCGGGCCCGTCGGGCCGGACGCGGTCGAGGTCCTGCGCGAGGGGGCCGCCGGGGAGGTGCTGCGGGTGTGGGGGGACGTGCTGCGGCACGTGTTCGGCGCCGACCAGGCCGTCTTCCTGCAGCTCGCCCGCCTGTTCCTCGGTCGCGACCCGATGGGGGACCTGCCCGGCGCGCTGTTCGCCCTGGGCCTGGTCGACACGGTCGCGGCCCTGCCGGACGAGCCTTCGAGCCCCGCGGAAGAGACGGACGAGGCCGCCGCCCCGGAGACCGGTGATCCCGGACCGGGGGCCGAGGCCGTGAAGCCCGCCACCGGTGAGCGGTACACCCTGACCCCGCTGGGGCTCTGGGCCGCCAGGCTGCTCATCGGCGAGTTGACCGGGCAGGACATTCCGGTCATGGGGTCGTTCGCGCCCCGGAGCGCCGTGGCCCTGCTGCACGGCCTCCGTTCCTACCCCGAACCCGCGCGCATCGAGGAGCTCACCGGCTGGCTGGCCGGCCGGGACCGGGTCAAGGCGGCGGAGGAGATCGGCGCCGCGCTCGCCGAGGTGAGCCCGCTGGGCAGGGCGATCGGCGTCGAGCTCCTCGCGCTGGACCTCGGCGACGACGGCAGGAGGGTGCTCGACCGGCTGCTGGGTGTCCGCAAGCTGGGCGCGGTGGTGGCCGCCCGGCTGGGACGCGAGGAGCACCAGCCGTCGCCCGAGGAGATCGCCTGGGTGTTCGTGGACATGGCGGCGGCGCTGCTGGAGTTCGGCGGCGAGACGGACGAGGTCATCGAGTCGATGGCCATGGGGATGGAGCCGGACCAGCAGGCGAGCACCATCGCGCTCCTGGCGCTCGGCGACCACCCGTGGTCGGAACAGGTGCTGCGCGTGATCATCGACCGCCATCCGGACGAGCGGGTCGCCGCCGCCGCCCGCAAGGCGCTGCGCCGCCTGCACAGCCTGGCCTCCACCCGCGGGTAGAGTCGGCCACGATGACGAAGCACACCATCTCCCCGCCCGCCGCCGCCATCCTGGGCGACGTCCACACCTGTGACTGCGGCGCCCGGCTGGACGGGCGCATGGCCGCCGAGCTGCACGCCGCCGAGAACGGCCAGTGCACGGCGTGCCTCGGCTCGGCGGAGGAGCAGGTCGTGCCGGGCCTGACGCGCCGCTGCACGGCGTGCGCGGCGACCGGGCGCCGCCGCGAGCAGATCACCTGGCAGCTCGCCCACGCCGAGGCGGAGCAGGTGATCACCATGAGCGTGGTGCGCGGCGTGGTGGCGGAGCTGGACGGGCCGTTCCACCTGTCGGAGATAGCCGACCTGGTGCGTGCCGGGCTCGGCCTGCCTCTGGGCCGCCTCCCTGTCGGGCCCCGGGTTCGCGATCTGCTGCTGATGATGCAGTCCGCCGGCGAGATCACCATGGTCTCGGCTCCCGACGAGCTGCTGGACGGCACGGACGTCGTGCTCTACCGCGACCCCCAGTGGCAGCGGGTGGCGACCCTCACCCCCTGACCCGGGAGATACCGACCCGAGGGGCCCTGACCCGGCAGGTCCCGGCCCATGCGCGCTGGATCAGGCGCGGCAGAGGATCTCTCCGTGCGGGATCGCCAGCCAGCCGTCCCCGGCCGCCGCCCACTCCAGCCACCCTTCCGAGATGCGCTCGAGATCCCGCGGCGTCGCGGCGCCCGAGGCGAGCGCCTGCCTGGCCATCGCCGAGCGCAGGACGCGGTCCGCCCACATGCCGCCCCACCAGGCCCGGTCCTCGGGCGTGGCGAAGCACCAGGTCGACGCGGTGGGCGTCACGTCGTCGAATCCCGCGGCCCGCGCCCACGACAGCAGGCGCCGCCCGGCGTCGGGTTCGCCGCCGTTGGCGCGGGCGACCTCCTGGTAGAGCGCCAGCCAGTCGTCCAGCGCCGGCACCTTCGGGTACCAGGCGAACGCCGCGTAGTCGCTGTCGCGGGCCGCCACGATCCCGCCCGGCCTCGTCACCCTCCTCATCTCGCGCAGCGCCCGCACCGGGTCGCCGACGTGCTGCAGCACCTGGTGGGCGTGGACGACGCAGAAGGTGTCGTCGGCGAACTCCAGCGCCTGCGCGTCCGCCACGGCGAAGCCGACGTTGCCCAGCCCCTGGGCCGCCACCTCGTTCCGGGCCAGTCGCAGCGCGTCGCCACTCACCTCCGAAGCGGTCACGTGCCGGACGAGGCGCGCCAGGTCGGCGGTGATGGTGCCGGGCCCGCTGCCCACGTCGAGCAGCGTCATGTGCGGCTGGAGGTGGGGCAGCAGGTAGGCGGCCGAGTTGCCGGCCGTCCGCCACCTGTGCGAGCGCAGCACGGACTCGTGGTGGCCATGGGTGTATACGGCGTCCATGAGAGGCACACTATCGATCATCTCATAATAAGAGAAGAATTGTCTCATAGTACGAGACATCGAGATCGCGGTGAGACGGCCTCCCGGCCGGGTAGAGGAGCGCCGGCCGGCGAATCCGCCGGCCCGCCGAACCGACACCGGGAGGAACGTCCCATGGCCAAGACCGTGGCAGACATCATGACCAGCCGCCCCGCGGCGGTCGAGGCGGATCAGCCCGTCGCCGTGGCGGCGGCGCTGATGCGCGACAACGACGCCGGAGCCGTGATCGTGAACGACAACGGCCGCGTCAGCGGCATCGTGACCGACCGCGACATCACCGTGCGGGTGGTCGCCGAGGACAAGGGCCCCGACACGCCGGTACGCGAGGCGTGCACCGGAAGCGTCGAGGCCGTCGGCCCGGACACCAGCATCGAACAGGCCGTACAGCTCATGCGCTCGCACGCCGTCCGGCGCCTGCCCGTGATCGAGGACGGACGGGCCATCGGGATCGTGAGCCTGGGCGACATCGCCATGGAACGCGACCCGGACTCCGCGCTCGGCGACATCTCCGCCGCCCCGGGCGATCACTAGATCGGACGCTAGATTGGCCGCATGGTCACAGTCGAGGACGTGCGGCGGCTCGCGGCGACCCTCCCGCGCTCGTCGGAGCATCTGATCCGCGACCGGGTCAAGTTCCGGGTGGGCTCGATCGTCTACCTGGCATTCACGCGGGACGAGTCGGTGATGGGGTTCGCCTTCCCGAAGGAGGAGCGCGCCGCGCTGGTGGCCGCCGAACCGGGCAAGTTCATGATGCCGGCGGAGAGCGACCTGCGCTACAACTGGGTGCTCGTGCGGCTGGCTGAGATCGACCTCGACGAGATGCGCGAGCTGGTCGTGGAGGCGTGGCGGATGGTGGTGCCCAAGAAGGTCTACGCCGCCTACACGGGCTGAGCCCCCCCAGCCGGCGGGGCCGGTCAGCTGAGCCGGTCGACGCCGAGGGCGCTGATCAGCAGCCGTTCCTTGCGGTTGCCCAGCAGGCGGGCGGTCCAGTCCACGAAGCCGCCGTCGCCCACCTCCACGTCCCCGGCGTACACCTTGAAGCACAGCCCGCCGTAGTAGCCCCGGCCGGACTGCCGGCCGGGGTCCCCGACGGCGTCCAGGTCGCTCGCGACGGCCTCGAAGGCGGGATCGAGCAGGGTGACGCGCACCTCCGGCTCGGCGCCGCAGGCGCGGACGGCTCTGCTCAGCAGGCTCAGGTGCTCGGCGAGGTGCCGCCGCTCGAATGCCAGCCCGCCGGTGTCGCGCCCGGCCGTGACGAGGCCGAACAGCGTGAAGTGCGACGAGAAGCCGCTGGGGAAGCGCTGCGCGCGCACGACCCGCTGCAGCGCGGCCAGCCGCACGGCCGCCTCGGGCCCCGACGAACGCCGCCGGACGGCCGCCTCGAGGGCGAGGGCGTTCGTCGGATCGGCGGCGACCTCGGAGTTGCGGATCGTGGACACGACCTTGTTCTGGTCGACGGCGGCGAGCGCCGAATGGGCGCCAAGCGGCGCGACCGGCGACAGGGTGACCAGCTCGAACTCCGGCGGCACCGCCGACAGCACCGCGTCCTCGGTCCGGCGCAGCCGCTCGAACGGCACCTCGGCCGGCGCCGTGAACCGGTCGTGACGGTAGCGGCGCAGCACGTCGGCCGGCGCCAGGTCGCGCGCCCGCAGGCGCATCGCCTCGAGCAGCAGCGTGGTGAGGTCGGCGCCGGAGAGCCGCCCCGCGAGCACATCGAGCGTCTCGGGGCCGCCGGCCCGCCTCAGCACCCTGCCGAGCGCCGTCCCTTCGTCCGCCATCGTCCAGCTCTATCACGGATCATCGGGAACGGAGGCCGCTCACCGGGCCGAAAGGCCGCGGTACAGGTCCGCGGTCAGCCTGGTGACGCGCTGGACCGAGGCGTTCCACGCGCCGCCCGCGGGATGGGCGGTCAGCACGGCCACGACGTAACGCTCGCCCTCGCCCACCAGTCCGGTGGTGTGCAGCACGGGCCGGCCGTAGTCGGGCACGCCGGAACCCACCGCCCGGAAGGCGACAGCGGAGACGGACCCGCCCGCCCCGGCGGTCGCCCCGCTGGACGCGCCCGTGGACGCGCCGGCGGACGCGCCGGTGGACGCGCCGGCGGCTGAGGCC
>NZ_QNFZ01000835.1 GCF_003313395.1 Nonomuraea lactucae | reverse complement strand
CGTCGCCGAACCCCTGCGCGCCCACGGCCGGCCCGACGTCGAGCGGCGGGTCGGCGAGCTGCTGCGGCTGGTGGGGCTGGACCCGGGCGCGGCCTCCCGCTACGCGCGCGGCTTCTCCGGCGGCCAGCGGCAGCGCATCGGCATCGCCAGGGCCCTGGCGCTGGAGCCCGAGCTGGTGATCCTCGACGAGCCGGTCTCCGCCCTCGACGTGTCGATCCAGGCCGGGATCATCAACCTGCTGGAGGAACTGCAGGACCGGCTGGGCCTGTCGTACCTGTTCGTCGCGCACGATCTCGCGGTCGTCAGGCACATCGCCGACCGGGTCGCGGTCATGTACCTGGGCCGGATCGTGGAGATCGGCGCGGTGGACGAGCTGTACGAGCGGCCCGCGCACCCGTACACGCGGGCGCTGATCTCGGCCGTGCCCATTCCCGACCCCGGCAAGGAACGCGGCAGGACCCGCGTCCTGCTGCGCGGCGACCTGCCCGGCCCCGCCGGTCCGCCGTCGGGCTGCCGGTTCCGCTCCCGGTGCCCGACGTTCGCCGTGCTGCCCGAGGCCCGGCGGGAGCCCTGCGTCGGGGTGGAACCGGCGCTCACCCCGCTCGACGGCCTCGACCACGGCGTGGCCTGCCATCACCCAACCGTAAGGAGCATGAAGTGAGATCCCTCTTGGCTACCGGCGTGGTGCTGGCGGTCCTCGTGACGGGCTGTTCGTCCGGATCAGGGCCGGGCGCGCCGGCACAGCGGGCCGCGACTCCAGAGATCGGCGTGCACGACGTCAACCCGGTGCCCCGCGACCGGGTCGCCGACGGCGGCACGCTGCGCTGGCCCATCGGCACGCTGCCTGAACAGTGGAACTTCAAGCACGTCAACGGCGGCCTGGCCGACCAGCTGGTCGTGATGGACGCGCTGCTGCCCAGGGCGTTCGCCTCGGACGAGAAGGGCAACGTCACGCCCGACCCCGACTACGTGCTCGACGCCGGGATCCAGCCCGGCGAGAAGCCCGTGGTGACGCTGAAGCTCAACCCGAAGGCCAAGTGGTCCGACGGCGAGCCCGTCACCGCGGCCGACTACATCGGCATGTGGAAGGCCATGAACGGGCGGGACGACGGCTACCAGACCGGCGGCCCCGACCCCTACGACCAGATGGAGAAGGTCGACCGAGGCGCGAACGAGCACGAGGTCGTCGTCACCTTCGCCAAGCCGTACGCGGACTGGAAGAAGATGTTCGCCCAGTTGATGCCCGCCTCGGTCACCAGGACCGCCGAGGGGTTCAACAAGGGCTACCTCGGCAGGATGGGGCCCACCGCGGGGCCGTTCAAGCTGGGGGAGATCAACAAGACGGCCGGGACCGTCACCATCGTCCGAGACCCCGGCTGGTGGGGCGCACCAGCCAAGCTGGACAAGATCATCTTCCGGGGGATGGAGGCCGACGCGCAGGTCAACGCGTTCGCCAACAACGAGCTCGACCTGGTCAGCGTGGGCGGCAGCGCCAACTACTACGCCCGGGCCAAGGAGGTGCCCGGCGTGACGCTGCGCAGGGCGCTGTCCACCGACACGCGCTTCCTCATGCTCAACGGCTCCTCGGCGACCCTCTCCGACGTCCGGGTACGGCAGGCGGTCCTGGTCGGGATCAACCGGGAAGTGTTCGCCCAGGCCTCGCTCAAGGGCCTGGACTGGCCGATCAGGACCCTCGACAACCACTTCTTCGGTTACGGCCAGGAAGGCTACCAGGACAACACCGGCGGCCTGGGCAAGTACGACCCGGCCAAGGCCGCGAAGCTGCTCGACGAGGCGGGCTGGACGCTGCCCGCGGGCAAGCAGGTACGCGAGAGGAACGGGCTGCCGCTCAAGATCCGTTTCCACATCATCAGCGGCCAGGAGCGGCACAAGCTCGCGGCCGAGCTGGCCCAGTCGCTGCTGAAGGAGATCGGGATCACCATCGAGATCATTCCCACTCCCGCGGCCGAGTTCTTCGACAAGTACGTCAGGCCCGGCAACTTCGACATCGTGACCTTCGGCGTCGGCGGCGGCACCTTCCCCGTCTCCGACAACGTCGGCGCCTACCTGCAGCCCACCAAGGACGAGAAGGGCGAGGTGCTGACAAGGGGCAACGAGGGCCGCATCGGCTCGCCCGAGCTGGACGAGGCGCTCCGCAGAGCCACCGCCGAACTCGACCCGGCCAGGGCCAGGCAGCTCGCCAACGAGGCCGACGCCAAGATCTGGGAGCTGGTGACCAGGATCATGCTCTTCCAGGGACCGGAGATCATCGCGACCAAGTCGAACCTCGCCAACTACGGCGCCACCGCCTTCGCCGACCTCCGTTACGAGGACATCGGCTTCACGAAGTGACGTCAGCCCAAGCGATCCGAGAGCCCACCCCGTGTGTTGCGACCGCCCCGCCGCACGGGCTGCGGTCTGCGGCGGGGCGTCGCCTGCTCCCGGTGGGCCGCGTACCGGGGAGCGGAGGCCGGTCGCCGGCCGTGGAGGACCGGGGCCGGCCGGGAGGTCCTTCCGGGACGGGACCGAATCGCCCCGGAAGCGACCTGGAGGCCGGTGGAGAAGCGGGTCATCCGGCGGGATCGGCCTGGCGCGTCAGCCGAGGAACAGGTAGTCGGCCCGGTACGGCACCAGCGCCCTGGTGCCCGGCCGGCAGGCGCTGGCGGGGGCGAGGCCGCCCTCGGTGTTGACCCTGAGGATCTGCGTGGTGTGGGACAGCAGGCCGCCGCTCCCCCCTGATGGAGCGGCGGCCAGCAGCAGGGCGGGGAGGTTGCGGTGACCGTTCGAGCTCCTGGCGACGACCTGCCCGCGCACCGAGCTGCCGTCGGGGGCCCTCCACCGCGGCGGCCGGCCGGGGGCCATCGTGAGGACCACGCCGCGCCGCAGCCTGGCCGCCGCTCCGTGCTGGGTGTAGGCATAGCCGCCGCCGGGCTGCTTGGCGCAGGCGTACACCTGCCTGCCGCGCAGCACGTCCGCCGTGACCGCCCGCGGGTGGTCGAACGCCTGTCCGGAGAGTTTCCCGCGCACCGCGCCGCCGTTGAACTCGGTGGTGTGCAGGTTGCTGTAGTACCTGCCCGGGTTGGCGGCGATGCGCCTGACCACGGCGGCGCGGACGGGGGCCTCACCCGCCAGGCCGCTCAGGTTCGCGGGCAGTCCGTTGGGCGCGCCGATCAGGTCGGCGACCACGGGGCCGTTCTGGCCGGGCGGGCCCTTGTGGACGTGGCCGCCGGTCACCTGCCCGAGCCCCGACCACAGGGCCGTGAAGCCGATGACCGAGCCGTGCGGGCGCAGCCACCAGACGCCCCGGCCGTCCTGGTCGCCGCGTTTCATGCCGTCGTTCCCCTGCACCTCCTGCGCGCCGTCGGCCCGGGAGCCGAGCGTCGCGTGGTTGCTGCCGTTCAGCACGCCACCGAGGTCCACCGGCCGGACGAGCCGGTAGAACTGGCCGCGGACCGCCCCCTGCGGGTGCTTGGCGTTGTGCAGGTTGGCGTAGAAGCCGCCTGGACTGTGGACCAGGGATCTGATGAGCGCCGGGTCGGCGTCGACCGTGCCGATCAGTCCCAGCACGGTCTTGGGCAGCGCCTGGGTGAAGAACGGGAGCTTGACCTCCCCGTTCGTCCCTCTGGCCCCCAGGTGGACGTGCCCGGCGGAGGGCAGGTCGATCTTGTTCCAGCGGATCGCGTACGTGACCCTGCTGCCGCTGATCTTCAGCACGACCGTCGCCCGGCCGTCGGCGTCCCCCGCGGCGCCCACCTCGTTGGCGCCGCGTAACCCCGCGGCGAGGTAGACCTCGGTCGCCGCGCCGGTGGAGGCGCTGACGGACGCGGGTGCCAGAGCGGAGGCCAGCAGGCCGGTGGCGAGCACACCGGCGGGCACGGCACTGGTGAGGGTGGATCGGGAAAGCGGCATGAGGGGACCTCTCGAAGGCGGGACATTCCTGCTCGTATGGCAAGCAGTACGGCGCCCGTGCCCGGCGAGGTTCAACGCCCGAACGCGTACATTTACTCACAAGCCACCACGCGCGACCGGCAGTCGCAGGACGCGAAAAAGCCCTCCCACCCCAGGTGAGAGGGCTCCCGGAAAGCTCAGACCTCGACGGTCAGCAGCTTCTTCCCCGTTGTGGTGACCACCTCGAAGCGGTCGATCTCGTGGAGCGGCGACGGGCTGCCCCCGTGCATGTAGAGCGGTCGCGGCTGCCCCGGAACCCCGTAGCCGGCGGCCGGCACCGACCACCCCGTCATGACCCGCCGCACCCCCGACTTGGACACCGACACCAGCTCGCACTCCAGCGGCCCCTTCACCCCGGCCAGCTTGAGCGCGGCATGCGTGCCCCACGCCTTCGACTCGACGACCAGACCCCCGTTCACCCCGCCGGCGCCCGTGCCCGCCACGGGCCTGCCGTCAGCGTAGAACTGCTCCGCGGGCCCCATGTGCGCGTCGGAGGGCATCCCGGACGCGGCCGGGGACGACATCCCGCCGGAGCCCACCTGCATGCCGACCGTAAGCCCGCCGGCCACCAGCGTGACCGCGGCGGCCAGGCCGATCATGACCGTCCCCCTGCGGGTCCGCCGGTCGGCCGCCCGCCTGCGCCGCATCATGTCGACCACCTCGGCCTCACCGCGAGGGGCGGCGGGTTCACCGCGAGGGGCGGCAGGTTCGTCGTCGAGGGGACCGAGCCCGTCGAGCGCGCCGGCGACACCGGCCAGGTCGGCCAGCTCGGCCCGGCACGACGGGCAGACGTAGAGGTGCGCCTCGAAGGCGCGCTTGTCGTCCTCCTCCAGCAGTCCGAGGGCGTAGGCGCCCACATCGGTGTGTTCCACCTGGAAGTTCACGCCGTCACCCCTCTCTCCTCCAGTGCGACGCGCAACGCGCGCACCGCGTAGTAGACGCGGGACTTCACCGTGCCCACGGGGATCCCGAGCGCCTGCGCGGCGTCGTTGACCGACCGGTCGCGCAGGATCGTCTCGTTCAGGATCTCACGGTGCGCCGGCGACAGCGCCCTGAGCGCATCGGACACGACCACCTGGTGCAGCATTCCGTCCACCTCGTCGGGCATGGGCACGCGCTCCAGCGGTCCGTCACTCGACTCCCTGGGACGGGCGTCCCTGCGCCGCCGGTCATCGATCACGATACGTCTGGCGACGGTGGCGAGCCAGGGCATCAACGAGACCGACGCGGGGTCGAGCCGCTCGGCGCTGCGCCAGGCACGGATCATGGTCTCCTGCACGACGTCCTCCGCCCACTGCCTGTCGCCCCCCGTCAGGCGTGCGACGAAGGCCAGCAGCGGCCGGTGGTACTCCCGGTAGAGCGCCGAGACGACGAGGTCGTCATCCGGTCGTACACGCCTGATCCAATGGCTCAACCGCGGCTTGCCCATCGGATCGGCCCCCTCGGTCGAGGGTGGGGGATACGTGCTGACTCGCATCATTCCCCTTTCTCGAGTGCGTCGGCAGGGGGTACGGCTGGAGCTGCGGTGACGGTTCAACCGGACGGAAAGAAAAATGGGATTGCGGCGTCCGGGACGAGCTGCGTAGAGTCTCGGGGACGTGTCGCGGATCGAGAAGTGAGGAGGTGAGGACCATGCGGGTCGACTTCAGCATGCCGTCCACCCACCTCCGGCCGGTCGCCTGAGCCATCCGGCCTTCCTTCTCGACTCTCGACCAAAGGACTCACTGCGTTGTCTTCCGATCTCTCACTGCTCGGCTGGACCGGCTCCCGCGCCGCCGACCTCCCGCCCGGCACCGTTCCCGCCCGCGTGGCCCGCGTCGACCGAGGCTCCGCCGAGGTGATCGCGGCGGACGGCCAGCACCACGCCCGCTACGCCGCCCACGTCCGCCGGGCGGCCGCCGAGGACCCGGTGGCGCTCCCGTGCGTCGGCGACTGGGTCGCGCTCACCGAGCTGCCCGAG
>NZ_QNFZ01000836.1 GCF_003313395.1 Nonomuraea lactucae | reverse complement strand
CGACCCCGGCACCACCCGCATGACCCGCTTCCTGGAGACCAAGACCATCTGGCACCCCACCGGCATCTGACCAGCCCAGCCCTCACGGATTGTCGTATTTCGACCTCGGTGAGAAGATTAAGAGGCGATGTCCACGGATCTGGCAGTCATCATCAACGATCGGCCGGGAGAGCTGGCCCGCCTGGGGGAGGTCACCGGCCAGGCCGGCGTGAACATCGAGGGCCTCGCCGCCTTCACCGGCGACGGCAAAGGGATCGTGCACGTTCTGGTCGACGACACGGCCGCGCCCCGGTGCCGGGAGGCGCTCGAGAGCGCGGGCATGGGCGTCGCGGACGAGCGTCCGGTGCTGGTGGTGGACATCGAGGACCGCCCGGGCACGCTCGGGGAGCTGACCAGGCAACTCGCCGACGCGAACGTCAACATCGACCTCGCCTACACGATCTTCGGCGGGGTCAAGGTCGTCATCGCCACCGACGACGTGGAGAGCGCCCTGGCGGTGCTCGAAGGGCCGACGAGCGTGCGGGTGCGCAGGCGCGAGGAGGCGGGCGCGGCGAGCATCTGGGATCAGCCCGGCTGACCCGACGGCGCGGGGGCGGCCACACGGGCGCGGGCGCGACGAGTGGTCGGATGTCAGCGGGTGAAGCGTCGCACCCAGGCGCTCTGCCACGGCGTCTCGACCGCTCGATGGTGGTAGTGGGCCCGCGTCCAGGCGACGGCCTCCTCGGCGGGCAGCCCGGCCATGACCGCGAGGCAGGCGATCATGGTGCCGGTGCGGCCTACGCCGCCGCCGCAGGCGACCTCGACCGGCTGCCCGGCCCGTGCCTTGGCGTGCACGGCGCGGATCCGGTCGGCGGCGCCGTCACGGTCGCGGGGCAGGAGGAAGTCGGGCCACTCGATCCAGTGGTGCGGCCAGGACAGCCGGTCCTCGTGACGCCGCCGCAGCCGCCCGCCTCCCGCGTACAGGCCGTACCCGGGAAGGGGGCCGGCCGGGAGGGGATTGCGCAGGCCGCGCCCGCGCACCCAGGAGCCGTCGGGGAGTCGGATCGCCCCAGGGAGCGGCGAGCCGGGATCGGCCGGGGAATCGGTCATGCCCCATCTTGGCGCGTTCCGCCCCCGGACCGCACGTCGCCCCCGATCACGAAGAGGTGGCCCCCCACATGAAGCGTGTAGGACAATACAGGAAAGTCCTTTCGCCATAGGCCGCCTACCGGAGTGAGCTTCATGGGCAGGAACGCCGAGCCCCGTTGGACCTTCCTCACCAACCACGCCCGCGTGCTGCTGGAGATCGCCCGGAACCCGCAGGTGCGGGTGCGCGACATCGCCGCCTCCATCGGGATCACCGAACGGGCGGCGCAGGGCATCGTCACCGACCTCAAGGAGGCCGGGTACGTCGATCCCGTCAGGGTGGGCCGGCGCAACCACTACAGCGTGAACGCCGGCCAGGGGTTCCGGCACCCGACCGAGGCCGACATCCCGGTGCGGGCGCTGATCGACATGTTCACGGACCGCGAGCGATGACCGGGATCAGCGGATAATTACGATACAGTGCTGTGCTGTATCGTACGTGCCATGACCAGCAGCACGCAGTCCCAGCGGCCTCCGGGCCGGCCGCGCAGCCGCGACGCCGACGAGGCGATCCTCGCCGCCGCGCTGGAGCTGCTCATCGAGAGCGGCGCGGGGGCCACCAGCATCGAGCGGGTCGCCCAGCGGGCGGGCGTCACGCGGGCCACGGTCTACCGGAGGTTCCCGGACAAGACCGCCCTGCTGGTCGAGGCGATCGAGTCGATGCACACCGACCACGACCCGGGCGCGCTCGACTGGGCCGGCGTGGAGCACATGCTGGCCGACTGGGCCGGCTACCTGAGCCTGCCGCAGGGCCGCCGGATGCTCCGCCGCCTGTACGGCGCGGTGGACGACCACCCCGAACTGCTGGAGGCGTACCGGAACGCGCACGGCAGGCGGCGCGCGGCGGCGGTGCGCGCGACGCTGGAACGGGCCCGCGCCGACGGCCTGCTCCCCCGCGACAGCGACCTCGACGTGGTCCAGCAGATCCTCAACGGGGCGGTCCTCCACCACCTCGGCGACTATCCCGACGACGAGAGCGCCGCTGCCGTGGAGGCATACCTGACCGCGGTGCTCCGGCAGGCGGGCTACCGGCCGTCGGGGTAGCGGCCGTCGGGGTAGCGGACCATGTGGTCAGGTCGTGGTGGCGAAGCGCAGCGGCATGTGCTTGATGCCGTTGATGAAGTCGGAGCGCATCCTCCTGACCGGCCCGGTGTGCTCCGCCTCGGGGAAGCGGCGGAGCAGTTCCCTGATCATGGAGGAGATCTGCAGCCGGGCGAGGTTGGCGCCGAGGCAGAAGTGCGGGCCGCCGCCGCCGAAGGTCACGTGGTCGTTGGGGGTGCGGTGGATGTCGAACGTGTACGGGTCGCGGAAGACGTCCTCGTCGTGGTTGGCGGAGGCGTAGAAGGTGACCACCTTCTCCCCCGCGGCGATCGGCTGGCCGCGCAGCTCGGTGTCGCGCGTCGCGGTGCGCCGGAAGTTGTGGATCGAGGAGCCCCACCGCAGGAACTCCTCGGTGGCGGTGCGCCAGAGTTCCTCGTCGTCGAGGTTGGCGGCCAGCTCGCGGTAGCTGTCCGGGTGCGCGATGAGGGCGTGCATGGCGTGCGCGATGAGGTTGCGGGTGGTCTCGTTGCCGGCGACGCACAGGATGACGAAGAACGCGTCGATCTCGTCCCTGGTGAGCCGGTCGCCGTCGATCTCGGCCCGCACCAGGGCGGTCAGGATGTCGTCGCGCGGGTTCGCGCGGCGCTCGTCGACCAGCCCGTCGCAGTAGGCGAAGATCTCGGCTCCGGCGATCTCGCCGTCCTCCGGCGTGGTGCGGAAGTCAGGATCCTGGAAGCCGACCATGCGGTTGGACCACTCGAATATCTTGGCGTGGTCCTCCTCGGGCACTCCGACCAGGTCGCAGATCATCTGGAGCGGCAGGTACTCGGCGACGTCGGTGACGAACTCCACCTCTCCACCCCTGGCGAGCACGCCGTCGGCGATGCTCTCGGCGCGTGACCGGACCTTCTCCCTCAGCCGGGCGATCATCTTGGGGGTGAAGCCCGCGCTCACCAGCCTGCGGTAGCGGGTCTGTTTGGGCGGGTCCATGTTCAGCAGCATCAGGCTCGCGACCTCGATCATCTCCGGCGGCTGGGTGCGGATGAAGGTCGTGCCGAGCTCGGTGGACCAGGTCTGCGCGTCACGGCTGATCGCCTTGACGTCGTGGTACCTGGTGACCGCCCAGAAGCCGGTGTCGCCGGGGACCTCGTGCCAGTGGACGGGCGCGTTCTCGCGCAGGTAGGCGAACTGGTCGTGCGGGACGTGGCGTTCCCAGGTGTCTTCGAGGAGGTTGATCCGCATGGCGGCTCCCTTTCGGCGCGTGGTCGGGAGTGTTCTAGGCGGTGTTCCAGGCGGTGTTCCAGGCGGTGTTCCAGGCGGTGTTCCAGGGGGTGTTCCAGGGGGTGTTCTAGGGGGCGGGCAGTCCGAGCAGGTCGCGCAGGGCGTCCACGACCGCGCGGAGCTCGACCGCCGGCGGGTCGAGCCGGTGCTGGACCGCGCAGCCGATCAGCACCCCGAGCACCGCCGTGGCCGTCCGCTCCGGTGAGCGGCGCAACGGCACTCCGGCCAGCCGGGCCCAGTCGGCCAGTCCGTCGGCCAGGCGGGCGCGGATGCCGGCGTAGCGCCTGGCGAGGGGCTCGCCGATGGCGGGATCGCGCGCGCCGTGCAGCCACAGCTCCAGTTCGAGCAGGAGCCATGACGCACCGCGATCCCCATCCCCTCGGGTCAGCACGTCGAACAGGGCGGCCAGCCGGTCGTCGAGCTCGGTCATCCCGGCGAACGCGGCGAGCAGGTCGGCCGCCGTCTCGTCCTTCCACACCTCCAGCAGGGCGAGCAGCAGGCCCTCCTTGCCACCGAAGTGGTTGTAGAGGGCGCCGGTGGTGCGGTCGGCGACGCCGGCCACCGCCTCGGCCGAGACGGCGTGGAAGCCCTTCCGGGCGAACAGGTCGGCGGCGGCGTCGATCAGGCGGGCCCGGGTCTCGGCTCGCCGCTGATCCTGGGTGCGCGCCAACCCGGCCTCCGGGGGAAATATCGACCGGCCTACATATGTCCAGACCCAGATATATCCCCCGAACGAGCGCTTGGTCAAGACCTCGGTCCGGGACTCCTGCCGTCAGGCCCAGTTCGTGAGGCGGCGCAGGCCGTACTCGACCGGCCCGTACCGGTGGGAGCGCAGCCACCAGGCGCTGAGCGCCAGCAGCACCGCGTAGATCGCCGCGGCGACGCCCATCACCGCGAGGGGCGACAGCCGCCCGGCGAGCGCGAGGCCGTACCCGGTGAAGACGAGGCAGCAGAGCACGGACTGCCCGAGATAGTTGGACGCGGCGACCCGGCCCGCGGGCGCGAGCGCGCGGCCCACCGCGGGGAAGCGCCTGACCACCCGCAGCAGGGTGGCCACGTAGGCGGCGGTGAGCAGCAGGGAGGTCACGTTGTTCACCGCCAGGCCGAGCAGTTCCCACCTCGGCGAGCCGGTCGACCAGGCGAAGAAGGCCCCGCCCGGCAGGCCGACGCCGAACCCGATCCACTGGACGCGGGAGAGCAGGTGCCACCAGCGCTCAGGATCCTCCAGCAGCCGCCGCTTGCCCGCGGCCAGCCCCAGCAGGAACATGGCCAGCGCCGTCGGCCCCTGGAACAGCCAGATCATGATCGCGAGCGGTGGATACAGCTCGAACTGCATCCGCAGGACGTCCAGCGGCCCGCCGGTGGCCAGCCCGAGCACCCGGGCGGCCTCGGCGGGGTCGGCGGCGGGCATCCCCGAGGCCCCGGGGTCGAGGATGACCAGCCCGGCCAGGGCCAGCCAGAGCAGGGTCAGGACGCCGACGATGCCGGTCGCGACGACGACGGCCGTCCGCGGCCTGACGTTGCGCAGGGCCAGCAGGAGCAGCCCGAGCGCGGCGTACAGGGTGAGGATGTCGCCCACCCACAACAGCAGCCCGTGTGCCACGCCGATCAGGAACAGGCCGAGGCACCGCCGCAGGGTGCGCGCCCTGACGCTCGCCCCCGCCCGCTCCGCCGCGCGCATCTGCAGCGTGAACGAGTAGCCGAACAGGAACGAGAACAGGACGTAGAACTTCGTCAGCACGAGGGCGCTGATGACGTACGCCACCGGCCCGTCCGGCATGGGCATGGCGCCCGCCACGGCGTAGCCGGGGTCGGCGAAGAAGCCGATGTTCGCCACGAGGATCCCGGCCAGCGCGAACCCGCGTAACGCGTCGATCTCGTGCACCCGGCTGGCCGGTTGGGTCTGGAGCTGCGTCATGCCCCGACGCTAGGACCAGCCTGCTCCCGTCCGCATCGTCCCATGGTCTCCGCCTTGTCCGACCAAAGGCGCATAGGCGATGACCTTCGTGCGAGCCGATCGACGCCCCTCCGCGACTCGCGGGCGGCGGCCGGAGCGCAAAGCCGGGCCCGGGGCCGCGATCTCGCCCATAATGATCGCCATATGGCTGACCTGGTGAATCATGAGCAGGGTGACGACAGGCCGCCGTCGGCGTTCCGCCGGGCCGTGCCCGCCGCGCCGTTCCCGGTGTTCGAGCCCGAGCCGCCGCGCGGGATGGATCGGACGACGATGGCGGTGCTGCTGATCGTGGGGTCCGCGGTGGTGCTGGGGGCGTGGCTCGGGCTGCACCGGCCGGGGGCGGAAGGGCGGCTGGAGGCTGCGAGCTCGTCGGCCGCAGGGTCCGCGGGCGACGGTGCCCGGGCGGGGGCGGCAGGGTCCGCGTACGACGCCGCCGGACCAGG
>NZ_QNFZ01000833.1 GCF_003313395.1 Nonomuraea lactucae | reverse complement strand
GCCCAGCATCGCCGCCCGCTGATCCGCACCCACCCGATCCACACCGGGCAGGCCATGCAGAAACGCTCTCAACGTCGCGTCCGACGACCCGATCGCCTGCGGGTCGAGGGTGGTCAGGGGAGGGCTCATGAGTGCCTGGCCCTTCGTGAGGTCGTCGCCGCCCGGCGGCCGGCGAGGGAACGGGGTGGCGCCGTCGAGGAGCGCTCGACGAGTTCGGTGTCCAGCACGATGCGCCGGGGCGTGTCGTCGGCGTACTCCGGCTCGAACTTCCGTAGGAGCAGCCGCATGGCCAGCACCCCCTGCTCCACCATCGGCCGGTCGATGACCGTGAGGGGAGGGCGGAGCAGCGGGCCGGTGTCCAGGTCGTCGAAGCCGATCAGGCTCATCCTCCCCGGCACGTCCACGCGCATGTCGTGGAGCGCCTTGAGGGCGCCCAGGGTCATCAGGTTGTTGGCGCTGAAGAGCGCGGTCGGCGGCTCGGGCAGCGACAGCAGCGACAGGGTGAGCTGGTAGCCGCTCGCCTCCCGGAAATCGCCGGCCAGGTCGTACTCGGGGGGCGGCTCGACCCCGGCGCCGCGGAGCGCGTCCAGGAACCCCTCGCGACGGCAGCGCCCGGGAGTCGTGTCCTGGCTGCCGCTGATCGCGGCGATGCGCGTGTGCCCGAGCCCCAGCAGGTGCTCGGCCGCCTGCCGCCCGCCGCCGGCGTTGTCGACGAGCACGGCGTCGAAGCGCTCGCCGCCGGCCAGGTCGCGGTCGACGAACACCAGAGGCACGTCGGCGTCGCGCACGTGCAGCGGCGTCCGGTCCTGCTCGGTGGCCGGGGCCAGGATGATGCCGTCGACCCTGCGGATCATGTCCGCGAGCACGTGGTCCTCGCGTTCGCCGCTCTCGTCGGTGTTGGCGAGCAGCAGGCGGTAGTCCTCGGCGCGGGTCACCGACTCCATGCCCTTGACGACCGCGGCGAAGTAGGGGTTGGTGATGTCGGGGACCACTCCGCCGATCGTGTGGGTGCGGCCCGACTTCAGGGAGCGCGCCGCGGCGCTCGGCCAGTAGCCGAGCTCGTCCACGGCGGCCTGGACGGCCTCGGAGGAGCGCACGCGCCCGCCTCGCAGGAACCGCGAGACGGTGGCGGGGGACACCCCGGCGCGAGCCGCTACGTCATGGATGGTGGCCACTCGCGCTCCTGACTGAAACCGTTGTCAGAGAATGATTGCACCATGGGACCGTGCGGCGTCAACTCCGTTCTCGGTCCTCCTGGGCGGCGGCCGCGTAGCGGGTGGCCAGGTCGCGCAGCAGGGCGCGCAGCTCAGGGGGGTCCAGGACGGTGAAGGGGACGCCGAGGCTGCCGAGGAAGGCCGCCAGGTCGTAAAGGGAGTCGCCGCCGGTCTCCAGCACGCAGCCGCCGTGCTCGGTGTCGTCCCGCAGCAGCCCGGCGGCCGGGGTGAGCCGCTCGGCGAGTTCGTCCAAGGGGGCGTGCAGCCGGACGCGGGCCGGATGCCGCCACGCGGCCGAGCCCGTGCCCCGGACGACGTGCGCCGCGGCGTCGCCGTCCGGAGGCGTGCGTGGCGTGAAGCGGCCACCGTTGGGCGTGCGCGGGCTGATGCGGTCGGCGCGGAACGTCCGCCAGTCGTCCCGGTCGCCGTCCCAGGCCAGCAGATACCAGCGCCGCCCGGTGTGGACGAGCCGGTGCGGCTCGACGGTGCGGACGCCGGCGTCGCCCCCGTGGCCCCGGTAGTCGAAGCGCAGCCGCTCGTGGTCGCGGATGGCGGCGGCGATCACGGTCAGGGTCTCGGCGTCCACGGTCGGGCCGCGGCCGGTGACGGACACCGTGGCCGCGCGCACCGCCTCGATCCGGCGGCGCAGCCGCGACGGCAGCATCTGCTGGAGCTTGGCCAGTGCCCGGAGCGAGGTCTCCTCGATGCCCGTCACCGTGCCGCCGGCCGCGGCGTGCAGGCTGACGGCCACCGCCACGGCCTCCTCGTCGTCGAGGATCAGCGGGGGCAGCGCCGCGCCCGAGCCCAGGCGGTAGCCGCCGGCCGCGCCCGTCGTGGAGTTGATCTGGTATCCGAGGATGCGCAGCCGCTCGACGTCGTTGCGTACGGTCCTCGTGGTCACGCCGAGCCGGTCGGCCAGCTCGGCGCCGGGCCAGTCGGGGCGCGCCTGCAGCAACGACAGCAGGCGGAGGAGGCGTACCGAGGTCTCCAGCATGTTCTCAGTCTTCCAGGCATTGAGGAAACGCACGTTCCTCAATGGCCCGTATGGTTCCTGACACGCAGCGAACGCCGCGGATTGAGAGGAATGCGGGCATGCTTCGAGGATTCGCCACCATCAGCTACTACGCCGACGACATGGACGCCGCCATCAGGTGGTACACCGAACTGCTGGGCGTCGAGCCGTACTACAACGTCCCGGGCCCGGACGGCCGGACCGCCTACAGCGAGTTCCGCATCGGCGACTACCAGCACGAGCTGGGCCTCGTCGACAGGCGCTTCCAGCGCGGCGGGCCGCCCGCCGCGCCCGGCGGAGCCGTCATGTACTGGCACGTGGACGACCTGACCGCCACTCGCGACCGGCTGCTGGAGCTGGGCGCGAAGGAGCACGAGCCGATCACGGAACGGGGCGAGGGCGAGGGCTTCGTCACCGCTTCCGTGGTGGATCCGTTCGGGAACATCCTGGGTGTCATGCACAACCCGCACTACCTGGAGGTCGTGGCCTCCGACCGGCCGGCCTGACCGGCGGGCGGGCACGATGGAAGCACTCGACGGTATGCGGATCATGGCGTTCGACGACGCCGCCCAGTGGGAGTCATGGCTGGCCGGGAACCACGAGCTGGGGGCCGGAGTATGGATGAAGATCGCCAAGAAGGGCGCGGGCGGGGTGTCGCCGACGCGCGGCGAGGCGCTCGACGTGGCCCTGTGCTACGGCTGGATCGACAGCCACACCAGGTCGCTCGACGAGGCGTACTACCTGCAGAGGTTCTCGCCGCGCCGGCCCAGGAGCTCCTGGTCGAAGGTGAACGTCGCCAAGGTCGAGGCGCTCGTCGCCGCGGGCCGCATGCGCCCGCCCGGCCTCGCGGCCGTCGAGGCGGCCCAGGCGGACGGGCGGTGGGACGCGGCGTACGAGCCGCCGAAGGACGCCACCGTCCCGCCCGATCTGGAGGCCGCGCTGGACGCCAACGAGAAGGCGAAGGCCGTCTTCGACTCCCTCAGCAAGGGGAGGCGGTACACCGTGCTCCTCCGGCTCATGACGGCGCGCACGCCGGGGACCCGGGCCGCCCGCCTCCACAGGATGGTCGCCACCCTGGAGGCGGGCGGAGAGGTGCGCTAGCGACGAGGCCCCTTCCCGCCCCGGCCGCCGCAGGCGGACCGAGGAGGCGGACGATGGAGGCATGGAGCATCACCGCCGGCACTCCCAGGCCGTGCCCGCCACGGCGGTCCTGGGGGTGGCGGTGCTGCTCCTCTCGGCCTGCGCCGGAGGTGGCACGCCGCCGCCGCTCCCATCCGGAGCCGCGGCGGGGGTCCCGGCCCGGGTGACGCCCTCACCCCGGGTGACGCTTTCGGCGGAGCCGCCCACGGAGCCGCCGCCGTCCCTCACCCCGGCCCGGGTCGAGGCCGCCGTCTCCCGGCTGGACGGGGTCGTACGCGACACGATGGCCAGGACCGGGGTGCCCGGGATGGCCGTGACCGTGGTGTACCGGGACCGGGTGGCGTACCTCAAGGGGTTCGGTGTGCGGCGCGTGGGGAGTCCGGGGGCGGTCGGGCCGGACACCGTCTTCCAGCTCGCGTCGGTGTCGAAGCCGCTGGCCTCCACGGTCGTCGCCGCGGCGGTGGGGGAGGGGGCCGTCTCCTGGGACGACCCCGTCGTCGAGCACGATCCGGGGTTCGCCCTGGCCGACCCCTGGGTGACGCGGCACGTGACGGTCGCCGACCTGTTCTCGCACCGCAGCGGCCTGCCCGACCACGCCGGGGACCTGCTGGAGGATCTCGGGTACCGCCGCGCCTACATCCTGGACCACCTGCGCTACGAGCCGCTCTCCCCGTTCCGCGTGACGTACGCGTACACGAACTTCGGGTTCACCGAGGCGGCGGTCGCCGTCGCGAGGGCCCGGCGGACGACCTGGGAGGAGCTGTCGGCGCGGACGCTGTACGAGCCGCTAGGCATGAACTCCACCAGTTCTGATTTCTCCGCCTACGAGCGGGCACCCGACCGGGCGGCGACCCACGTCAAGGTGGGCGGCCGCTGGGAGCCGGGGGACGCGCGCGACCCCCAGGCGCAGTCGCCGGCCGGGGGCGCGAGCTCCACCGCCCGTGACCTGACCTCATGGATACGCCTCCAACTCGCCGGTGGGACGTTCGGCGGCAGGCGGGTCGTCGCCCCCTCGGCCCTCGGCCGCACGCACCTGCCGCACATCGTCTCCTCGGCGCCCAGAGCCCCGTACGGCAGGCCAGGGTTCTACGGGCTCGGCTGGAACGTGGACTACGACGACCTGGGACGGCTCCGGCTGAGCCACTCCGGGGCTTTCTCGCTGGGCGCGGCCACCACCGTGACGATGCTGCCCTCCGAGGGGCTCGGCATCGTGGTGCTGACGAACGGCCAGCCGGTGGGCGCCCCCGAGGCCGTGGCCGCGACCTTCTACGACATCGCCCAGCACGGCAGGCGGACGGTCGACTGGCTCGGCCTGTTCGGCGGGATCTTCGCCCGGATGGAGCAGGCCGGGAGGCCGAGGACCGACTACGCCGAGCCGCCGCCGGGCGCCGCCCCGGCCCGGCCGCCCGCCGCCTACGCGGGCACGTACGCCAACCGCTACTACGGCCCCCTCACGGTCACCTCGGGCGCCGGCGGGCTGGTGATGCGGCTCGGCCCGAAGGGGTTCCGCTTCCCGCTGCGCCACTACGCGGGCGACACCTTCAGCTGCGCGACGCGCGGCGAGAACGCGACGGGCCTGTCCGGGGTGCGGTTCACCGCAGGTCCGGGCGGTCGCGCCCGGGCGGTCACGGTCGAGTCCCTGAACCACACGGGCCTCGGCACGTTCACCCGCCACCCCTGACCGCCGCGATCCAGGGCCCCTGACAGGCGCCCTGGTCGGGGTGTCGTGGGCCGCTAGGGTGTTCGCATGCGCAGGTCCTTGAGCATCGCCGCCGCCCAGCCGAAGTGCGTGTCGTACGACGTGGCGGCGAACGCGGCGACCCACGCCGAGACGGTCCGGTCCGCCGGGGCCAGGGTGGTGGTCTTCCCGGAGCTGTCGCTGACGGGGTACGAGCCGGACGCCCCGGCGATCACGGCGGAGGACCCGCGGCTGACGCCCATCGTCGAGGCCTGCGCCGAGACCGGTTCGGTGGCGCTGGTGGGAGCCCCGGTGGAAGGCCCGCACATCGCCATCGTGGCGGTCGACGGCACTGGCGCCACCGTGGCCTACCGGAAGGTGTGGCTGGGCACGGAGGAGGCGGTCAGGTTCGCTCCGGGTAGCGGCCCGGCGGTGCTCGACGTGGACGGCTGGCGGCTCGGGCTGGCCGTCTGCAAGGACACCGGCGTCCCGCGGCACGCCCGCGACACCGCCGCGCTGGGCATGGACGCGTACGTCGCGGGCACCGTGAAGCACGCCGCCGAGGGGGCCCTGCAGGACGAGCGGGCCCGCCGCGTGGCCGCCGATCACCGGGTCTGGGTCGTGGTGGCGAGCTTCGCCGGGTCCACCGGAGGCGGCTTCGACCGGGCCGCCGGCCGTTCGGGCGTCTGGGCGCCCGGCGGGACGGTGATCGTCCAGGCGG
>NZ_QNFZ01000831.1 GCF_003313395.1 Nonomuraea lactucae | reverse complement strand
CGCCCGCCGGGCCGCGCCGCGCTGGCGCGACAGCTCGGCCTCCCGGTCGGACAGGCGCCGCCGCAGCGCCGCGTAGTCGGTGAAGTCGCCCAGGTGGCAGGTCATCGCCTCCTGGTAGCCCTCCAGCGCCTCCTCGTGCTTGCGCAGCTGCTTGGCCAGCCCGACGACCGCCCGGTCGGCCTGGAACTGCGCGAACGACTCCTCCAGCAGCGTGCGGGCGCGCTCGCGGCCGAACTGGCCGACCAGGTTGACGGCCATGTTGTAGGAGGGCTGGAAGCTGGAGCGCAGCGGGTAGGTGCGGGTGCCGGCCAGCCCCGCCACCGACAGCGGGTCCATGCCGGGCTGCCAGAGCACCACGGCATGGCCCTCGACGTCGATGCCGCGCCGCCCCGCCCGGCCGGTCAGCTGGGTGTACTCGCCGGGCGTGAGGTCGGCGTGGCTCTCGCCGTTCCACTTGTCGAGCTTCTCGATCACGACGCTGCGGGCGGGCATGTTGATGCCGAGCGCCAGCGTCTCGGTGGCGAAGACCGCCTTGACCAGGCCGCGGGTGAACAGCTCCTCCACGACCTCCTTGAACGCCGGCAGCATGCCCGCGTGGTGGGCGGCCAGCCCGCGCTCCAGGCAGTCGCGCCACTCCAGGTAGCCGAGCACGGCCAGGTCCTCGTCGGGCAGGTGCGCGGTGCGCTCGTCGACGATCTGCCTGATCTCGTGGCGCTCGCGGTCGGTGGTGAGCCGGATCCCGGCGTGCAGGCACTGCATGACGGCCGCGTCGCAGCCCGCCCTCGAGAAGATGAACGTGATCGCGGGCAGCAGGCCCTCGGCGTCGAGCTTCTCGATCACCTGCGTCCGGTCGGGCGGGCGCGAGCGCTGCGGACGGCCGTAGCCGCGCCTGCCGCGGCCCATGGTGAGCCGCTCGGCGTCGCGGGTGACCCGCATCAGCGTGGGGTTGATGCGCGGCGTGTCGTGGTCGCTCATGAACATGTCGTAGACGCGGTTGCCGACCATCATGTGCTGCCAGAGCGGCACCGGCCGGTGCTCGTCCACGATGACCGTGGTGTCGCCGCGCACCTCGCCCAGCCACTCGCCGAACTCCTCGGCGTTGCTGACGGTGGCCGACAGCGCCGCCAGCCTGACCGACTCGGGCAGGTGGATGATGACCTCCTCCCAGACCGCGCCGCGGAAGCGGTCGGCGAGGTAGTGCACCTCGTCCATGACGACGAAGCCCAGCCCGGCCAGGGTGGCCGACCCGGCGTAGAGCATGTTGCGCAGCACCTCGGTGGTCATGACCACGATGGGGGCGTCGCCGTTGACGCTGTTGTCGCCGGTCAGCAGGCCGACCTTGGTGGTGCCGTACCGCTTGACCAGGTCGTTGTACTTCTGGTTGGACAGCGCCTTGATCGGCGTGGTGTAGAAGCACTTGCGCCCCTGCTCCAGCGCCAGGTGGACGGCGAACTCGCCGACGACCGTCTTGCCCGAGCCGGTGGGGGCGGCCACCAGGACTCCGTCACCCGCCTCGAGCGCGCGGCAGGCGTCGGCCTGGAAGTCGTCGAGCTCGAAGTCGTACAGACCTCGGAACGATCTGAAGGCGGCCCCGTCGTCCCCGAACTTCTCACGGAAGGCCGCGTAGCGTTCCGCTGGCGTCGTCATAGCGCCAGCCTACCGAAATCACCTTTCTGGTCCGCCCGGGTGATCATGTTCCCGGAAGCTCGCCTTTACAGTGTAGATCTCATGTGATGACCCTGAGCATGCCCGGACGCACCTCGCAGGTGATGGGGACCGGCCCGACGCGTTCGCCGTCGGCGTACGCCACGACGTCCGGGGCCTCCAGCCGCACGCTCCTCACCCGCGTGATCGACACCGCCGGGTGGTTCACGTGCGTCCCCCGGTAGACGCCGGGGAACACCCTCAGGAACTCCCCCTTGCCGACGGCCCCGAGCACCATCACGTCCAGCAGCCCGTCGTCCGGCCGGGCGTCGGGGCACACCCGCATGCCCGCCCCGTAGGAGCGGGTGTTGGCCACGGCGACCAGCATGGCCTCCCGCTCGGTCGTCTCGCCGTCGAGCGTGATCCGGAACGGGATGGGCCGGAACCGGCGCAGCTCCCCCGCCACGGCCACCAGGTACCTGGCCATCCCCGGCGGCCAGGTGAGCCGGTTGACCCGCTCGTTCACCCGCGAGTCGAACCCGCAGCACACGACCCCGGCGAACAGCTCCTCCACGCTCCCCGTCCCCGCGTCCCCCACGACGGGGTCAGCGGGGTCAGCGGTGTCGGCGGCGCGGATGCTGGCGGCGTCGATCGGCCGCGACTTCATGCGCAGCACGGTGCGGGCCGCCGCCATCAGGTCCTTGCGGGGCAGCCCCAGCGCGGCGGCGATGTCGTTGCCGGTGCCGGCCGGGATGATGCCGAGCGGCACGTCCGTGCCCGCCACGGCCTGCACGGCCAGGTGCACCAGCCCGTCGCCGCCGAAGGCGACGAGGGCGTCGGGGCGCTCGGCCACCGCGGCGCAGGCCCGTTCCAGGGCGTCGGTGGCGTCATCGCCCACGATCACCGACACGTCGGCCCCACCGGCGCGCAGCCGGCGTACCACGGGCTCCAGCAGGCGCAGGGTGCGGCCGCCACGGGCCGCCGGATTGACGAGCAGAGCTAGTTGAGGGGACACGCCCGGAACGTATCGCCTATTGGGCGGAACCGGAATCCTCTTCCAGTGGCGAGGCCTCGTCGTCGGAGAGGTGCGAGAAGTCCTCGCGGGACGCGCCGCGCTTCTCGCGCAGGTACATGAACGCCTCAGCGACGAAGTACAGGATGATCATCGGCGCGGCGAGGGCCATCATGGTGATGGGGTCGCCGCCCGGCGTGATGATCGCGCCGAACACGAACATCGCGAAGATGACCGTGCGGCGGTGCTTCTTCACGGTGGCGTGCGACAGGATCCCGATGAGGTTGAGGAACACCAGGACCAGCGGCAGCTCGAACGAGATGCCGAAGATCACCAGCATGATGAGCACGTAGCTGACGTACTCGTCGATCTGGATGACGGCCACCGCGTCGCTGGGTGCGAACCCCAGCAGGATGGCCAGGCTGGTGTCCATGATCAGGTAGGCGAGCACCGCGCCGAGCAGGAACAGCGGGATCGCCAGCGCCATGAACGCGATCGAGTAGCGCTTCTCGTTGCGGTAGAGCGCCGGCGTGACGAACGACCAGATCTGGTAGAGCCAGACCGGCGACGACACGACGATGCCGACCATCGCCGAGACCTTGAGGGTCAGGAAGAAGGACTGGAAGATGCCGCCGTAGGTGAGCGTGCAGGTGCCGACGCGGAGCTGCTGCGCCTGCGGCGTCTCGCAGAAGGGCGCCTTGATGAACTCCCACACCGGGTCGAACAGGATCCAGCCCACGACGACGCCCACGACCAGCGCGATCGTCGAGATGAGCAGCCGGTTGCGCAGCTCACGCAGATGGTCCATGAGCGGCATCCGGCCTTCGGGATCCGGGGTGGGCCCGCTTCCGTTCGACCGTTTGAGCAGCGCCATCTAGTAGTCCAGGTGACGAGGAGGGATGAGGTCAGGCGGGCTTGTCGCTCTGGGCGTTGGCGCGCAGCCTGGCCGCCTGCTCCTCGAGCCGACGGGCCTGCTCCTCGGCCGACAGGGCCGGGGCGGGCGCGGGCTGGATCTGCTGCGGCGGCGCGGGCTGCGGCTGTGCCGTGGACTGGGCCGCCGGCTGGGCCTGCACCGTGGTCTGCGAGTCATCGTCGTCGTCGCGGAGCTTGGCCGTCTCCGCCTTGAAGATGCGCAGTGACCTGCCGACGCCGCGTGCCATCTCCGGCAGCTTCTTGGCACCGAACAGCAGGACGAGCACCAGTGCGATGATCAGAAGTTCGGGGACTCCGAGGTTCGGCATGTCACGTCCTTACCGGGCTAGTGCGTTTCAGCCACGATCGTACGCTCCCCGGGCTCGTGTCTCATCCCTCGGGGAGCCCAATCTGGCCGTCCTCGGCTCGAGCCGCGCCCGAGCGTCGGCGACTTCCCTGCTCAGCCTACGCGCCGCGACGGCGACCCGGGCACCTGCCGCCACCAGCACGGACGTCCCGGCCAGGCCCAGCACGGCGGCCGGGAGGATCCACGTCATGACCGGTGAGCGTACAGGGACAGGGCGCGCTCGGCCTCCGCGCGGACCCGCTCGGCCATGACCGGCGGCGAGACGACCCTGCCGGTGTCGCCCAGCCGGAGCGCCAGCTTGACGATCCAGTCCTCGTCGCGGGCCCGCAGCGTGATGCGCAGCCGTCCCTCGCCGAGCTCGGTGAGCTCCTCGCACGGGTAGTGTTCGGCGACCCACCGCCCGGCCGCGGTCACCTCCAGCTCCACCAGCTCGTCGGTCGGCGAGGGCCGGAACACGCCCCGCGTCACGTCGATCGGCTCGGCCTCCGCGGGCGGGTCCGCGGGCACGTCGAGCACGTCCACCCCGAGCATCCGGTCGAGGCGGAACAGCCGCATGGCCTCGGCCCGGTAGCACCACCCCTCCAGGTAGGTGCGGCCGTCAGCGACCACCAGCCGCATGGGGTCCACTTCCCGCGGTGTCACCTCGTCGCGGCCCGGCACGTAGTAGCGCAGCGACAGTCTGCGCCGCCCGGTCAGCCCCTCGCGGACGCGGGGCAGCGCGTCGGGCGCGGCGTCCACGTCGACCGCGACGTGGCTGCTGACCTCGGCGGCGCCCTCTCCCGCGGCCCGCTCCAGCTTGGCGACCACGCGGGGCAGCGCGTCGCCAGGGACCTCGGCCAGCTCCGGCATGGCGGCCAGCATGCGCAACGCGACCAGCAGCGCGCTCGCCTCGTCGATGCCGAGCCGCAGCGGCCTGGCGATGGTGTCGGCGTTGTCGATGAGGATCTCGCCGCCGTCCCAGGAGACGTCGATGAGGTCGCCCGGCGTGTGCCCCGGCAGCCCGCACATCCACACGAGCTGCAGGTCGTCGATGAGCTGCTTCTCGCTCAGCCCGAACACCTCGGCCACCTCGCCGACCTGCGCGCCCGGGTGGGACATCAGATAGGGCACGAGCGCGAGCAGCCTCGGCAGGCGGTCGGCGGAGGAGCTCATGCCAGGGCTCCCTTCAGTCGGCGGATGACGGCCTCGCGGGCGTCGGGCGGCTCGACCACCTCGACGTCGGAGCCCAGGCTGGCCATCCATCCCGCCAGCCGCTCAGGGTCGGAGAACGCCAGCTCGGCCTCGTCCCAGCCGTCGTGGCCGGGGTGGCCGGGGTGGCCGGGGTGGCCGGGGTAGCCGGGGTGGCCGGGGTGGCCGGGGTGGACGGCCCTGGCGAGCTGGCGCAGCCCTTCGCAGGCGCCCTTCCGTACGCGGATGAGGGCGACGCGCTCCTCCATCGCCTCATCGGGGAAGCCGACCATGGACCGCAGGTCCACGCCCTCGGGCACCTTGACCGCGCCCGGCCTGCCGGCGGCGGCGACCTGGCCCGTGATGCGGCTGAGCCGGAAGGCGCGCGGCGCCTCGCGGTCGCGGTCGAACCCGGCGAGGTACCACCGGCCGCGGCGGCTGACCACGCCCCACGGCTCGACGGTGCGGGACCGCACGTTCTCGCTGCCCGCGCTGCGGTAGTCGAAGCGGACCACGCGCCGGTCGCGCACGGCGTCCCACAGCGCGGGGAAGGCCGGGTCGCGGGTGTCGACGCGCAGCTCCAGCGCTCCGCCGCCGACGGTCTCGTCGGTCGCGACGCCGCCGGCCCGCAGCTTCAGCAGCGCGCCCGAG
>NZ_QNFZ01000832.1 GCF_003313395.1 Nonomuraea lactucae | reverse complement strand
GTTGCTGCGGCTGACGGAGCGGGTGCCGGCGCTGGCCGCGCCGTGCCGCATGCATCCCGCCGTGTACGCCGTCGAGGCGGCCGTGATCGACTGGGCGCGCCGGACGGGGCTGCGCGCCGACCCGGGGGTCGGGTTCCACCGCATCGCCGGGCGGGCGTTCGCCGAGTTCGACGCCGCGGCGGCCGCCCTGTTCGCGCAGTGGCTGACGTGGCTGTTCCACCTGGACGACGAGATGGACGAGGGGCCGGGGCGCCTGGAGATCTTCCAGGGCGTGCTCGCGGGCCGGGCGTCCCATCCGCTGGAAGCGGCGTTCGCCGACCTGTGGCGGGTGACGAGCGCGCGGATGAGCGACCGGTGGCGGGCCAGGTTCGCGGTGAACCTGCGCCGCCAGCTCGACGCCTGCCGCATCGAGGCGGCGAACCGGGCCGCGGGCCGGATCCCGACGCTGGAGCAGTATCCGGCGCTGCGCAGGGGGACCGTCGGCCCGTACCTCTACGACCTGGTGGAGCCGTGCCTGCGGGTGGAGGCGCCGGCGTGGCTGCACGGCTGCGAGCCGTGGCGGGATCTGGTCGACTCCTGCAGCGACGTCACCGCCTGGTGCAACGACGTGGCCTCGCGGCCGAAGGAGCGCGGCGACGGGCACAACCTGGTCGTGATCGCCATGCACGAGCTGGGACTGGACCAGCGGCAGGCCGTGGCCTGGGTGCTGGACCGGATCGCCGAGCGCTGCGCCGACATGCGCCTGGCCGCCAGGCGGCTGCCGCTCGACGAGCTGGGGCCGCGTGCGGCCAGGGACGTCAGCAAGGTGGCGTGCGCGTACCTGGCGGCGCCGCGCGCCCACATCGACTGGCTGGTGGAGTCGGCCAGGTACGCCTGAACACCCCCGTCGAAAGGCGTATCGGGCGCAGGCCCGGCTCAGGAGGCGTGCAGGGCGTCCGCCGTACAGCCTCAGGAGGCGTGCAGGCTCAGGAGGCGTGCAGCCTCAGGAGGCGTGGCAGGCGAGCGCGTCGCCGGTGGGGGTGCGGCGGTAGACGACCTCCTTGCCCAGGCGCATCCCCACGGCGAGCCCGCTGCCGCTGAGCACGCCCAGGTGCTGGCTGACCGCCCCCGGTGTGATGGCCATCCGGCGGGCCAGCGCCGACGTGGTGCTCGGCTCGGCCAGCGCCAGCAGGATCTGCGCCCTGCTCCGGCCGATGAGGGCGGCGAGCGCGCCGGGCGCGGGCGGCGGCCCCTCCTCCCACAGGGTGCCCACCCCGGCCACGGGGTAGACGAGCGTCGACTGGTACGGGGCCGACATGACCGCCGTCGACGGCCAGAAGAACGCGCTCGGCACGAGCACCAGCCCGTCGCCGTGCAGCTCCTCCAGGGTGCACAGCCACGGCCGCTCGATGACGAGCCGCTCCCCCGTCCACGTCACGGACGGATCCAGGGCGGCGAACAGCTCCCGGGCCCCGCCCTGCGCGAGCTGCCGCGACCTGCGCAGCACGTCGCGCTCCAGCAGGGCGTAGACGCGGGGCCAGAACTCTGCGAAGCACGCCTCCCAGTACGCCTGGAGCGTGCCCGCCACCCTGGCCAGGCCCGCCGCCGGGTCTCCCCTGAACCGCTCGATCGCCGGCCGGTCCTCGCTCACCACCTCGCCGGCCTCGGCGGCGGCGCGTTCGGGCGGCGTACGCCGTACGCGCTCCAGCTCGGCGGCGAAGTCGGGCAGCGGCGTGTCGGGCGGCGGGGTGAGGAAGTCGGGCAGGTAGCCGGTCGGCGGGACGAGCGCGAGCAGCTCGGCGAGGTCGATGCCGGCCAGCCGGGGCCGGATGCACTTGATCCACGGCAGGTGGACCGACTGCCTCGCCGGGTCGCGCAGCGTGCGGAGGCTGGCCACCAGCTCCCACATCGGCGAGAACGCGAACCGGATCCGCGCCACGTCCACCGGCTTCATCACCCAGGTCACGGCCACACCTTTTAGTGTGCACTAAATCATTGGCCCGGCGGGTCCCAGGGAGCTCACCCTTGACCCGTGACCACGACGCTCCTGCCCAAGCCGGGATTCCTGCGATCCGCCGTCGGGGGGCTGCCCCGCCCGTTCTGGGCCCTGTGGAGCGGCACCCTCGTGAACCGCCTGGGCAGCATGGTCATGCCGTTCACCGGCGTCTACCTGACGCAGGCGCGCGGCCTGCCGGTGGCGGCGGCCGGGGTGGTCATGGCGGTGTTCGGCGCCGGGTCGCTGATCTCGCAGTTGCTGGCCGGCGTGCTCACCGACCGGATCGGTCGCCGGGCCACGCTCGGCGGCGGCATGCTGGCCACGGCCGGGGCGCTGCTGGCGCTCGGTTACAGCACCTCGCTGCCGGCCATCACGGCGGCCATGTTCGTGCTGGGCCTCGTGGTCGACGCCTACCGGCCGGCCTCCAGCGCGCTGGTCGCCGACCTGGTCTCACCCGCCGAACGGCCGCGCGCCTTCGGGCTGCTGTTCTGGGCGATCAACCTCGGCTACGCGCTCGGCATGACCGCCGGCGGCTGGCTGGCGGGGACCGGGTTCCTCTGGCTGTTCTGGATCGACGCCCTCACCAGCGTGGTGTTCGCGATCCTGGTCTGGCGGGCCGTGCCCGAGACCCGCCCCACGACCCGCGAGCAGGCGGGCGGCGGGTTCGGCGTGGTGCTGCGCGACCGGGTGATGCTGGGCTTCACGCTGGTCGTGCTGGGCAACGCGGTGGTGTACGCGCAGACGTTCACGGTGCTGCCGATCGCCATGACCGAGAGCGTGGGCCTGTCCACCGGCCAGTTCGGACTGGCCATGGCGCTGAACGGCGTACTCATCGTCATCGTGCAACCCCTGGTCTCCGGACGCCTGGGCCGCCTCGACCCCTCCCGCACACTGGCGGCCGGGCTGGCCGTGATGGGAGCCGGCATGGCACTGACGGCGTTCGTCACCTCCACCGGGTGGCTGGCCGCCACCATCGCCGTGTGGACGGCGGGCGAGATCATCACGGCCGGGATCTCCGGGACGATCGTCGCCACCCTGGCACCCGCACACCTGCGCGGACGGTACGCGGGACTGTTCGGCTTCGCCTGGTCGGTGGCGATGGTCGTGGCCCCGCTCCTGGGCAGCGCCCTGCTGGGCCTCGGACCGCGGGCGCTGTGGTTCGCCATCGGCGCGGTCGGGGTGGCGTCGGCGGCGGGCATGCTCGCCCTCGGCCCGGCCATCAGGCGCCGTCGGGCGACCGGCTGATCAGCCATCGGGCGGCCCGCTGGAGCCGGGGCTGGAGTCGGCCAGGCACGAGCGCCCCCGCGCGAAGCCACGGGGGCGCTCGTGCCCCGCCTGACATGATCAGGAAGGGCCGCCTACCGGAACGGTGGAAATCACACCGTACTAGGCTGTTCGCGTGGCTCAACTGCGCATTGCCCTGGCACAGACCAACCCGACCGTGGGCGATCTCGACGGCAACGCCGGCAAGCTGCTCGCCTGGACGCGCGACGCGGCCGACCGCGGCGCGCACCTGGTGGTCTTCACCGAGATGTTCCTGACCGGCTATCCGGTGGAAGACCTCGTGCTGCGCACCTCCTTCGTCGAGGCCAGCATTCGCACCCTGCGGGAGACCGCGGTCAGGCTGCGGGAGGAGGGTCTCGGCGAGCTGCCCGTGGTCGTCGGTCACGTCGACCGGGCCAACCTCGCGCCCCGCGTCGGCCAGCCCAAGGGCGCGCCGCTCGACGCCGCGGCGCTGCTGTGGCGCGGCGAGGTGGTCACGTGTACGGCCAAGCACCACCTGCCGAACTACGGCGTGTTCGACGAGTACCGCTACTTCGTCCGCGGCGACCGGCTGCCGATCTTCCGGCTGCACGGGGTGGACGTGGCCGTCGCCGTCTGCGAGGACCTCTGGCAGGACGGAGGCCCCGTCGCCGTCGTGGGCCAGGCCGGGGCCGGGCTGCTGGTGGCGCCGAACGCCTCGCCGTACGAGAAGGAGAAGGACGACGTCCGCCTGGAGCTGTGCGCGCGCCGGGCGCGTGAGGCGGGGTGCGCGCTCGTCTACGTCAACCAGGTCGGCGGGCAGGACGAGCTGGTGTTCGACGGCGACTCCATCGTGGTCGACGCCTCCGGCCGGCTGGTGGCGCGGGCCGGCCAGTTCCGCGAGGAGCTCCTGACCGTGGACCTCGACCTGCCGGTGTCCGAGGCGCGGGCCGGGCGGTTCCCGTACGACGCGGGCGACGGCTCCACGATCACGGTGGACCGGATCGTGCTGTCGTCCGACCCCGTCGCCCCGTACCCGCCGGAGCCCTCCGGCGTCGCCGAACGGCTCGACCCGCACGCGGAGGTCTACTCGGCGCTCGTGCTGGCCGTCCGCGACTACGTGGCGAAGAACGGCTTCGAGTCGGTCATCCTCGGCCTGTCGGGCGGCATCGACTCGGCGCTGACCGCCACCATCGCCGCCGACGCCATCGGCCCCGACCGCGTGCACGTGGTGCTGATGCCGTCGCGCTACTCCTCCGACCACTCCATCGGCGACGCCGAAGAGCTGGTGCGCCGCCAGGGCGTCCACTCGCGGGTCGTGCCCATCGCCGACATCGTGAACGCCTTCGAGAAGGAGATCGACCTCTCCGGCCTCTCCGCCGAGAACCTCCAGGCGCGCGTCCGCGGCATGATCCTCATGGGCCTGTCGAACGAGCACGGCCACCTGGTGCTGACCACGGGCAACAAGAGCGAGCTGGCGACCGGCTACTCCACCCTCTACGGCGACTCGGCCGGCGGCTTCGCCCCCATCAAGGACGTGCCGAAGACGATGGTGTGGGAGCTGGCCAGGTGGCGCAACGAGCACACCGACCCGTCGTTCCGCCTCCAGGCCGGGCGGCCGATCCCGGAGAACTCCATCACCAAGGAGCCGAGCGCCGAGCTCCGCCCCGACCAGCGCGACACCGACTCGCTGCCGCCGTACGAGGTGCTGGACCGGCTGCTGGACGACTACGTCGAGAAGGACATGGGCTCCGCGGAGCTGATCGCCGCCGGCCACGACCCGGCGCTGGTGACGCGCGTCATCAGGCTGGTCGACCTGGCGGAGTACAAGCGCAGGCAGTACCCGCCGGGCCCGAAGATCACCCCCAAGAACTTCGGTCGCGACCGCCGCCTTCCCATCACCAACCGCTGGCGCGAGACGACGACCGGCTAGGCGAAGCCGCCGTTGCTCGTCAGCAGTTGGCCGTTGACCCACTGTCCCTGCGGGGAGCACAGGAAGTCGACCAGGTGGGCGGTGTCCTGGGGGGTGCCGAGGCGGCCGAGCGGTGTCCGGCGGACGCAGCCCGCCCGCGCCTCGTCCGACATCCAGCCGGTGTCCACGGGCCCGGGGTTGATGACGTTGGCGCTGACGCCGAGGTGGGCGAGTTCGTGGGCGGCGGCCAGGGTGATGCGGTCCAGGGCGCCCTTGCTCGCGCCGTACGGGAGGTTGCCCGCCGTGTGGTCGCTGGTGAGGGCGATGATCCTGCCCGAGCCCGGCGGGACGGCGAAGCGGCGGCCGTACTCTCGGATCAGCAGCCAGGTGGCGCGGGCGTTGACGGCGAAGTGCCGGTCGAAGCTCTCGACCGTGGTGTCGAGAAGGCCCGAGTCGACCGATTCGGCATGGCACATGACGAGGGCGGTGACCGGGCCGAGCAGGTGTTCGGCCCGGTCGAAGACACGGGCGGGGGCCTCCGCGTCCGCGAGGTCGGCCTCGATGGCGGCGGTGGCCGCGCCGCGGGCGGCGAGGTCCCGGCTGATCGCGCCGGTCGCGCCGGG
>NZ_QNFZ01000830.1 GCF_003313395.1 Nonomuraea lactucae | reverse complement strand
CGGCCACCCTGCTCGCCTCCTGCCCCCCGAACGCCCGCCGCGACCTCTACCGGGTCGTCGCGCACCCGGGGGAGCCGCGGCTGTCCTCGCCCCACCAGCCCGGCACCACCGAGCACGTGGTCCTCGCCGCCGGCCGGGCGCTCGCCGGGCCGGCCGGCGATCCGGTGGAGCTGGCGCCCGGCGACTACATGACCTACCCCGGCGACGCCCCGCACGTCTTCGACGCGCTGCTCCCCGGCACCACCGCGGTCTTCGTCATGGAACACATCTGAGCCGCGCAGGCGGCGGTGCTCAGGCGGTGCGGCTGATGACGTCCTCGGGCGGCACCCACTCCATGCCGTGCGCCTCGGCCACCGGCTGGCTGGTCAGGCGCCCCTCGTGCGTGCTCAGGCCGCGCGCCAGCGCCGCGTCCGCGCCCATCGCGCGCCTCCAGCCGAGCTCGGCGATGGCCAGCGCGTACGGGAGGGTCACGTTGGTCAGCGCGTACGTCGAGGTGTGCGGCACCGCGCCCGGCATGTTGGCCACGCAGTAGAACAGCGACCCGTGCACCCGGTAGGTCGGCTCGGCGTGCGTCGTGGGACGGGAGTCCTCGAAGCAGCCGCCCTGGTCGATGGAGACGTCGACCAGCACCGAGCCCGGCTTCATCTGGCTGACCAGCTCGTTCGTCACCAGCTTGGGGGCCCGCGCGCCCGGGACGAGCACGGCGCCGATGACCAGGTCGGCCTCCAGGACCGCCCGCTCGATCTCCAGCGTGTTGGAGGCGACCGTCTGGCAGTGGCCCTGGTAGACGACGTCCGCCTGGCGGAGCTTGTCGATGTTCCGGTCGAGCAGCAGCACCTCGGCCTGCATGCCGAGCGCGATGGCCGCCGCGTTCATGCCCGACACGCCCGCCCCGATCACCACCACGTTCGCGGCGCGCACGCCCGACACGCCGCCCATGAGCACGCCCCTGCCGCCGCCGGAGCGCATCAGATGGTACGCGCCCACCTGCGGCGCGAGCCGGCCCGCCACCTCCGACATGGGCGCCAGCAGCGGGAGCGCGCCGTTCGCCGTCTGGACCGTCTCGTAGGCGACGCCGGTCACCCCCGAGTCGAGCATGGCCGCCGTGCAGGCGTGGGAGGCGGCCAGGTGGAGGTACGTGAAGAGCACCTGCCCCTTGCGCATCCGGTGGTACTCCTCGGCGACCGGCTCCTTCACCTTCAGGATCAGGTCGCCCGTGGCCCACACCTCGTCGGGCCCGTCGAGGATGACGGCGCCCGCGGCCTGGAAGTAGGTGTCCGGGATGGACGAGCCGGTGCCCGCGCCCCGCTCGACGAAGACCTGGTGGCCGTGCCGCACCAGTTCGTGGACGCCCGCCGGGGTGACCGCCACGCGGTATTCGTTCTCCTTGACCTCGCGGGGAACACCGACCTTCATGATCCACTCCCGTCCAGACGGTCGGGCAGAAATTTCGGCACCCTGCCCTTCTTATCTAATCTTGCTCCTGTAAAGCCGTAATGTGAGGATTGTTCGGCTGATTACCTCGCCAAGGCCCGGCCTCGATAAGCTCACCGGCAGCCCGAACATCAGGATGGGGTCGTCAACAATGGACAAGCCGGCGGAGGAGCCGCCTGCCGCACCGGGAAAGGCGCGGGCCAGCAGGCTCACCACCCTCGTGCTGATCGTCTCGCTGGTTCTGGTGGTGGTCGTCGCCGGCGTTCTCGGCACCATCGCCGTCCTCATGACGAGGAGTCCCGACTCCCCGCTCCTGGGCGGCGTCCCGCCGCAACGGCTGCCCACACCCATCCACTTCGCCCCGGTCAGGGAGAGCAAGGCCGCGCCGTGCCCCGGCGCCGAGGCCGTGCTCGACGAGCCGCAGACCACCTGCTACCTGCTGGAGGACGGGGTGACCGTCAACGCCGTGCAGCGGATCGAGGCGGTGCGCGAGAAGAACGGCACCTACTCGGTCCGCATCGCCATCGCCCCGGCGTTCAAGGACAAGGTGGTCCAGCTCATCGACGAGCTGGTGGCCGACCAGCGGCAGGTGGCCGTCGTACTGGTGCCCAAGACCGTGATCGCCGCCCCCGTGGTCACGCAGGCCATGGACGGCGACAGCCTGAGCATCGCGGGCTTCACCCGGCACGAGGCCGAGGCGCTCGTCGTCCGCCTCCTGGGCAGCGCCCCGGCCACGGGCCAGCCGTCCCCGGGCGCTTCGGACCCGAACGCGCCCACCACCGGCGACCCCGGCACGGGCGTGCCGGGCACGGGCAATCCGGGCACGGGCAATCCAGGCACGGGCGTGCCGGGCACGGGCAACCCCGGCACGGCACCACCCGGCACGGGCACCCAGGACCCGGGCCTGTCCGGCACCGGCGCGCCCACCACGGGCCCCGCCACTGGCCCGGCCTCCACTGGCCCGGCCTCCACTGGCCCGGTCTCCACTGGCACCGCGCCCGCCACGATCCGCGGCCGGCGCGTCCCGGACCCCCAGTTCGCGAGCTGCAAGGAGGCGGCGGCGGCCGGCTACGGCCCTTACTACAAGGGCAGCCGCCCCGAGTACGACTGGTACACCGACGTCGACAAGAACGGCGTGGCCTGCAACTCCGCCGACATCCGCTGACCGCGGCCTCCGAACGAGTGCCGCTGACTCCCGTGTGCCGCTCACTCAGGGCGGACGGTCACTCCGGCTGAGACGCGGCCACTGCGGGGGCCGGGGGCAGCGGGCCGGTCAGGCGCGCTCGTGCTTGCCGCCGCCCACCAGGGCGACGAACTCCTCCAGCCCGATCCTGCCGTCGCCGTCGCTGTCGGCCGCCGCGATGAACGCCTCGATCTCCGCGTCGGTGACGCCCTGGCCGCCCAGGGCCTGGTTCACCTGCCTGATCTCGGCCGCCGTCAGCAGGCCGTCGCCGTCGCTGTCGAACCGCTCGAACTCCGCCTTGGCCGCTTCGCGCGCGTCCGTCATCGGATGCCTCCCCCTGGTCGCAGGCTTCACCGGACCGGGCTCCCCGGCCCGGTGTCCCGGCCCGCGATCCCGGACCGGATCGCCGGGCAGGGCCGGTCACTGGTAGGCGGGTCAGGCCGGCCGGGCCGGGCTGGTCACGCCAAGGCGATATCTTCCGGTCTGATCGGAACGCGCGTCAACTTCCGGCCGGTCGCCGCCCGTACCGCCGCCACGATGGCGGGCGTGGACGACAGCGTGGGGGGTTCGCCGGCGCCGCGCAGCCCGTACGGCGCCGCGGGGTCGGGATTTTCCAGGATCTTCATCGTCATGGGCGGCATGTCGAGGATGGTGGGGATCAGGTAGTCGGTGAACGACGGGTTCAGCACCCGGCCGTCACGCATCCGGACCTCCTCCATCAGCGCCAGCCCGAGCCCCTGCGCCGAGCCGCCATGGATCTGGCCCTCCAGAGCCTGCGGGTTGAGGATCCGGCCGACGTCCTGGACGGCGGCCAGCTCCACCACCTTCACCAGGCCCAGCTCGACGTCCACGTCCACCACGGCCCGGTGCACGCACAGGGCGAGCTGGGTGTGCGAGTCGCCCTGCCCGGTCTCGGGATGCATCGGGTACGTGGGCCGGTGCCGGTACTCCCGCGTCTCCTCGATCGGCCCGAACTTCTCCAGCGCCTCGCGCGGAGGCAGCCCCTCGAAGCGGGCGCGTACGGCCTCGCACGCCGCCTTGACCGCGCCGCCCGTGACGTAGGACTGACGGGAGGCGGAGGACGACCCCGCGGAGCCGACAGTGGTGTCGGCCGTCGCCACGGTCACGTCGTCGATGCCCAGCTCGGTCCGGGCGATCTGGGCCTGGACGGTCACCAGCCCCTGGCCCACCTCGGCCGCGGCGGTGTGCACGGTGACGTGCGGCTCGCCGCCGATCAGCTCGGCCCTGACCCTGGCCGTCGAGTAGTCGTCGAAGCCCTCGGAGAAGCAGATGTTCTTGATGCCGACGCCGTACCCGATGCCCCGCCGTACGGACTCGCCGCGGGTGGTCTGCGAGACCCCGCCGGGCAGCGACCGCAGATCCGGCTCCGTGGGACCTGGGCCTTGCGACACGGTCGTGGGAGCGGGGGCGGGGAGGGGCATGGCTTCGAGTTCGCGGAGCATGTCGGCGAGCGGAGCCGGCGAGTCGATCACCTGGCCGGTGATCAGGGAGGAGCCCTGCGAGACGGCGTTGCGGACGCGGATCTCCACCGGTGACAGGCCGCAGGCGTCGGCCAGCAGGTCCATCTGCGACTCGTACGCGTAACACGCCTGCACCGCACCGAACCCGCGCATCGCCCCGCACGGCGGGTTGTTGGTGTAGACGCCGGTCGCGTCCACCCGCACGTTCGGCACCACGTACGGGCCCGCGCCCAGCGAGGCGGCGTTGCCCACGACGGCGGGTGAGGAGGAGCAGTAGGCGCCTCCGTCCAGCAGGATCTCGGCCTTGACGTAGACCAGCCGGCCGTCGCGGGTGGCGCCGTGCTCGTAACGCATCCACGCGGGATGCCGGTGCACGTGGCCGAAGAACGACTCCTCGCGGCCGTACGAGATCTTGACCGGGCGGTTCAGGCGCAGCGCGAGCATGCAGGCGTGCACCTGCATCGACAGGTCCTCGCGGGCGCCGAACGCGCCTCCGACGCCCGACAGCGTCAGCCGCACCTTCTCCGGCGGCAGGCCGAGGCACGGTGCGAGCTGGTCGCGGTCCACGTGCAGCCACTGCGTGGCGATGAAGAGGTCGACGCCGCCGTCCTCGGCCGGGACCGCGAGCCCCGACTCGGGTCCGAGGAAGGCCTGGTCCTGCATGCCGACCTCGTACTCGCCGTGCACCACGATGTCGGCCTCGAACGTGTGACCTACCCGCACCGGCTGGTATCTGACGACATTTCGGGACCTGTGGGGGTCGGTCACCGCCTCGCGCGGCTCGTACTCCACCACGATCGCCGCCGCCGCCCTGCGGGCCGTCTCCGGGTGGTCGGCGGCGACCAGGGCCACCGGCTCGCCCTGGTAGCGCACCTGGTCGATGGCCAGCACCGGCTGGTCCTTGAGCTCCAGGCCGTAGAACTTCTCGCCCGGCACGTCCTCGTGGGTCAGCACGGCGAGCACGCCCGGCATCGCCAGCGCCGGGCCGACGTCGACGGACCGGATCCACGCCGAAGCGTGGGGGCTGCGCAGGGTCACGCCCCACACCATGCCGTCGAGCCACAGGTCGGAGGCGTAGGCGAACTCGCCCGTCACCTTCAGCGTCGCGTCGGGACGCCGCGCGCTCTCGCCGACGCCCCGGCCCCCCACCAGTGACTCGTGCTGCCGCGTGGCACTCGCCGTCTCGGTCATCCTTCGAGTAGAGCACCGCCGCCCCGGCACTCCTATGCGCGGGATGTGAAATCACCGTCCGCACTTGACCTGCGGAGTTGTATATTCCTCCAAGTGCGCATCAGTGACCTCCTGGCCGTCGAGGAGTTCGGCCTGCGGCTCCTCAGCGGCGACCCCGGCAAGGAGTTCCACTCCGTCCACATCACCGACCTGCCCGAGCCCGGCCGCTACCTGTCGGGCGGCGAGCTGGTGCTGACCGGGCTCCTGTGGCGGCACGAGCCCGCGGATTCGGCGCGGTTCGTCAACGCGCTGGCCGAGGCCGGGGTCTCCGCGCTCGGCGCGGGCGCCGCCTGGCTGGGCCACGTGCCCGTCGACGTGGTGGCCGCCTGCGACGCGGCCGGTCTGCCGCTCCTGGAGGTGCCGACCGAGGTCTCCTTCCGCACGCTCGCCGAGCT
>NZ_QNFZ01000829.1 GCF_003313395.1 Nonomuraea lactucae | reverse complement strand
GGTCGAGGGCCGCGGCGACCAGCGCGGCGGCGCCGGCGATGACGCCGTCGAGGATGACCGGCACGCGGGCGGCCGCGCCGCCCAGGATGAGGCCCGCGATCGCGGCGTGCTCGAAACCGCCGACGGCGGCCAGGGCGCGCAGCGCGTCGCTGGGCTGTGACCCGACGGTGGCCACGCCGTTGACCTGGAGCGCCTGGCGGATCACGGCGACCTTGCGGGCGTGGGTGTCGTCGTCGATCCCGGTGCCGCGGCCCGTGACTTCGGCCGGGTCGCTGCCGGTGAAGGCCGCGATGAGCGCGGCCGAGGCGGTGGTGTTGGCGATGCCCATGTCGCCGGTGATCAGGCACCGGGCACCCCGCGCGACCAGGTCACGTGCCACCGAGATGCCGGCTTCCAGGGCCTGTGCGGCCTGGTCGACCGTCATGGCCGGGCCCGCCGACAGGTCGGCCGTGCCATAGCCGATCTTGCGCTTGACCAGCGAGGGGGCGTCCGGCAGGTCGGCGGCGACACCGACGTCCACCACGGTCACCGACACGTCCGCCTGGGCCGCGAAGGCGTTGGCCACGGCCCCGCCCGCGAGGAAGTTGGCGACCATCTGGACCGTGACCTCCTGCGGCCACGGGCTCACACCCTGGGCGTGCACGCCGTGGTCGGCCGCGAAGATGGCCAGGGCCGCGGGGACGGGCATGGGCGGCGGGCTGACGCCGGCCGCGCCCGCGAGCCGTACCGCGATCTCTTCGAGGGCTCCCAGCGATCCGCGCGGTTTCGTGAGGCGGTCCTGGTGGGCCCGGGCGTCGGCGAGGGCACGCGGGTCGGCGGGGCGGATCTCGGCCAGCGTCTCGGCGAGCGTCTCGACTGTCACGGCGTACCTCCATGGACGGATCACGGACGGATCAGGGACGTTTCACGAGCGGATCGAGCGGATCGAGCGGATCGAGCGGATCGAGCGGATCGAGCGACTCGGAAAGATCGAGAGGATCGGGCGGCGGTTCGAGCCGGGACATGGCCGCGATCGCCGCGGAGAGCCGGTCAGGGGACCAGTTGGAGAGCTTCCTCGTATCGGTCGATCACGACGTCGGCCAGGGTCTCGCAGTCGCCGATCACCTCCGCGCAGCGGATGTCGAGCTCGGGGTGGCCGGCCCCGTACGCCAGCGCCTGCGCCCACACGCGCTCCAGAACCCCGCCGGCGAACAGCAGGTAGGGCACGACGATGACGCGCTTGGCCCCCAGCCTCCGGCAGCGTTCGAGCCCGCCGGGCACCCCGGGCGGGGTGACGGAGACGAAGGCCGTCTCGACGGTCATGAAGTCGTAGGCGTGCGACTCCCAGAACAGCCGCGACACCCGGTGGATCTCGGCGTTGGCCGCCGGGGCGGTGGAGCCCTCGCCGACCAGCACGACGGCGGTGTCCCCCGGATCGACGTGCCTCGGCTGGAGCTCGGCCGGGAGCACCTCGACGGGCCTCGGCCGCCCGCCGACCAGCTCCAGAGGGCGGAGCCTCGGCATCTCGGTCGCGGCGTCGTTGAGCCGCTCGGCGAGCAGCGCGAGCACGCGCGGGTCGGGTCCGAGCGGCCGGCCGTAGTCGTACATCAGCGTGGGGTGGCGCTGCTGCTCGCGTTCCATGGCGGCGGGGTATTCCTTACCCGCGCGGGTCAGGCTCAGGGGCAGCGCGACCAGGCGGTGGTGTCCTCGGGCGACCAGGGAGGCGACGGACTCACTCAGCCGTGGCGTGGCCCGTTCGAGGTAGCCGCCCGAGACATCGGCGGCCTTCTGGTCGAGGCGGCAGCGGAGCCGGTGGACGAACCTGCCGAACTCCGCGGAATCGGCGTCATCGTTCGAGCCCTGCCCGATCAGGAGGAGCGGCGGCTTCATCGAGGCTTTCTCCGGTTGTAGACAAAGACACGCGAGGATAACCGATGCGCGCCGGTGAGGGACAGGTCACGCTGGGTGCGCCGGCACCGCGTGAACGACGAAGACGGGGTCGGAGGCCGTCAGGCCGTGCGAGCCGTCGGGCTGGATGGTGAGCCTGGAGGCCAGGATCTGCGTGCCCTCGGCATGGTAGCCGTGCTCGCGCAGCCGGTCGAGCACGGCGGGCATCTGCTCCAGGGTCTTGACCACGCAGACCAGCGAGCGCGGGCCGCGGGCGGCGCAGGCCACGATCACGTCAGGGCCGCCTCCGCCCACGAAGACGGCGTCGGGATCGGGCAGCGGCTCCAGGGCGGGCGGGGCCTGCCCGCGGGTCAGCGCCACCTTGACGCCGTGCTCCAGCACGGCTGTGCGCAGCCGGGCGCAGGCCGCCATGTCGCGTTCGACGGCCATGACGGCCGCGCCGAGCCGGGCGCACTCGACGGCGATCTCGCCTGAGCCCGCGCCGACGTCCCAGACGAGGTCGCCGAGCCGTGGCCCGAGCTTGGCCAGGATGTACGCCCTGACCTCCGGCGGGATCCTGCCCTGGAGCGGCAGCGCCCACTCGGCGGGCCCGGGCTGGGCCCCGGCCACCCAGCCGGGCGGGGCGCCCTGGTGGAGCGGGTCGAGGACGAGCACCACATCGGGGTCCTTCCAGGGGCGGGTGGTGGCCTCGCCCATGCGGCTGTGGGTGACGCGCTGGTCGGGGCCGCCGAGGTCCTCGCAGACGATGAGCGCGCGCGGGGTGGTGGGGGCCAGTTCGCGGGCGATCTCGGCGGGGCCGACGCCCGGCGTGACGATCAGCGCCACCTTGGGGTGGGCCCGGCAGGCGTTCACGACGCGGCCGAGCTGGTGCGGGCCGGAGGGGGCGACGACGAGGGCGTCCTCCCAGTTGAGCCCGGCGCAGGCGAAGGCCCTGGTGACCAGCGACGTGGCGGGCAGCACCTCGGGGTCGAACCCGTGCGCGCGCAGTCTCCGCACCACGCCGAAGAAGCCCGGATCGCCCTCGGCGACCACTACGACATGGCCCTCGCCGTGTTCGGCGTGCCGGTCGAGGGTGTCGAGCAGCGTCTCGTCGGTCGCGGTCGCCGCGCTCAGCCTGAGCCGGCCGACGACGGCGTCGGGTCCCACGACCAGCGTCGCGGCATGCAGCCGGTCGATCGCTCCGGCTGACAGCTCCGACCCGTCCCACCCGACCACCGTGATCATGGCGCCTCACCGTCCTCACCACCAAGAGTGACGGCTTCCACGGAGTTTCACCAGACATCCGGACAGGAGCGCGGTCGCCGGAGACAGGTCACACGAGGTCGGCGGGGACCAGGCTGTAGACGACGAGGTCCTCACCGCGCAGGGCGTTGCGCGCGACGCCTTCGCGGGTGAAGCCCGCCTTCTCGGCGACGCGCTGCGAGGCCGTGTTGGAGACCGCGGCCCGAAGCAGCAGCCGCTGGAACGCCAGCGTGCCGAACAGCCAGCGCGCGACGGCGAGCACGGCCTCACCGGCGTAGCCGTTGCCGCGCGCCCAGGGCGCGGTCATGTAGCCGACCTCGACCGTCCGGTTGATCCAGTCGACGTCCCTGAGGTCCAGGTTCACCGCGAACCGCCCGCCGTCCAGTTCCTCGCCGGCCCAGGCGATCCCCTGCCCCCTGATCCGCATCCGCTCGGTGACGGCCAGGAACGCCCTGGCGTCGGCTTCGGAATAGCCGCGCGGCACCCCGGTCATGGCCTGGGTGAGGGGGTCCGCGCCGGTGGCGGCCAGGTCGGGCACGTCCTGTACGCCGAGCGGGCGCAGCCTCAGCCGCCGGCTGCGCAGCTCGGCCCGCGGCAGGCTCTCCGACGGGGCGCGGTCGTCGTCGCGCAGCATGCCGAACAGGACGAGATCATGCGGGCCGTCGTCCTCCACGCTGGCCTCGCGCAGCACGCCTTCCCAGGTGAAGCCGGCTTTCTGCGCGACGCGCAGTGACGCGAGGTTGTCGAGGTTGGCGGTCAGGTCGATCCTGCGCAGGTCGGTGGTGGTGAAGACCCAGTCCACGAGCCCCCGTACGGCCTCGGTGGCGAAGCCGCGCCCGCGGTGGAGCGGGTGCACGCCGTACCCGATCTCGGTCGTGCCCGCGCCCCACGAGGTCTTGAAGAGGCTCACGGCGCCGACGACGCGGCCGTCCGGGTCGGCCATCGCCAGGTGCACCCCCTGGCCGGAGTCGCGCAGCTCGTGGACGCCCGCCGAGAGCCACTGGCTCACGCCGGCCACGTGGGTGGGGGCGCCGGGGGGCAGGAACGTGGCTCCGGTCTCCACGATGGACCGGATCCGTGCCTCGTCACCGGGGCCGAACGGGCGGAGCCTGAGCCGTCCGGTGATGACGGTCACCTCGGGATCGAACACGCTCGGCAGCGTACACATACGCGATGTTTGCCCATGAAAGCGGGGGTAGGGGCGCAATTGAGAGCAAAGTGGAGGTGGTGAGCGGTGCGGCTCGACTTCATCCGGCCGCTGTACGAGCGCCGCGGGCCGTACGCGTCGGTCTACCTGGGTGCTCTGACCGAACCCGAGCGGGAGTCGAGCTGGCGCGGCGTCCGTGACCGGCTGGGCGGGGCCGATCCCGCGACGATCGAGGCCCTGCACGAGCGGGCCGTGGAGCCCGCGGTGGCGATGTTCGCCACCCACGGCGACGTGGTGCTCTCCGAGCGGCTCTCGGAGCCGCCGGGTGAGCTGGCCACGTGGTCGCCGCTGCCGCACGTCACGCCCATGCTGATGCGGCGCGGCGAGAACGTGCCGCACCTGCGGGTCATCGTGGACCACGCCGGGGCGGAGCTGACGGTGTTCGGCGGCGGCTCGCCGCGTACCTCCACCCTGCGGGCGGAGTCGTGGCCCCTGCAGAAGACGGCGCAGGGCGGCTGGTCGCAGCGCCGCTACGAGAACAGCGTGGAGAGCACCTGGGAGAAGAACGTGGCGCTCGTCGCGGGGGAGATCGACGACCAGGTGCGGCGGATCGGCGCCGAGCTCGTCATCGTGGCCGGTGACCCTAAGTCGCGCGCGATGCTCTGCGACCACCTCGGCACCAAGGCCGCGGACCGCGTGATGATGGTGGAGCACGGCAGCCACTCCGACCGCGGAGGGTTCGAGCTGGACGTCGAGAGCGCGCTGGACGAGTGGCTGGAGGGCAGGCGCGCCGAGCTGCTCGACCGGCACCGCGAGGCGGCCGGGCCGGTGGGGCCGCGCCAGGTGTTCCACGCGCTGCGCGAGGGCAGGGTGCATGCCGTGCTCTCCCCCGGCGAGCTGCCGGAGCCCGTGTGGATCGGCGACGGCGGCACCCAGCTCGCCCCCGAGGCGGAGGAACTGCGCCTGTGGGGCGTGGAGCAGCCGGTAACCGAACGCGCCGACTCGGCCCTGGCCAGGGCGGCGGCGATGACCGACGCGGAGCTGTGGTTCAGCGACGAGGTCTCGGACGTGGCGGCCGTCATCAGGTACTGATGATCACTTCGAGGGTCCGCGGGCCGTGCACGCCCTCGACGCGGTCGAGCTCGATGTCGCTGGTCGCGGAGGGGCCGCTGATCCAGGTCAGGGGTCGGGCCGGGTCGAGCCTGGCGACCGCCTCCGGCACCCCGCCCACGACCTGCCCGGCGCGTACGACGCACAGGTGGTAGTCGGGCACCAGCGTCTGCTCCCTCGTGCCCTGGCCGGGGCCCGAGTCCAGCACGATCGTGCCCGTCTCGGCGATGGCGACCGCGCACCCGGTGATCACGCCGTCCGCGTCCCGCGCCCCGGCCGGGCCGCCGGGCGGCGCGGGGACCGCCGCGGACCACTCCTGCGCGAGCC
>NZ_QNFZ01000828.1 GCF_003313395.1 Nonomuraea lactucae | reverse complement strand
GGGTCCTCGGCCCGCCGCCGCACGAGGGCGGCATCGGCGACCGGCTGGCCGTCGCGCTGGCGGCCGAGCAGCTGGGAGTGCTGCGGGCCTCGCTGGACGCCATCGTCGCCTACGCCGGGATCCGCGTCGCGTTCGGCCGGTACATAGGCTCCTACCAGGGCGTCAAGCACAAGCTGGCCGACATGCACTGCAAGCTCGAACAGGCCGAGTCGATCGTCCGCTTCGCCGCCTGGGCCGCCGACGAGTCGCCCGACGAGCTGCCCGCCGCCGCCGCGCTGGCCCAGGCGTACGTGGGCCGGGCCTGCTTCGAGGTGGCCCGCGACCATCTGCTGCTGCACGGCGGCATCGGCTTCACCTGGGAACACGACGCGCACCTGTTCTACAAGCGGGCCAAGACCGACGAGGTGCTCCTCGGCCCGCCCCGCATCCACCGCGCCCGCCTCGCCGAGCTGCTGGAGCTCTGATGGACGCCGCCCGCCACCCCGGCTTCTACGCCATCGCCGCGGCCGACCCCGGCCGCCTCGCGGTCATCGACGCCGACGGCTCGCGGACGACGTACGGCGAGCTGCTCGGCCGGGTCAACCAGGTCTCCCACGGGCTGCGCGCCCGCGGGCTCGGCACCGGCGACGTGGTGGCGGGCGTGCTGCCCAACGGCGTCGACGCCGTCGTCATGCTCATGGCCACCGGGCAGATCGGGCTCTACTACGTGCCGATCAACTGGCACCTGACCGAGCCGGAGATCGCCTACATCCTGGCCGACTGCGACGCCGGGCTCGTCATCGCGCACGAGGAGTACGCCGGAGCCGTCCCCGGCGCCGAGCCCGGCACGGCCCGCCTCGCGGAAGGGCGGCCCCTGACGCCGCCCGCCGCGCGGACCTCCGGTGCCGTCATGTGGTACACCTCGGGCACCACCGGCTTCCCCAAGGGAGTGCAGCGCCGGCTGACCGGCGCCGAGCCGGAGGCGGCCGTCCCCCTCGCCATCTGGTTCGTCGGAGAGGTCCTCGACCTCACGCCCGGCGACGGGGTCCACCTCGTGACCTCGCCGATGTACCACGCGGCCCCGTGCGCCCACACGCAGCTCGCGCTGCACCTCGGGCACACCGTGGTGATCGCGCCCCGGTTCGAGCCGGAGATCGTGCTGGAGCTGATCCAGCGCCACCGCGTGACCAACGCGATGATGGTGCCCACGATGCTCCACCGCATGCTGCGGCTGCCGCCCGAGACACGCGGCTCGTACGACCTGTCGAGCCTGAGGCAGGTCGTCCACACGGCCGCGGCCTGCCCGGTGGCGGTCAAGCGGCAGATCATGGACTGGTGGGGCCCGGTGCTCTACGAGTACTACGGCTCCACGGAGTCCACGATCGCGTTCGTGGTCAAGCCGCACGAGTGGCTGGCCAGGCCCGGCACCGTGGGCCGCCCCGCCCCGGCGATCGAGGCCAGAATCCTCGACGAGGACGGCCGCGAGCTGCCTCCGGGCGAGCCGGGCATGATCTACGTCAAGTCGGGCCTCGGCTCGTTCGAGTACCGCAAGGACCCGGCCAAGACGGCGGCCAGCATGCGCGGCGACTGGTACGCGCCAGGCGACATCGGCTACCTCGACGAGGACGGCTTCCTGTTCCTGTGCGACCGGCGCACCGACCTCATCGTCTCAGGCGGGGTCAACATCTATCCCGCCGAGATCGAGGCCGCGCTGCTGGAGCATCCCGCGGTCGCCGACGTGGCCGTCATCGGGGTGCCGGACGAGGAGTGGGGGCACACCGCGGTCGCGATCGTGCAGCCGGCCGAGGGCGTCACGCCAGGACCGGCGCTGACCGCCGAGCTCCTCGGCCACTGCGCGCCGCGCCTGGCCAGGTTCAAGCACCCGAAGGTGGTCGAGTACCTCGACCGCCTGCCGCGCACGCCCTCGGGCAAGCTGTCGCGCTCCCGGGTCCGCGAGACCTACCTGGCGGCGAGGACCGGCTCCTAGCTACCAGTCGCCCGCTGAGCGCGTTCGTCCCTCGACTTCTCGCGGTGCTTGGGGTTCCAGCTGTACCTAACCCTGAAGACACCGTGCTATTCCGTTCGTGATCTTTCAGGGCGCAGGAAAATCGAGGTGCGCGCGATGACCCGCATGCCCGATCGGCGGAAGCCCTCCGCACGTCACCATGCCGCCTGATCGGCATTTGTCGCATGCGGAGGGCGTCGATCAGCCCATGTCGGAAGAGGCGCACACCGTCCCCGCCACCGGGGAACACGCGGCTCTCTGGAGGAAATCATGGACATCCGGATGGCCGATATACACGAAGACCGCAGTTGCGAAGCCGTTTAGCGGGTTTACCCCGGAGAACGTGCCCATGTTGATGAACTTGCCCGGGTGGCCCGGTCTCCTGCTTGCAGTCTCTGCACGGGACCGCCCCAACCGAGCAGGGTCAGCACCTTGTTGGTCATGGGGAACGAGCCCCTGGGAATCCTCGGAAGGGGTTCGATGGGGGTTGTGACAGGAGACACCAGTCGTAGGACAGCGATGTCGGTTTTCTCTGCCGCCATTATGCTAAATCCTTGTCTAAGGTCCCCCTCTCCGCGTCTGGTCGAGCCCGCCCGGATCCAGTACCTTTTCGGATCCATGCTGTATTTTGTGAAGCAGTGTCTAGACGTCACCACGTGCTGTGCCGAATACAGCCACCCTCCGCACACCAGGTAGTTGGGCGGATTCGCGCCGGGGACGTTCAGCCAGAGCTGGATGACGTTATGCGGCTTGACCGCATCTCTGCCGTTGACGATCGCGTTCGCAGCTGTAGCCGTGCTGACGGGAAACAGCAGGACCATCATCGCCACGCACAGCGCGGCGAGTCGGCGACGGGGAATACGGACGACCCGCGGGACAGTCTGTGCCTTGGCTAAGTGAACACTTTGGCGCGCGTTTGTCGCATACGGAGGGGGAAGGCCCCCGCTCAAGCGCGACGGCAGGCGAGACTGGGGTGCACCGTGGAAACGGCGGACTTGCCCGTGCCAACTCGCTGGTCAAGCCACCGCGGCTCCCAGAGGGGGGCCGCCGGGCCGGTTCACCGGGCCGCTTCACCGGCGCCGGCCGCCCGGCGGTAGCGCTCCGACATCCGCAGCACGACCTCGGCCAGCTCCGGCGGGTCGAGCACCTCGAAGTCCACGTCGAGGTAGCCGATCCAGACCACCATCCCGGCCAGGTCGTCGCCGCCCAGCCTGAGCAGGCACGTGTCCGCGTCCACCGGCTCCACCTCCAGCTCCGGCGGCAGGTGGCCCATCCTGTCGGCGGGGGCGTGCAGGAGCACCGTCGCGCGGTGCCGCCACATCGCCGTGTTGACGCCGCGCTCCACGTACGCGGCCACGTCGCCGCCGCCGGGCAGCTCGCGCGGGGCGAAACGCGGCCCCGTCGGGACGCGCGGCGTGAGCCGGTCCACCCGGAACGTCCGCCAGTCGCGCCGCGTGACGTCGTAGCCGACCAGGTACCAGCGTCCACGCCGGTGCACGAGCCGGTGCGGTTCCACGTCGCGGACCGTAGAGGAGCCGTCGTGGCCGGTGTAGTCGAAGCGGAGCCGCTCGTGGTCCCTGGCCGCGTTGGCGATCGTGGTGAGCACGTCCGGAGCCACGGCCGGCGCCCGGCCCGGGATCTGCACGGTGTAGGTGTTGAGCGCGTTCACCCGCCGCCGCAGCCGCGACGGCAGCACCTGTTCGAGCTTGGCCAGGGCGCGCACCGAGGTCTCCTCGATGCCCTCGACGCCACCGCCCGCGGCCCGGCCGAGCCCGACCGCGACCGCCACGGCCTCCTCGTCGTCGAGCAGCAGCGGCGGCAGCGCGGCGCCCGCGCCCAGCCGGTAGCCACCCGCGACGCCGGGCGTGGCGTGCACCGGGTAGCCGAGGCTGCGCAGCCGCTCGACGTCGTTGCGGATGGTCCTGGTCGAGACGCCGAGCCGCTCGGACAGCTCGGGGCCCGACCACTCCTTGTGCGCCTGCAGCAGGGAGAGCAGCTTCAGCAGGCGCGCCGAGGTTTCCAGCATGCCGCCAGTCTGCCCGCCAACGCGGAAGGGACGCTTCCGCGTTCACGGAAGACCCGCGTCGGCTCACGAACCGCCGAAGATCTTCTGCACCTGCTGGATGATCGTCAGCACGGTCAGGGTGCCGAAGAAGCCCACCGACCAGACCAGCGCCCCCAGCCGGTACGACCTGATCTTGATGGGCGCGGGCAGCGCCCTGCGGTTGAGCACGATCAGCAGGATCGAGTACACGAACATCATCACGGCCGCGAAGCTCGCCGACAGCACGAGCAGGATGAGCGGCTGGTCGAAGCCGAGCAGCAGGATCGTGATGCCGACCAGCGTCATGACCCAGACCACGAGGAAGTAGACGCGGTCCACCGTCACGGTCCTCTCCCGCAGGTAGACCGTCTTGATGATGTCGGAGGCCAGGCGGGAGGTGTAGTCGACGATGCCCATGGCCGAGGCGAACAGCGCGAGCGCCCCGATCACCCAGAACAGGACGCCGAACCACGGGCCGACCAGGCTCATCAGCGTCTGGCCCTCCACCCTGAGGAACTCGATGCTGTTCTCCAGCCCCGGCTTCCCGTACACGGTGGAGTAGGCGAGCATCGACATGAGCGCGATCGTCAGGAACGACACCAGCGCGAACGTGGACGCCTGCTCGACGTTGGCGAAGCGCCACCAGCGCCGCCACCGGTCCAGGTTCTCCTTCGTCGGGGCGAACTGGAAGCCCGTGGAGGAGACCGCCTCCTCGTGACCGGTGACGGGGCTGACCAGGCGCGGCACGTACAGGCCCATGCCGAAGCCCTTGTCGCGGATCCAGTTGCTCTGGCACAGGTTCTGCCCGCCGCCCGCGCCCGCGTAGGCGATGGCCCCCATGAGCAGCGCGAACTCCAGAGGCGGCGCCGGGAACGTCGCGTCGACGGTCAGGCCCTTGGCCAGCGCGGCCCAGCTCTCCGCGTTGATCGCGAACAGGACCGCCACCACGACGAGGACGGCCACGAGGGCGATCTTCACGAAGATCACCCGTTCCAGCGCGACGTAGATGACCGGCGCCAGGGTCAGTGCGAGCGCGATGACCAGCAGGAAGCCGATGGCGATCCAGCGCACGCTGTCCTCGGCGGCGCCGGTGAGGTAGCCGACCATGGTGGCCGACGTGGTCACCCAGCCGGGCCAGAGGTTTGACGCGAGCGTCATGAGCACGAAGATCAGGCCCCAGTGCTGCCACATCCGGCTGAAACCGGTCAGCGCGGTCTCCCCGGTGGCCAGCGTGTAGCGCTCGATCTCCATGTTGAGGAACCATTGCGTGACGATGCCGACCAGCGCCCCCCAGATGAAGACGAGCCCCACCTGGGAGGAGATGTACGGCCAGAGGATGAACTCGCCCGACGCCAGCCCCACGCCCGCGCCGACCAGCCCCGGGCCGATGATGCGCCAGGTGTTGCGCGGAGGCTCGGGAAGATCGCGAACGGTGACGGACGGCAGGACCTTCGCGGGAATGGTTGGAGTGAATTCCGACATGGCGGACTCCTTGTGCGACGTGCCTGAACGCCACATTACAGAGATCGCTGACCATAGTGGAATACCTAGTTGACAACGTTGTCGTTTACAACGATGTACTCCCCGTCATCGGTGAACCCGGCGACGCGCCCGCCGCGCGCCATCAGGCCGCCGAGCACCTCCCGCACGGCCAGCCGCCACGCCTTGGCCGCGCCCGGGTCC
>NZ_QNFZ01000826.1 GCF_003313395.1 Nonomuraea lactucae | reverse complement strand
GCCGCCCCGGCGGGGAGCAGGGCGCAGGCGTCGGGCCAGGCCGAGGCGGGCACGCCGTCCCGCGCGGCGTTCCCCGGCGGGAGGACGGGCCTGCCTATCCGGTCGGCGACGACGTGCGTGCCGTCCCACCTGTAGATCAGGTCCGCACGCTGGGCTCGGATGTCGAGCGAGTCGAACGGGTGGGCGGTGATCGTGACGTGGCCGGTGGCCGGGTCCACCACGTCGGCGATTCGGTGCCTGAGGGGCGGGGGCAAGGGGTGCCCGAGGTAGAAGCGGCCGCCTATCGCGCGGAGCGTGGCCTCTTCCTCGTACTGGCGGGACCAGAGCACGCGCCCGGTGACGCGGTCGATCAGCGTCAGCCGCCGCCGGTCGGGATCGCCGGCGCCGAGCACCGCCGCCGTCCGGCCGATCACCTGCACCACGCACTCGCAGATGCCGACGCCCGCCCGGTCGGCGAGAACCCGCCCGCCCGCGTCCACGAGGAGCAGCGAGTGCGGCGACGACAGTGCGACCACCCCGGACTCCACCGCCAGGAGCGGCTCCGCGGCGGGGTGCGCGGGGAGGTCCCACCTGGTCCGCCCGGTCTCCGGCGAAAGCCCGATCAGCCGGGTCCGCCCGCCGCAACGGGCGAACACCACCGCGATGTGGGCGTCCGCCACGCCCCGCAGGCGATCGTCGCTCCGGCAACCGGCCGGCAGCCGGGTCTCCCAGACGGGGGTGCCGTCGTCCGGGCTCAACGCCCGGACCCGGCTCCCGCCGGGCGTCTCCAGGATGATCCGGCCCGGCGCCGCACCCATCAGGCGGTAGTGCGGCCGCCGGATCCGCCAGACCTCCTTGCCGGTACGGTTCTCCAGCACGCGAAGGTGGACCGTGGCCTCGGGCGCCGGGCGCTCGACCTCGTCCTCGGTCCACTCGATCACCGTGTGGCCGTCCGCCGACGCCTCCCGGAGAGCCTGGACATCGCCATGGGCGGCGGCGGAGCGCCATCTGAGCGTCCCCGTCGCGGGGTCCACGGCGCTGACCGCGTTCGCGGTGACCAACAGCAGAGCGTCGTCGGCCAGGTGGACGTGGACCACCTCAGGGGGGCGGAGGCCCGAGGGCAGCTCCACAGCTGCCCGCCAGGCCTCGGTGAGGGCCCCGTGCTGCAGGACGCCGGCAGCGGCGGGGGCGGCGAAGCTCCCGGGCTGCTCCGCGATCGCCGAGGTGGTGGCGGACGCCAGCAGGAGGAGCGAGGCGAGGCCGAGCTCGATCCGCCGCTTCCGCATAGACGCAGCCCCTCGTCCAGGTGCCCCTCCCCCACCCGGTGGGCCGGTGTGCCGAGGCTAGGCCCGCGGGCGGTCCCGGCACGTCGGGGAGGAACCCGGGGATTTCCCTAGGCCGTGAGCGGACCACCGTCGGGACGCGCCCCAGCCGGGCGCGGCGTCGCCGTCACCGGTCGGCAACGGACTGAGGTGAGGTGGCGGAAAAAGCGTTGGGAAACTGTCGGGGGCCGGTGATAGAAAGCAGGTTCGATATCCATCCGCCGTCCTCAGGGGAGACGTGCCCGTGACCACCAGCAGTTCGGAGTTCTCCGTCGCCGGGCCGCGCCACGACCGGCGGGGGCCGGTGCGCTGGCTCTGGTCGCATCTGCGCCGCCATCCCCTGCATCTGGCCGGTTTCCTCGGCGGGTCGCTGGTCATGGTGGTGCTCAACGCCTCGGTCGCCCCCCTGACCGGCGCGGCCTTCGACGCCGTGCTGGGCTCGCGCGGGGACCCGGCGTCGGCGCTGGGGCTCATCACGCTGGCGCTGCTGGCTATCGTGCTGGCCCGGGGCGTCTTCGACCTCGCGGCCCGGCTGTCGAGCGAGGTGCTGGCCAAACGGCTGGAGCGCGACGCCCGCGACGAGCTCTACGTGAGCCTGCTCGGCAAGAGCCAGACGTTCCACAACCGGCAGCGGGTCGGCGACCTGATGGCGCGGGCCGCCAACGACATCCGGCAGCTCTCCACCATGGTCTCCCCGGGCGTCGACCTGATCGTGGACTCCGGCCTCACCGGCCTCGTCCCCCTCTTCTTCATCGCGGCGATCGACCCGCGGCTGCTGCTGGTGCCCGTCCTGTTCGCGATGGCGTTCGTGGCCGCGCTCTGGCACTACATGCGGCAGCTCAACCCGGTGGCGACCAGGATGCGCGAGCAGTTCGGCGACCTCAACGCCGGCCTCAGCCAGGCCGTGCGCGGCATCGAGGTCATCAAGGTCACCGCGCAGGAGGAGCAGGAGCGGCGGCGGTTCCGCTCCCAGGCGCGGCGCTACCGCGACTCCTTCGCCCGCAACGGGCTGGTGCAGGCACGCTACCTGCCCACCCTGCTGTTCGCCGTCGCTATGGCGGGGGCGCTGTGGCACGGCCTCCACCTCCACGGCACCGGGGTGATCAGCCTCGGCGACCTGGTGGCGTTCATGGGTCTGATGGGGATGCTGGGCTTCCCGACGCAGATCTCCATCTTCACCTTCTCCCTGGTGCAGATCGGCATCGTGTCCTCGCGCAGGATCCTCGGCATCATGACCTCCGAGAGCGAGCTGGAGCAGCCGGACGACGGCCACATCGCGCCCGTCCGGGGCGAGATCGTCTTCGACGACGTGACCTTCGGCTACGACGGCGGCGACCCGGTGCTGCGCGGCGTGACGTTCACGGTGCGGCCCGGCGAGACGGTGGCGATCGTCGGCGAGACGGGGGCCGGCAAGAGCACGCTGACGAAGCTGGTCCCCCGCATCTACGACGTCACCTCGGGCCGGATCCTGGTCGACGGCGTCGACGTGCGCGACTGGCGGCTCGACTCGCTGCGCTCCCAGATCTCCACCATCGAGCAGGACATCGTGCTGTTCTCCCGGTCCGTGGAGCAGAACATCGCCTTCAGCCTCGGCCAGCGGGCCGACCGCGAGGCCGTGGTCAGGGCGGCGGAGGACGCCCAGGCCGCCGAGTTCGTCGCCGAGCTCGACGACGGCTACGACACCGTGATCGGCGAGCGCGGCGTCACGCTGTCGGGCGGGCAGCGCCAGCGCCTGGCCATCGCGCGGGCGCTGCTGACCGATCCGGCGATCCTCATCCTCGACGACTCGACCAGCGCCATCGACTCGGCCACCGAGGACAGGATCCAGCAGGCGATCGGCCGCATCCTCGACGGGCGCACCACGCTGCTGATCACCCATCGGCTGTCGCAGATCCGCTGGGCCGACAAGGTCCTGCTGCTCAGGCGGGGCGAGCTGGTCGACTGCGGCACCCATGACGAGCTGATCGCGCGCAGCCGCCTCTACCGGCGGATCTTCGCCCACTACGACGAGGTCGCCCTGGACGGCCTGGCGACGGGCGACGGCTCCACCGGCGCGTCGAATGGTCCGAATGCGGGTGACGGCTCCGCCGGCGGCGGGACGGACCGGAGGCGGGCGACAGCTCCACCGGCGTCTCGGACGGACCGGGCCAGACTGCGGTGACGGCCGACAGATCCGCCGGCGCGGCGGACGGGCCGGGCCTGACCGAGCCGGCCGGGATCATGGCGAACGAGCAGGGAGGGGTGCGCTGATGGGCTTCATCATGGACGGCCTCGACGCCGAGGACTACGACCGCACCTACGGCGACCGCGAGCTGCTCCGCCGGATCCTGTCCTACTTCCGGCCGAGGCTCGGGGCGATGGTCCTGGTCGCCGTCATGATCGTACTGGGCTCGGCGAGCCAGGCGGCCATGCCGTTGCTGGCGAGCTGGGGCATCGACGCGATCGAGGACGGCACCATCGGCGATGTGGGCCGGCGGCTCACGGTGGGGCTGCTGGTCGCGGGGGCGCTCGGATGGGTGTTCAACTTCGTCCGGCAGTGGCACAGCGCGCAGGTCACCGGCGACGTCGTCCTCCGGCTCCGTGAGGACGCGTTCGACGCCGTGCTGGAGCGCGACCTGTCGTTCTACGACGAGACGCCGTCAGGCAAGATCGTCAGCAGGGTGACCTCCGACACCGACGACTTCGCCACGGTGTCCACGCTGACGATGGATCTGATCAGCCAGGTGCTCATGGTGGGGCTGGTGACGGTCCTGCTGTTCATGCGCAGCGTCGAGCTGGCCCTGCTGACCCTCATCGTGGTGCCCGTCATCATGGGCATCGCGCTGCTCTTCCGGCGGATCGCCCGCACCAGCACCCGCAGGGCGCAGCGGTCGCTGAGCCGCGTCAACGCCAACCTGCAGGAGACCATGGGCGGCATCACGGTGGCCAAGAACTTCCGCCAGGAGCAGCAGGTCTACGACGAGTTCCGGCCGATCAACCAGCAGAGCTACCGGGTGACGCTCGGGCAGGGGTTCGTGTTCGCCTCCATCTTCCCCGTGCTCTTCCTGGTGGCGGGGCTGGCGACGGTCGCCCTCGTCCAGCTGGGCGGCACGGCCGTGCTGGGCGGTGGTCTGTCGGCGGGCGACTGGTACCTCTTCCTGCAGGGGGTGGCGCTCTTCTGGTTCCCGCTGACGTCGATCGCCGCCTTCTGGTCGCAGTTCCAGCAGGGCCTGTCGGCGTCGGAGCGGGTCTTCGCGCTGATCGACGCCCCGCCCCGGGTGGTGCAGACCGACCCGCGGCCGGTCGGCAGGCTGGCGGGCCGCATCGAGTTCGAGGGCGTCACCTTCGGCTACGACCCGGCCAGTCCGGTGCTGCGCGACTTCGACCTCCTCATCGAGGCCGGGGAGACCGTGGCGCTCGTCGGCCACACGGGCGCGGGCAAGTCGACGCTCAGCAAGCTGATCACCCGGTTCTACGAGTTCCAGGGGGGCCGGCTGCTGATCGACGGGCACGACATCCGCACCCTGGAGCTCGGCGGCTACCGCAGGCAGATCGGCGCGGTGCCGCAGGTGCCGTTCCTGTTCGGAGGCACGGTGGCCGACAACATCCGCTACCCGAGGCCCGACGCCGGCGAGGAGGAGGTGCTGGCCGCCGCCGCGGCGGTCGGCGGCGGCGACTGGATCGACGCCCTCCCCCAGGGGCTGCTGACGGAGGTGGGCGAGCACGGCCGTGCCCTGTCCATGGGGCAGCGCCAGCTCGTCGCGCTGGCCCGCCTGCTCATCCAGGATCCGGCGATCGTCGTACTCGACGAGGCGACGGCCAGCGTCGACCCGCTGACCGAGGCGCAGATCCAGGAGGGCCTCGACGTGGTGCTCGCTGGCCGCACCTCGATCGTCATCGCGCACCGGCTGTCCACGATCGAGCACGTCGACCGCATCATCGTGCTCGACCACGGGCGGATCGTCGAGGAGGGCGACCACACGACGCTGCTGGCGCGCGGGGGCCGCTACTGCCAGGTTTACAACACGTACTTCCGGCACCAGTCCCCGCACTACCGAGCGGGCTCCGGCTTCGTCTCGGTGGGCGGCCACCCCGCCCCCTCGACCCCTTGACGCCCACCGCGGGGAGCCCCTTGAAGCCCGCCGTGGGGAGCCTCTTGAAGCCATGCTGTCGGGAGCCCCTTGAGACCTGCCGTGGGGAGCCTCTTGAGGCCCGCCGTCGGGAGCCCCTTGACGCGCGCCGCGAGGGATCGGACCACTGGGGAGACGAGACGAGCGTCGTCACCGCAGCGAAGTCCAAGGGCCGGGCTCCGTGTCGCCTCATCCGCCTCACCGGATGCCCGGCCGTCCGGGCGGGCCGTCCACGCAGGCCGTCGGGGCGGGCGGGCGGGGCGGGCGGGGCG
>NZ_QNFZ01000827.1 GCF_003313395.1 Nonomuraea lactucae | reverse complement strand
CGGGGCGCCCGATGCGCCGGGAGGGCCCGACGGGCCGGGGACGCCGCGCAGGCCCTGGTCACCGCGCTCGCCCGGCGGCCCGACCTTCGGCACGCCACCGAGCTGCCGCACCTGCTGCACGAGGATCGCCCGGTCGCGCTGCGCCGCACGCAGCTCGTCGACCAGGTCGCGGATGGCGGCCGACACCCAGAAGGCCAGCAGACCGAGGACCGCGACGGACACGATGAGGACGATGTCGCGCCGGTTGACGCGCAGCCGCAGTTCGGCCATCAGGACATCCCGTTCGTGGCGAGCCAGATCTGGACGAGGATGGACACCAGCAGCAGCGCCGCCGGGATGACGCCCGCGTAGACGCTCTGCCTCCAGTTGGCGCCGCGGTCGCGCTCGCGGGTCTCGATGCGCGTGACCAGCGCCTTGATCTCGCTCTCCAGCCGGTCCGCCAGCGCGTCGAGATCACGTTCGACCGTGATGAACCGCCGCTCTATGGCGCGCTGTTCGGCGACGAACACCTCCTGCGACATGAGTCGTTGGGCTGCGCGCTGCAGGTCGACGAGACGTCGTGCGAGCTCGCCCGTGGAGGGCTCATCGGCCATCTGGACTCCTGGGAATGACTAACTCAAGAGTCGCCCATGGTAGTGGAATGGCTACTTAACGCGACACCGATATCGGTGGCCTTTCAGGCGAACAGCGCCCGGCCCCAGTAGTCGCCCGCGTCGCGCACCCCCGGCGGGCACGCGAACAGGCCGCTCGACACGTGCTTGATGTACTCGTTCAGCGGATCCTGCTTGGCCAGGGCCATCTGCACGGGCACGAACTGGGTGCGCGGGTCGCGCTGGTAGGCGATGAAGAACAGGCCCGCGTCCAGTCGGCCGAGCCCGTCGGAGCCGTCCACGTAGTTGTAGCCGCGGCGCAGCAGGTGGGCGTTGCCGTGGTTGCTGGGATGGGCCAGCCGGATGTGGGCGTCGGAGGCGATGTACGGCTGGCCGTCCGGCCCCTTGGCGGCGAAGTCGGGGGTGTCGAACTCGGCCTTCCCGCCCAGTGGCGCGCCCTCGCCCTTGTCGCGCCCGAAGATCGCCTGCTGCTCGGCCAGCGAGGTCCGGTCCCAGGTCTCGATCGTCATGCGGATCTTCCGGGTCACCATGTAGGTGCCGCCCGCCATCCAGTCGTTCCCCTGCGCCCAGAGGTGGTCGCGCAGCAGCTTGGCGTCCTCCAGCTTGAGGTTGTTGGTGCCGTCCTTGAACCCCATCAGGTTGCGCGGGGTGGCCTGGGCGCGGGAGGTGGAGGACGTACGGCCGAACCCGAGCTGCGACCACTTCACCGAGACCCTGCCGAAGCCGATCCTGGCCAGGTTGCGGATGGCGTGCACCGCCACCTGCGGGTCGTGCGCGCAGGCCTGCACGCACAGGTCGCCGCCCGAGATCTCCGGCGCGAGCTGCTCGCCGGGGAACTTCGGCAGGTCGGCCAGGGCCGCGGGGCGCTTGGCGGCGAGCCCGAACCGGTCGTCGAAGAGCGACGGCCCGAACCCGATCGTCAGCGTCAGCCCGGAGGCCGGCAGGCCGAGCGCCTCGCCCGTGTCGTCGGGCGCCGCCTCGGCGTCGCCCCCGACCGCGCCGAACGCGCCCGCCTCCTTGCCCTGGGTGAGCCTGGCCGCGGCGGCCGTCCACTCCTGCAGCAGGTCGGCGAGCTCGGCCCGCTTGCCGGTGGTGACGTCGAAGGAGACGAAGTGCAGCCGGTCCTGCGCGGGCGTCACGATGCCCGCCTGGTGCTCGCCGTAGAAGGGGACGGGGGCGGAGGTGGAGGAGGCGTGGGCGACCGGTGGCTCGTCGAGCAGCGAGCGGGCGGCCACCGCGCCCGCGCCCACCACCGCGGCCCCCGCCGCGCCCAGGCCGAACAGCTTTCTCCGGCTGAGGCGCTCGCCCTCCGTCCGGGCGCCGCCGTCGCTCGTCGCCTGGCTCCCGCTCTCCGCCACGTCTGCCTCCAGCTCGTACTGCGCGTTTCTATTCCGCCACGATCGGTCTACTTCGCCACGATCGGTGCGATCCCGCTGATCGGCTCGCCGAGGGCGTTGATCGCGTCGGAGAGCTTCTTCAGCTCGGCCTTGGTCAGCTCGTTGTGCAGCTTCCAGCCGTCACCCTTCTGGTGCACGGCCAGCGCGGCCTCGGCCGCGGCGAACTTCTCGTCCAGCGTCCTGACCAGGTCGGGCGCCCGTTCCTCCAGCACGGGGCGCAGCGCCTGCACCGCGGCCTTGGAGCCTTCGAGGTTGGCGTCGAAGTCCCACAGGTCGGTGTGCGACCAGATGTCCTCCTCACCGGTGATCTTCCCGCTGGCGACCTCGTCGAGGAGCTCCTTGGCGCCGTTGGCGAGGTTCAGCGGGGTGAGGTCGGTGGCGTTCGCCTTGGCGACGATGGTCTTGACATCGGCGATCAGCTTGTCGGCGATCGGGCCGTCCTTGCCGACGTCCTTCTTGATCCACAGGTCCTTCTCGATCCGGTGGAAGCCGGTCCACTCCTCGCCGTCGGCGAGGTCGGCCTCTCGGGCGTCGATGGCCGGGTCGAGGTCGCCGAAGATCTCCGCCACCGGCTCGATCCGCTCCCAGTACGTACGGGAGACCGGATACAGCGCCTTGGCCTTGGCGATGTCGCCGGCCTTGACCGCGTCGACGAACTCCTGCGTCTTGACCAGCAGCGTCTCGCTCTGCGACTTGACGTAGCGCTTGTAGTCGGCGGTCGCCTGGGCCAGCTTGGCGTCCTTGGTGAGCGGCCTGTGCTCGCCCGTCACCTTGAGCGGGTTGCGGATGCCCTTGCCCACCATGCCCGGCTTGCAGGCCGTCTCGTACGTGCCCGCGGGCAGCTCGGCGATGAGGTCCCGGGTCAGGCCCGGCACGATGTTCTCCACCTCGGCCATGACGCGGTCGCCCGGCGCGTACACGTAGAACTCGGTGACCTTGCCGCCGCCGTTGGTGATCGCGAACGTGGTGGTGCCGGCGGCCACCTCGGCGGCGGCGACCTTGCACTCGGTGTCGGACGCGGCCACGGCGATCTTCCCCGGCTTGGCCGGCGCCGCGGAGCCGGTGGCGGCCGGCTCTCCTGACCCGCAGGCGGCGAGACCGGCGAGGGCGAGCGCGCCGAGGGCCGGGGCGAGAGCGCGGAGGGTGGGACTGGGCATGTTGCTCCTGTTCGGGCCGCGGGGGTCAGGCCGCGGAGGCGGTGGACGTGGAGGAGGGAACCCTCTTGCCGCGCTGCGGGAGCAGGAAGAGGAGCAGGGTGGGGACGAGGTACAGGGCCCAGGCGGCGACCTCCAGCACGCTGGGCTGCGGCGTGACGTTGATCGTGCCGGCGAGCAGCGTGCCGTACCAGGAGTCGGCGGGGAGGACGGCGCTGATGTCGAAGGCGTGCGCGTTGAGGCCGGGCAGGACGCCGGCCTCCTGCAGGTCGTGCACGCCGTACTTGAAGATGCCCGCGGCCACCAGGATCAGCAGCAGCCCCGTCCAGGTGAAGAACGTCGTGAGGTTGATCCGCAGGGCGCTGCGGTAGATGCCCCAGCCGATGGCGACGGAGGTGAGCAGGCCGAGGGTGATGCCGGCCAGCGGCGCCGGCGAGGTGGTGGCGCCCTGCACCGAGGCGAAGAACAGCAGCGCCGTCTCCAGGCCCTCGCGCACCACGGCCAGGAACGCCATCGCGACGACGGCCAGCGAGCCCAATTGGAGGGCGTCGCTGAGCCTGCCGCGCAGCTCGCCGGACAGGCCGCGGGCCGTACGGCGCATCCAGAAGATCATCCAGGTGACGAACGCCACGGCGAGCAGCGAGACGATCGCCTCGAACAGCTCCTGGCTGGTGTAGGCGAGGTTGGCGGCGGTGAAGGTGAGCAGCGCGCCGAACCCGACCGACAGCGCGGTGGCGGCGGCGACGCCCGTCCATACATGGGGGAGCCTGTCCCCGCGGTCGCTCTTGACCAGGAAGGCGATGAGGACCGAGACGACGAGCGTCGCCTCCAGCCCTTCACGCAGGCCGATGAGGTAGCTGGCGAACACGGTCACTCCGGGCGCGATAGTCGCGGTATGGCAAGCAGTGCGGCAGTAGGCAAGGCTAACCTAATTACGACAGGTCTCCCGGTCCGGCGCAAGCCTGGAGACAGACGTCACACCATCACAGGTAGTCACGGGCGGCAGGCGGTCGACGTCTATGGCGACCTATTTCACCGCGCATAACAGGTAAAGGTGCGGTGTGCAGCGTTCCCCTCGGGCGCGTCGCCCAGCAAAGTGACGCCAGTAGCCGTACAGGGGGAACGCGATGGACTACCGGCCGGATGAGGCCTTCGGCGTGCGGGTGGCGGGGCTGCCCGCCGCCGGGCTGGAGGAGCTGCGGTTCGCGCGCACCTGGGAGCTGGTCGACGAGCTCCTCGACATGGAGGGGGAGCCCGGGGACGGCCTCGCCGAGCTGCTGGCCGCGGAGCTGACCGGCAAGATGGAGGTGCTGCGGCGGCTGGCCGGTGACGACGCGTTCCTGCGCGGGCTGGCGTGCTCGCGGCCCGCGCTGTCGGCCCGCCTGGAGAGCTGGCTCGCCTCCCCGGACGCGGTGCCCAAGCTGCCCGTGCTCGCCCGCCTGACCAGGCACGTCGCCCGCGCCGCTGCCACGACGAGCCCGCACGCCGCGTTCATGATCAGCGGGCTGGGCCGCTGGGCCGACGACGGCCCGGCCGAGGCGCCGGCGGGGCGGCTGCGCTGGAAGGCCGTGGCCGAGATCGAGCTGGGCACGGTGTGGCGGATCTGGGAGGCGCTGTCGAGGCGGCCCGGGCTGCGCGAGGCCGTGGAGGTGCGGATCAACCCGAGCCTGTGGCAGGAGGACGGGCGGCTGTGGTTCCTCGGCGCCGGTGAACGGGAGGCGCTCGCCGGACTGCCCTGCGGGCCCACCCCCTCCGGGTCTTCCCAGGCCGGGCTGCCGGCGGAGCCCACGCTCGCCGGGGTGTTCGCCTGGCTTGGCGCCACCACCGACCCGACGGTGGGCGCGCTCGAACGCGCCGTCGCCTCGCCCGGACTGGTGGAGCGGCTGCTGGGGATCGGGCTGCTGGAGCGGCGGCGGCCCTTCGCCGACCAGGCCCTGGACCCGCTGGCCGACCTCGCGGCGTGGGTCGAGGAGGTGCTGCCCGGCGACTCGCCCGACCGGCCCTGGCTGCCCACCGCGCTCCGCGAGGCGGTGGAGGCCACGTACGGCGAGCGGATCCGGCACGTGGCCGGATGGCTGCTCGCCCGCCTCGGCGACAAGGCATCCGATGGCGGTGAGGCGGCACCGGTGCCCGGTGACGGGGTGGGGGTGGAGGGCGACGGGAAGGTGCGGCTTGCGCACGCGAGCGTGCGGCTGGAGACCGCGGTGTCGCCCGAGCCGCCGGTCGTCTGCGGGCGACCCGCCTGGCGGCCGGTGCTCCGTGACCTGGACACCGTGCGCCGCCTGGCGGGCGTGTTCGACCCCGACCTGCTGGTCAAGCTGACGGCGGCTGAGCACTTCCTGGAGCGGTACGGGGCCGATGCCTCGGTGCCGTTCCTCCGCTTCTACCGCGACGCGCCCGCCTCGTCACCCGGGCTGCGCGCCCTCCTCGACCGCGGCGCCGCCCCGGACAGCCCGGCCGCGCGCCAGCTCGCCGGG
>NZ_QNFZ01000825.1 GCF_003313395.1 Nonomuraea lactucae | reverse complement strand
CGGCCGGGTGGCCGCCATCGGCCCGGGCGCCGCGCTCGCCGCCGCCGACGGGTCCGGACATGTCGCCAGATACGCCGACAGTGTGGAAGCCCTTCCCGATCTCACCCCGTACCACCTGATCGTCCTGGAGGCGCCCGAGCTGGCCACCGCCTGGACCGCCCGCCCACTGGACGAGTACGGCGTGCCCACGCCCATGCCCACGGCCACCAGGCGGGCGGCGGCAGAGGGGGCGGACCGCCGCGTGGGCGCGCTCCTGGGCAGGCTGCCGGGCGGCACGACCGTCCTGGTGGCGGGCGTCTCCGACGTCACCCCGAACCCCCACCTGCACCTCGCCCTGGCCACCGGCCCATCGCCCGGCGGAGAGCCGTACCGGCACGGCCACCTCACCGCGACCTCCACCCGCCAGGACGCCCTGGTGACGATCAACGACGTGACGGCCACCGCCGTCGCCGCCCTGGGCCTGGAACAGCCGCGCGAGATGGTCGGGCGGAGCTGGCAGAACGGCGGATCCGCGCCGGCCACCCCGGCCGCCACGGTCGCCGAGCTCGTGGACGCCGACCTGGCCAGCCAGGTGCTGCGTGAGGTGCGCGGGCCGTTCTTCGCCGTGTTCGTGACGGTGGTGTTGCTGTTCTACGCCTTCGCCGCGCTGACCCTGCGCCGCCGGCGGGGCGCGCGGGCCCCCGTGGCCCCCGGCGGAGACAGCGCCCCCGGCGAGGACGGCACACCCGCGGACGACGACGCGCTCGTGGACGACGCGGGCGCGTCGGGGGTCCTGGTCACCGTGCAGGTCGTGGCCGTGCTCAGCGGCGCCATCGCCGTGTCCACGTTCCTGGCGCAGCTCGTGCCCTGGTGGACCCTGCCGGCCCCGATGCTGGCTGTGATCGTCACGATCCTCGCCATCGCGGGCCTGATCACCGGCCTGGCGTTCGCCGGGCCGTGGCGGGGTCACGTGATGGGCCCCCTGACCGTGGTCGCGGCCGTGACCTCGGTGTCCCTGCTCCTGGACGTGATGACCGGCTCCACCCTCCAGGTGAACGCCGTGACCGGCTACGAGCCCGTCACCGGGGGCAGGTTCTACGGCTTCAGCAACATCGCCTTCGCCATCTACTCGACGGGCACGATCCTCGCCCTGGCGGGAGTGTCCCAGTGGCTGCTCGGCCAGGGCGTGCGGAGGCCCGCCGTGGTGGCGGTCTGCGTGGGGTACGGCGGGTTCGCGATCTTCGCGGACGGGTGGCCGTCGTGGGGCGCCGACTTCGGCGGCGTGCCGGCCTTCGTGGTCGGCCTGGCGGTCTTCCTGATCCTGCTGTCCGGCCGCCGGGTCTCGGTGGTGAAGCTGCTCCTCGTGGGACTCGCCGGCGCCGCGCTGATCGGCGCCATCGCCGTCGTCGACTGGCTGCGCCCGGCAGCCCAGCGAACCCACCTGGGCACGTTCGTACAGCAGATCATCGACGGCCAGGCGCTGACCGTCGTCGGCCGCAAGTTCGGCGCGATGGTCGGCGTGACCGTCGGCAACTGGTCGCTCACCCTCCTGTCGCTGGTGGCCCTGGCCTTCCTGTTCCTGGTGCTCGACCGTCCGTCGCGCTGGGGCGCCTCGGCCCTCGGCCAGGCATACGCCCTCGCGCCGGCCCTCCGAGCCGGCCTGTTCGGCGCGCTGACCTGCGCGTTCATCGGGTTCCTGATGAACGACTCGGGGATCGCCATCCCCGCCATGGCCCTCACGGTGGCGGTGCCGCTGACGCTCGCGGCGTCCGTACGCGCCCTGCGGCTCGCCAGGCCCACCACACCAGCGCCGCGGTCAGCGCCAGCAGTGCCCATGGAACGACCTGAGGCCTGACGACGGTCCTGAGCCACTCGAGGTCCTCCGGCTGCCCCACGACACGCGCCGGGAGGTAGGCCAGGGACAGCACGAGCAGGTGCGCGACGAGGAACCCGTCGAGCGCCGTGGCCGCCACCAGCGCGAGCACCCCGAACGCCATCCCGTCGTACCAGGGCAGCACGTACGGCGTGGCGAACACGTACGCGCTGACCAGCACCACCGCCACCACCTCGGCCGAGAGCGCGCCGCAGAGCCGACCGGCCAGCCGGAACAGCGACCAGGCAACCACCACCAGAACGACCAGCGAGCCGATCTGGATCTCGGCGCGATACGCGCTCCCCTCGCCGACGACGGCCTGCAGCCACCCCTGGACGAGCTTCCAGAACGAGGCGTGCGAGACGGACTTGCTGGTGCGGGTCACCGGGCTGACGGCGTCGGCCCCGGCCAGGGCGTATCCGGCGACCACCACGGCCAGCGCGACCCCCGCCATCAGCGCCAGGCGACCCGGGCGGCGTCGCAGCTCCCAGGCGGGCCCGAGGGCGACCAGCCCGGCGTTGACCTTCACGGCCACGCCCAGGCCGAGAAGCAGCCCCGATACGGCCGGCCGGGCTCTGGCCAGGAGCGCGGCCACCATGCACGCTATGGCGAGCGTGTCGGCGTGCATGCCCGCGACGAGCTGGTAGAGCAGGAGCGGGTTCGCCGTCCACAGGAGCGCGCCCCGCAGGCGCCTGGCGGGATCGTCGCGGGTGAATCGGTCGATGAGCAGACCCGTGGCCACGAACGCGGCCGAGTTGACCAGGGCCAGCACGAACAGGGTGAGCTTGAGCGAGTCGCCGCCGATCCAGCTCGCCATGGCCTGCGCCGCCGTCGCGACGGGGCCGTACACGCTCGGCTCCTCGCGCCAGGGCTCCTCGACGGCGTCGGCGATGGGGTCGCCCGGCAGGTCGGTGGCACCGTGGGTGTAGGGGTTGACGCCCAGGACCACCATGCGCCCGTACGCGGCGTAGTTGAGGTGGTCGCCCGAGCCGGAGGGCGGCAGGAAGGCGAGGACCGCGGCGACCACGCACCCGAGCAGCACGAGCACCCGTGCGGCGGCCGCGCCCTCGCGAAGGGCGTCCGAGGCTCCCGTCGCTGTCTCGCGCCGAGTCTCGGGACTTGGCCGAGCCTCGGGACTTGGCCGGGCCTCGGGACTTGGCCGTGGGGGCACCTCGGCACGGGCTCCTGGGCGGACCTCGGCACGGGTGGCGGCGAGGGCGGCCAGCGTGCCGAGCCCGCCGAGGAGGATCGCGGCGGCGGCCAGGCCGACCACGAGTCGGGGATCGGGGCGCGCGTCCAGGGAGAACGGCGGGAGCCAGGCGGGCCCGCCCAGCGCGGGCACCATCGCGGACGGCCCGAGCAGGCCGATGGTGATCGTCAGCAGGACCGACCCGCCGATCGCCGCCGCGGCCGGCCCCGGCAGCCGGGTGGCGGGCCTCGCGCTCCGCGTCTCCGAAGTCATCCGCAAATTCCAGCACACCCCGGCCACACCCTGCCGCCGTAAGGCCACACGGCCGACCCTCCAGGTGCGTCCCCGTTCAGGTGCCTCAGCCCAGAGAAGGTGAGAAGCGTCGCTGTATGAGAGGTTTGCGCGGGGCGGATCAGCGGTTGGCGCGGAGTTTGTTGAGGTTTTGGGCGATCAGCGGCTCGCGGGTCGCCAGTGCCCGAGCCACGTCCCTGAGCTGCTTGGCGCGGTGGAGCTGGGCTCGCCAGTCGGTGCCGGTGGCGCGATGGCTCATCTCCACCTGGACCTCGACCACCCGGAAGCCCTTGCGCAGCAGGTCGATGGTCAGCGCGGTCTCCACGCCGAAGCCGTGGGCCAGGGGACGGGCCGCCTCGAAGGCGTCGCGGGTGAGGCAGCGCTGGCCGTTGAGCGGCTGCGCGGCCTCGAAGCCGGTGGCGCGCCGGATGCCCTCACGCGAGAGCTTGACGACCACGCCGTGGCCGCCCAGCTTGACCCGGGTGGCGAAAACGGCGATGGCCATGTCGGCCTTGCCTTCGCGGACCGGCGCGATCAGGGCGGCCGCCGCGCGGGCGGTCTCGCCGAGGTCGGCGTCCAGGAACAGTAAGTGGCGCGGCGTCTCGGCGTCGAGGAGGCGTACGGCCTCCGCGCCCGTCTCCATGGCGGCGGCCTTGCCGCGGTTGCGGCTGTGACGCACCACCCTGGCGCCCGCCGCCCGCGCCACCCTGCCGGTCTGGTCGGCGGAGCCGTCGTCGACGACCACGACCAGGTCGACGCCGGGCAGGGCCAGGGCGGCGGTGACGGTGGCGCCGATGCGATGGGCCTCGTCCTTGGCCGGGACGACGACGGCCGTGTCGCCCGCCGAGCCACCTGCCGAGCCACCCGCCGGGCCCTGCTCAGGGCCGTGCTCGCCAGCCGTCATGATCCCTCGGCGATGAGGAACTCCTGCGGCACCTCGTCATGCACGATGAACACCGAGTCGAGGCCGGTGACCTGCAGGATCTTGCGTACGGCCGGGCGCGGGGCGGCCACGTGCAGGGAGCCGCCGCGCTCCTTCATGCGTTTGAGCGCCGAAAGCAGGACGTTCATCCCCGTGGAGTCGCAGAAATCCACGCCGGACATGTCGATGACCACCTGGCTGGGCCCGTCCTGCAGCAGGCGGCTGAACTCCGACTGCAGGTGGGGTGCCGTATAGAGGTCGATTTCGCCGGTGACCGCAACGAGTGCATGGCCGGCATGTGATCGAGTCGAGACCTTGAGCTCCACATGGGCAGGCTAGCGGCGCGGAGCCTTCCGGTCACGTTGTCACGCCGAGAGGGTAAGCACCGGTTTTTGTCATCCGTTTGGGCTTCATGGGGACGGAGAGTACGCGAAGCTTGACACTGTGACACCGGCGCGGCCGGAACACTTCACCGAGAAGGAGGGGCTGGGCGAGACACGGGCCCGCTCAACGCGATGAACAGTGAACAACCCGAAGATCCTCAGCGGCAACGGCTCCGCGAGCACCTGGAGACCATTCTCATCCGCACCGACAAGGCGGCTTCCTGGCGTGAGGAGGCGAAGCGGCTGCGCGGCCTCGTCAACCACGAGGGCTTCGTCCCGGTCCGCACCCGGCTGGCCGTCGAGGACCTCGACTTCCTGACCGGCGCCCGCGAGGACCTGCTCGCGTTCGCCGAGCTCACCCTGCGGCTGCTCGACCTGCACCAGCCGCGCGACGCCGGCGGCATAACCAGCGACACCGCCCATCCGATCCTGCGCTGCCGCAGCTGCATGTGGCGCTGGCCCTGCCCGACGTTCCGCGCCATGTCCGAGGCCTTCGGCACGGCCTTCGCCCCACTGCCGGAGTCCGCCTGACCGCCACCCCTAGTCAGCCGAACACCTCATCCCGCCGGGCGGATCACCTCACGAGAGGGAGCCGGATCTCGAAACGGCACCCGGGCCCGTCGTTGACCACGCCGATCATCCCGTCGTGCGCCTCGACGATGCCCTGGGCGATCGCCAGGCCGAGCCCGGCTCCCCCGTCCCGGGTGGGGGTGCGGGCGCTCTCGCCCCTGAACGCCACCTCGAACACCCGCGGCAGGTCGTCCTCCGGAATGCCGCCGCAGCAGTCGGAGACCGACAGGCACGCCATCCCGGACTCGACCGCGGCCCGCAGCACGACGATCCGTTCGGAGGGCGTGTGCCGGATCGCGTTCACCACGAGGTTTCCGAGCGCCCGGCCGAGGGCTCCCGCGTCGGCCTCCACGGGCACGGCCTCGGCCGCCTCGGCGGCCAGGCGCACGCCCTTCGCGCG